>CALXDT010000024.1 GCA_944387125.1 uncultured Oscillospiraceae bacterium | reverse complement strand
TAGGCGGGAAATTGAAAAAAACGGCTCTTTCCAACCGTTTTTTTCAATTCAGGCGCGTATCAATGTGTATTTTGGATGGTGCGGCGCACCGCGCCATCCAAACAGGTGCAAGATTTTTCCGCCTTTCAGCGGAAAAATCTTGCACCGGAACAACGCAAAAAAGTCCAGAAAGCCTTGGCTTGCAAGGACTTTTGTGTTGTTCAGTACACATTATAATAGTGCCTGCTGAATCGGCCGCTTTCCGCGGCTGATTCCTTGCGGATGGAGAGGAAGGCCCCAACGGAGAAAACCGGAACAAGGGTAAGGAGAAAGGGAGGCCGTCCATTCTCCAATCCGCGGCAATGTAAGGAGCGATGTATTATGTATGTAGGCTGCCATTTGTCTTCCGCCGGCGGCAGTGAGGCAATGGTTCAGACGGCCTGTTCCATCGGCGCCAACACCTTTGCCTTTTTTACCAGAAATCCCCGTGGAAGCAAGGCCAAACGGCCAAACCCGGAAGATGATGCCCGGGCGGTGGAGCTTCTGAAGGAGCTGAGATTTGGAAAGCTGGTGGCACATGGGTCCTATACCATGAATCTTTGCACAGCCGACCCGGAGGCGCGGCGTTTTGCGGCCGGAATTTTGCGGGAGGATCTGGCGCGCATGGCCGCGTTGCCGGGAAATTATTACAATTTCCATCCGGGCAGCCACGTGGGACAGGGGACGCAGGCGGGGATTGATTATATTGCCCAGGCGCTGCGCTCTGCCCTTGCCCACGGCTATCCGGTACAGGTGCTTCTGGAGACCATGGCCGGAAAGGGCAGTGAGATTGGCGGACGTTTTGAGGAACTGAAGGCGATACTGGATGCGGTGGGAAGCAAGGATCTGGGTGTTTGCCTGGACACCTGCCATGTATTTGACGCTGGTTATGATCTGGTGAACGATCTGGACGGGGTTCTGGCGGAGTTTGACCGGGTGATTGGTCTGGAGCGGCTCCGGGCGCTGCACCTGAACGATTCCAGGAATCCCCTTGGCAGCCGCAAGGATCGTCATGCCTGCCTGGGGGCGGGCTGTCTGGGGCTGGATGCGTTTCAAGCCATTGTGAATCATCCTGCCCTGAAGGACAAGCCCATGATCCTGGAGACGCCCAATGAGCTGCCCGGATATCAAAAGGAAATCGCCCTTCTGCGTCAGATGGAATCTTAAGGGATCCCGGAACAAATCCGCTTCAACGGACGCCGGATCGTTTATTCCAACTGTGCGCGATAAAAAGCGGGAAATCCAACCAGGATCCATCCGTTTTTTTAACTTTTACCCGGATAAATGTCCCGCCTCCGCGGCGCTTGCCGGCTGCATCGGAGCGACCTTAAGAAAATGTTCATTTGACATCCGAAAGGAAATATGCCATTTTATTATTGTATGCTTCGAATCCAACGGAATTCATCTGCCGGATACGCATTTTCCAAAGGAATTTCTTGGATTTGGAAGATAGGAAAGCTGTTTGTAACCTGGAAAGGTTGGTGAGTTTTTGGAAGAATTTTGGAATAGCCTTGCTTTGTCCCAGGGCACGTTGGGAGAGGAATACATTGGATTTCTGCGGCTGGCGGTTCCGGTGCTTACGGCACTGCTTTTGCTGCGGTGCGCGCTGCCGCTGCTTACCTTTCGGCGGGAGCCGGAGATCTGGGCATGGCTGAATATGCCCGACGGCACCCAGGTGCCCATCACCCATTGGGAAAATCTGATCGGCCGCAGCAAAGGCTGTGATGTCACCATCGAATTGTCTACGGTCTCCCGGAATCATGCTGTGTTGACCCGGTATGACGACGGAAGCTGGACCATCAGTGACGCGGGGTCCAAGACGGGAACTTTTGTCAACGGCAGAAATGTTCAGATTTGCGCGCTGAATCCCAAGGATCGGATATCCATAGGCGGAGTGGAAATGCAGCTGCAGCCCATCACGGAACGGCAGGAGGAGCGTCAGGCGCAGCTGCGCACCAAGGCGGCCAGCGGCTGGGACACCTTGACCAATCTGATGCTGCTGACGACGCTGCAATGTCTGATGCTTCTGGGCTTCATGCTCAAAACCGATCGGGAGAATTTTATCAGCATCCTTCAGGGATTCGGCGGCATCATCCTGTGTCAGTGGATCCTGTACATCTTCTATGCCATAATCCGTCGAAAGTCCTTTGAACTGGAGACTATGGCCATGTTCCTGTGTACCATGGGCATGGCGGCCATCGCCACCGTCAAACCGGATGAAACGGTAAAGCAGATGATCGCGCTGATCATCGGCGTGATCACCTTTCTGGCGATCGGCTGGTCATTGCGGGACTTGGAGCGGGCGAAAAAGGTTCGGTATCTGGCTGTGGCGGCGGGAGTCGGCTTTCTGGCCGTGACACTGGTGTTCGGTACGGAATATTACGGTGCGAAAAACTGGATCATTTTGGGCGGCATGTCCCTTCAGCCGTCGGAATTGAGTAAGGTATGCTTTGTGTTTGCGGGCGCTTCCACCATTGACCGGATCATCAATAAGCGCAACCTGATTTTATTCATTGTATATTCTGTGGTCATTTGCTGCTTCCTGGCGTTGATGAATGACTTTGGAACGGCGCTGATCTTTTTCTGCGCGTTTTTGGTCATTGCCTACCTGCGCTCCGGCAGCGTGGGCACCATCGCGCTGGCCATTACCGCGCTGGGCTTTGCGGGGGTTCTGGCTTTGCGGATCGCGCCCCACGCGCTGCAGCGGTTCGCTACTTGGCGGCATATATGGGAGGATCCGCTGGTGGGCGGTTATCAGCAGACCAGATCGCTTATGTGTATTGCTTCCGGCGGCTTGTTTGGCCTGGGACCGGAGGGAGGTCTGCTGCAATATGTATTCGCGGCGGATTCGGATATTGTCTTTGCCACCATTTCAGAAGAGTGGGGATTGCTGGTTGCCCTGATGACCGTGCTCTGCATCGTTGTGTTCGGCTTTTTTGCCATTCGCACGGCCCGGGTTGCCAGAAGCAGCTTTTATTCCATCGGCGCCTGCACCGCGGCCAGTGTTCTGGTGATCCAAACCATTTTGAACTGCCTGGGTACATTGGATATTCTGCCCTTTACCGGGGTGACATTTCCTTTTGTATCCAACGGCGGCACCAGTATGATCGGCGCTTGGGGACTGCTGGCCTTTGTCAAAGCGGCGGATACCCGGCAGAATGCCAGCTTTGCTGTGCGGCTGGCGAAGAAAGGGGAGTGAGGAATTGAATCGTGTTACAAAACGAACCTGGATGATGGGGGTATTTATTCTGGTGCTGCTGCTGGGCATCCTGTTCTTTCTCGGAGAATATATGCTGCAGGCTTCGGATTGGATCGTTTTTTCCGGCTCCCCCCATATTTACAATGGAACCAATATCGGATTCGGCACGGTTCTGGACCGCAGCGGGGAGACGCTTCTGGTTATGAACGATGGCAGAACCTATTCGGAGAATGCCGCCACCCGCAAGTCCACCCTCCACTGGCTGGGGGATCGGGATGGGTTTATCAAAGCCTCGGCGGTGTCCAATTATGCCTCGGAAATGGCAGGCTTCGATCTGGTTAACGGAATCTACAATACCAATGGCGAGGGCGGCGTCACCAATTTGACCATCTCCGCCCAGGTGCAGAATGCGGCGCTGGAAGCTATGGGAAACCGTAAGGGGACAGTGGCAGTCTATAATTATGAAACCGGCGAGATCCTGTGCGCCCTGACAACCCCCACCTTTGACCCGGACAATGTCCCGGACATTGATGGGGACGAATCGGGAGCCTATGACGGCGTATATCTGAATCGGTTTTTGCAGTCTGCCTACGTTCCCGGGTCCATATATAAGATCGTCACCACAGCCGCGGCGCTGAACTGCGTACCGGACATTGAAGAGCAGACATTTACCTGCTACGGAAAGGTGGAATACGGTACGGAAGCTGTAACCTGCGAAACGGCCCATGGCACGCAGAATCTCCAGAGAGCGTTCGCCAATTCCTGTAATTGCGCCTACGCCCAAATCGCGGAGCTGGTTGGTAAGGAGAACATGGTCAAGTACGTGGACGCCTTTGGCGTGGCGGACAGCCTGACCATCGACGGAGTTACCACCGCGGAAGGAAACTACGATGTTTCCGAGGCTGCGCCGGTTTCCTTTGCCTGGAGCTGCATCGGCCAGTACAACGACTTGATCAATCCAGCCAGATTTATGACATTTATGGGCGCCATTGCCGGAGGAGGAAAAGGCGCCGAGCCGTACATCGTATCTTCGGTGGAAAGCGGCGGAAGCATCACCTACCGGGCAAAAGCCAGAGATACCCAGCGGATTCTGTCCCAGGAGGTGGCGGAAAAGCTGCAGGGGATGATGCGCAACAATGTTCAGAGTGTCTATGGAGACTGGAATTTCCCCGGCTTGTCTGTCTGCGCCAAGTCCGGAACCAGCCAGCTGGGCGGTGAGCAGTCGCCTAACGCCATGTTTGCCGGGTTTGTGCAGAACGAGGAATACCCCCTGGCGTTTATCGTAGTGGTGGAAAACGGCGGATACGGAAGCCATACCTGCGTACCGGTGCTGAGCAAAGTGCTGGCTGCCTGCAAAGCAGTCATGGACGGGGAATAAATCATTTGTGCATTGCATACAAAAATTCGAGGAAAACACCGCAGTTTCTGTGGTGTTTTCCTCGTTGACAAATGTCCTTGTGTGAGATACAATACATCCAGATTCTGAAAGGGAGGCATCAGGTCATGGGCGCACGGTTTGGTTCTCAGGGTTCTCATTCTGGCGGTTCTAAGGCGGCCGCATGTCCTTGCGCCCGAATGATCCCCACCTGGGACACTGCCGCGGTTTGGGTAGTGTCCATTTACCTGCTATGCCTGCTTTTGTTTTAGTCTTCGCGCAGTCCGGGGATTCATGATGTATGAAGAAGCGGCTGCGATCCGGCAGCCGCTTTTTTATAGTTTATGAGAAAAGAATGAAAAGGAGAATTGTGTATGAAGAAGTTTATTGCTTTGCTTCTGGCAGCGATGATGGTCATGTCCATGTTTGCCGGCTGCCAGTCCGGCTCCGAGCAGACTGCCACCACAGCTGCTCAGGATCAGCCTACCGGCGAACAGGCTGCCGCCGATACCGGCGCGGCGGTGAAGATTGGTCTGACCGGCCCGCTCACCGGCGGCAATTCTGAGTACGGCCTGGCTGTTCGGGGCGGCATGGAGATTGCCGTTGAGGAAATCAATGCCAAGGGCGGTCTGCAGATCGAGTTCAAGGCAGAGGATGACGAAGCCGACGGTTCCGACAAGGCTGTTTCCGCTTACAACACCCTGAAGGACTGGGGCATGCAGATTTTTGCCGGCGCCGTTACCACCGGTTCCGCCCTGGCCATCGCCGCTGAGACGGTCAACGACCAGATCTTCATGCTGACCCCCTCCGCATCCGCCGAGGACGTTGCGCTGACCGGCTCCAACATCTATCAGATGTGCTTCACCGACCCCAACCAGGGCGCTTCCGCTGCGGAGCTGATGAGCCAGAAGTGGCCGGATGCCACCATCGGTGTGATTTACGATTCCTCCGACCCCTACTCCACCGGCATTGCCGAAGGCTTCCTGGCCAAGGCGGAAGAGCTGGGTCTGAATGTGGCCGTTGATGACGCTGCCTTCACCGCTGACAACAAGGCTGACCTGTCCACCCAGGTGACCCAGTGCAAGGACGCCGGCTGCGACATGGTGTTCCTGCCCTTCTACTACACGGAAGCTGCTCAGGTGCTTACTTACGCCAACACCGTTGACTATCATCCCACCTTCTTCGGATGCGACGGCATGGACGGCATTCTGAATGTGGAAGGCTTCGATACCACGCTGGCCGAGGGCCTGGTTCTTATGACTCCCTTTGATGCCAACGCTACCGACGAGGCTACCGTTTCCTTTGTAACCAAGTACAAGGAAAACAACGACGGCAAGGTGCCCAACCAGTTTGCCGCGGACGGCTACGACGTGATCTACGCGCTGTACAACGCCTGCGTGGCTGCGGGCATTGATGGCAGCACCTCCGCTGCGGATGCCTGCGCGCTGCTCCAGGAGCAGTTCTCCACCATGACTGTGGACGGCCTCACCGGCAAGGGCATGACCTGGGATGAAAACGGCATGATCTCCAAGGCTCCCGCCGCGGTGGTCGTTACCGATGGCATTTACGTCCCCATCAGCTGATGGATCCTCTGGGATGGGAAGGGCAACCTTCCCATCCCTGCTGTACGTCTCGACAGTCCATGACAGCGGCACAGTCGGCACAATGCCGCTGTCATAGGCTGTCGATATTCTGATAAACAAGAGAGGTAGCATATGCAGATTTTACAGTATCTGATTAACGGCATCAGCATTGGTGCGGTTTATGCCATCATCGCTCTGGGGTATACCATGGTTTACGGCATTGCCAAAATGCTGAACTTTGCCCACGGTGATGTGATCATGGTTGGCGCATACATTTCCTTCTGTGTCACCAACTATCTGGGTCTGCCGTCCATTGTGTCGGTGGCTGCGGCTGTTGCTGTGTGCACGCTTTTGGGCATTGTGATTGAAGGCCTTGCCTATAAACCCCTTCGGGGAACTTCCAGCCTGGCTGTTTTGATCACGGCCATTGGCGTCAGCTATTTTCTGCAGAACGCCGCCCAGCTGATCTGGTCCAGCAGTCCCAAGAACTTTACCAGCATTGTGACCATGGAGCCGATTTCTCTCATGGACGGTCAGCTGGTGATCACCGGCGAGGTGCTGGTGACTGTTGCGGCTTCCATTGTGGTTATGCTCGGGCTGACGCTGTTTACCGGGAAAACCCGTACCGGCAAGGCTATGCGGGCGGTTTCTGAGGACCGGGACGCTGCCCAGCTTATGGGCATCAATGTCAATCAGACCATCTCCACCACCTTTGCCATTGGCTCCGCCCTGGCTGCGGTGGCCGGTGTGCTGCTGTGCTCCACGGTGCCGACCCTGATGCCCACCACCGGCTCCATGCCCGGCATTCGCGCGTTTACCGCCGCGGTATTCGGCGGCATCGGTTCCATCCCCGGAGCCATGCTCGGCGGGATTCTGCTGGGGATTATTGAGACATTGTCCAAGGCATATCTGTCCACGCAGTTCTCCGACGCGATTGTGTTTTCGGTGCTGATTATTATCCTGCTGGTGAAGCCCGCCGGCCTGCTGGGCAAGCAGGTTCAGGAGAAGGTGTGAGGTGACTTATGAAAACGATGCTTGGTAATATGAAAACCCGCACCAATTTGGTCACATACCTGGTGGTAATCGCTGCTTTTGTCCTGATGCAGGTATTCAATTCTCTGGGGATGCTGAGCAGCTCCCAGAGGGGATATCTGGTTCCTGTTTGTGTGTACATCTCGCTGGCGGTATCCCTGAACCTGCTGGTGGGCGTCTGCGGTGAACTGAGCCTTGGCCATGCCGGCTTCATGGGCATCGGCGCCTTTACCGGTGTTGTGGTTGCCGCTGTTCTGAAGGACGCCGTTGCCGGCGACGCCGTTCGCCTGGTGCTGGCTATGATCGCCGGCGGCTTCACGGCCGGCGTTATGGGATTCCTGATCGGCATCCCGGTTCTGCGCCTGCGGGGTGACTATTTGGCCATTGTGACCCTGGCTTTTGGCGAGATTATGAAGAATATCATCGGCAATACCTATGCCGGGATCGATGGGGAAGGCTTCCATATGGCAATTTCCACTTCGAAAATGAAACTGGGCGAAGGAGGAAAGTACATTATCAGCGGTCCTCTGGGCGCCACCGGCGTGGAAAAGATCGCGACCTTTACCATGGGCTTTGTGCTGGTGATGTTCACGCTGTTTGTGGTGCTGAATCTGATCAACTCCAAGGAAGGCCGCGCCATCAAAGCGGTTCGGGACAACCGGATCGCGGCGGAATCTGTGGGAATCAATGTCACTGCTTTCCGCATGAAGGCATTTGTGGTATCCGCGTTTCTGGCCGGCATGGCCGGCGCGCTGTTCGGCCTGAACTATTCTTCCATGACCGCTTCCAAATTCAACTTCAACACCTCAATTAATATTTTGGTATTTGTGGTGCTGGGTGGTATGGGCAATATTCTTGGCTCGGTAATCTCCGCCGCGGTTTTGTACATTCTGCCGGAGGCGATGCGCGGGCTGGAAGATTTCCGCATGATCATCTATGCCGTGGTACTGATTCTGGTAATGCTCTTCACCTGGTCTCCCAAGTTTAAGGATGCGGTGAGCGTTGCCGGCGATAAGATCAAAGGCATCTTCCGCAAAAAGAAGGAGGTGGGCAGCAATGAATGAGTATTCCAAGAAAATGCTGAAAGTCCCCACATACAACCTGCTGCGGGAGCAGGACAAGGACAAGCTCCCGGTTTTGGATGTTCGGAATCTGGGCATTGATTTTGGCGGTCTGACAGCAGTGGACAGCTTCAACATTACCATTGGTCCTACCGAGATTTCCGGTTTGATCGGCCCCAACGGCGCCGGCAAAACCACCATTTTCAACCTGCTGACCTCCGTCTACCAGCCCACCCGGGGGAGCATTCTGATCAACGGCATTGATACCAAGGGCATGACTACCCATAAGGTCAATAAGCTGGGAATCGCCCGCACCTTCCAGAATATCCGCTTGTTTACGGATATGTCCGCACTGGACAACGTGAAGGTTGGTCTGCATAACGAGATCAAATGCCCCTTTCTTTGCTCCATGTTCCATCTGCCTCCGTATCAAAAGGCGGAGGCTGCGGCAACCCGGCGGGCTATGGAATTGCTGGACTTCATGGGATTGGCGGATGTAGCGGGTCAGAAGGCCGGAAGTCTGCCGTATGGTGTTCAGCGGCGCCTGGAGATTGTCCGCGCGCTGGCCACCAACCCCTCCATTATTTTGCTGGATGAGCCTGCGGCGGGCATGAACCCCAGTGAAACCACGGAGCTGATGCATCAGATCCGCCGGATTCGGGATACCTTCCACATTGCCATTTTCCTGATTGAGCACGATATGAATTTGGTAATGAACGTCTGTGAGGCCATTGCGGTGGTGAATTACGGCCGAATCATTGCAAAGGGAACTCCGGAAGAAATCCGCCAGGATCCTGCTGTGATCGAAGCGTATCTTGGCAGAGAGGAGGGCAATGCCTGATGCTGAAAATTGATGACATTCATGTATATTACGGGGCGATTCATGCCATCAAGGGTGTTTCCTTTGAAGTAGACGAAGGGGAAATCGTGGCCCTCATCGGCGCCAACGGCGCCGGAAAGAGCACCATTTTGAAAACCATCTCCGGACTGATGCATCCCCGCAGCGGCAGCATCGCCTTCTGCGGACAGGATATCAGCCACACCGACGCGTACAAGCTCCTGAGGACAGGCCTGGCGCATGTTCCGGAAGGACGGCGCATATTCCTGCAGATGACCGTTCAGGAGAATCTGGAGATGGGCGCTTATATCAATAAGGAAGTTTCCCAGAAGGATCTGGACAGGGTGTTTGCGTATTTCCCCCGGCTGAAGGAGCGGCGCAAACAGATTGCCGGCACCCTCTCCGGCGGCGAACAGCAGATGCTGGCCATGTCCCGGGCATTGATGAGCCATCCGAAGCTGATGATGCTGGATGAGCCTTCCATGGGGCTGGCGCCCATCCTGGTGGATCAGATTTTTGACATTATCCGGGAGCTGCATAAGTCCGGAACCACCATTTTGCTGGTGGAGCAGAATGCTCGCAAGGCGCTGCAAATTGCTGACCGCGCCTATGTTCTGGAGACGGGCAGCATCACGCTCAGCGGAACCGGTCAGGAACTGTCCAGCTCCGATGCGGTGAAAAAGGCGTATTTGGGCGGTTAAAACCAACATAGGAAAAACACTCCCTGCATAGGATGTGCAGGGGGTGTTTTTTGTGCGGAAGGATATTTTGGGGTTGCTCGGAAATGGGGGGTCAATATGTGTCGGAAAAACCATATGCGAGGCTTCTGCATCCTGTTCTTTGGCTTGGGAATGATTGTGGGACACTGTTTAAACAGCTGGTTTCTGTGCTGCTGCGGCGGTTTGGCATTGATGATCCTGGGACTTTGGGTGGCGAAACAGAAGCATTGGTCATAAACCTGTCCGCAGTGGAATATGCTTTAGTGAACAATGTGAGACAAGGAGTGATCCTAAGGTGGAGCATACTTTTGAAACGAATCTGATCTCCTGCCTGGATATGGCGGTGCAAGAAATCCAAAACAGCGAACAGACCCAGCAGATCAATCTGCCGGACAGTATGCCGGATGTGGGTACCATCCTGGCCGCATGGGGACAGGTGATCCTCCGGGGCAAGGAATGGCGGGGCAGCGGGATTTCTGTTTCCGGCGGTGTGATGGCATGGGTGCTTTATGCACCGGAGGACGGCGGCCAGGCGCAAAGCATTGATGTATGGATTCCCTTTCAAATGAAGTGGGAGCTTCCTGCGGATATCCCCGAGGGGAGCATTCGCATCCAGTGCCTTTTGCGGTTCGTGGATGCCCGTTCCATTTCTGCGCGGAAAATTCTGGCCCGGGCAGGGATTGGCGTCATGGCCATGGTCTGCACACCCAAAACCGTCCAGTATGCTGTCCCCAATCAGCCCATTCCGGGGGTGGAGATGCTGCGCAGCACCTATCCGGTGCGGCTGATGAAAGAGGCCGGGGAGAAGAACTTCTTTCAGGATGAAGCGCTGTCTCTTCCCGAATCCGCTCCGCTGCCGGAGAAGCTGATTTATTACCACCTGGATCCTGTGCTGCTGGACAAGAAGGTTCTTTCGGATAAAATCGTGTTCCGGGGCGTCAGCCATCTGCATGCGCTCTACCGCAGCGAAGAGGGACAACTTCATGCCTGGAATTTTGAGGCTTCCTTTTCCCAATACGCTCCTCTGAACGGGGAATATGGGACAGACGCCCAGGGGGATATTTTGCTCAGTCCCACCAGCGTGGAGCTGGAACTGAACGATGAAGGACATTTTCACCTGAAATGCGGGATTGTGGCGCAGTATCTGATCACGGATCGTCAGCTTCTGGAACTGATTCAGGATGCCTACAGCCCCGGCCGGGAATTGCGCATTCAAAAAGAGGAACTGGATTTGCCGGGGATTCTGGAGACTCGCCAGGAGACGATTTACGGAGAGCAGACGATTGCCGGTGAGACCGATCTGGTGGTGGATGTATGCTTCCTGCCGGATTTCCCCAGGCAGATACGGCAGGAGGATCGGGTGGATCTGGAGATGCCCGGCCTGTTCCAGGTTCTGTATTATGGAGAGGGCAGGGGACTTCACAGCGCTTCCGCCCATTGGGAGGGGAGTCAAAGCTGGAACGCGGATGCATCTGGTGAATTGATTGCGGTTCCCCAAAGCGCCCAATCCCAGGGAATTCCGGGCAGCGGCAGTATTCTGGCGAAAACGGAATGCCCCATTTCCCTGACGACCCTTTCCGGTCAGGGCATCCCCATGGTTACAGGGGTGGAAATGGGGGAGCAAATCAAGCCGGATCCCAATCGCCCCTCGCTGATTCTGCGCAGGGCGGGCAGCCAGCTTCTCTGGGAAATCGCCAAAGAAACCGGTTCCACAGTGGAAGCCATCCGAACGGCCAATGGTCTGAAAGAGGAACCCGCCGCCGGACAAATGCTTCTTATCCCGGTTCCATAAATAATGTGTACTGACAACGCAAAAGTCCTTGCAAGCCAAGGCTTTCCGGACTTTTTTGCGTTGTTCCGATGCAAGGTTTTTCCGCCTTTCAGCGAAAAAATCTTGCACCTGTTTGGATGGTGCGGTGCGCCGCACCATCCAAAATACACATTGATACGCGCCTGAATTGAAAAAACGGTTGGAAAGAGCCGTTTTTTCAATTTCCCGCCTGCAGCGGGGAATCAGCCGCAGAAAGCGGCTTGTTCAGCAGGCACTAAATAGAAAACCTCCATATTGAAAGCCGCAAGCGGCATCAGCCTTCCAAAGGGAATGGCCGATGCCGCTTCTGCTTTCAAAGGGAAGAACAAAATAGCGGTTTTGTTCTTGTAACAGTTGACAAGTAGTGGTATAATACTCTGTAGAAGTTTTTTTACAGAAGGTGTGTTTATGACAAAAATTGACATTTATTCCGGTTTTCTGGGAGCGGGAAAGACCACGCTCATCAAGAAAATGATCTCTGAGGCTTATCAGGGTCAAAAGCTGGTGCTGATCGAAAATGAATTCGGTGAGATCGGCATTGACGGCGGCTTTTTGCAGGACGCGGGGATTAACATTACGGAAATGAACTCCGGCTGCATCTGCTGCTCCCTGGTCGGTGACTTTGGCAAGGCGCTGACCCAGGTGATCGAGCAGTACGATCCGGACCGGATTCTTATTGAGCCTTCCGGTGTTGGGAAGCTGTCAGATGTGATTGGTGCTGTGAACAAAGTCACCAGCGAGACTGTGACCCTGGGATATACCGTAGCCGTAGCGGACGCGGGAAAGGTCAAGGTTTATATGAAGAACTTTGGCGAGTTTTACAACAACCAGATTGAGACGGCCTCTACCATCGTTCTGTCCCGTACCGATTCCATCCCCCAGGCAAAACTTGACGCTGCCGTTGCGCAGCTGCGGGAGCATAACAATGTGGCGACCATTGTCACCACCCCCTGGGATCAGCTCACCGGTGAACAGCTGATTTCCGCTATGGAGGGAAAGGCCTCTCTTGCCGCAGAACTGGCCCGCATGGAGATGGAGCGTCTGGCTCAGGAAGACGCGGAACTGGATTCTCACCATCATGATGAAGGTGAGGCGCATGATCATCACGGCTGTCATCACCACCATGATGAAGATGGGGAGCATGAACACCACTGCTGCCATCACCACCATGACGAGGACGGGGAGCATGAACACCACGGCTGTCATCACCACCATGATGAAGACGGGGAGCATGAACACCACTGCTGCCATCACCATCATGATGAAGACGGAGAGCATGAACACCACGGCTGCCATCACCACCATCACGAGGACGGGGATCACGACCATCACTGCTGCCATCATGACCATGATGCGCATCATCACCACCATCACGCGGACGAGGTGTTTACTTCCTGGGGGGTTGAGACTGCCAAGAAGTTTGATATGGCCGGTATGGAAGCAGCGCTTCGGACGCTGGATACCGGCAAGTATGGCATGATCCTCCGAGCCAAGGGAATTCTTCCCGCGGCGGACGGATCCTGGATCCACTTCGACTATGTTCCCGGGGAATTCAATGTCCGCAGCGGCTCTGCCGACGTGACCGGAAAGCTCTGTGTCATCGGTTCCAAGCTGGACGAAGCAGGTGTCGCGGCACTGTTTGGGGTGTAACCAATGCAGCAGATTCCGGTTTATTCCTTTACCGGATTCCTGGATTCCGGCAAGACGAAATTTATCCAGGAGACATTGGAAGATCCCCGGTTCAACGCCGGTGAGCGTACCTTGCTGTTGGTGTTTGAAGAAGGGGAGGAGGAGTACAACTTTTCGGCCTACCCCAGTCAGAATGTCTATATGGAAGTACTGGATCAGCAGACCGTGACCGCTAAGGAACTGCAGGCGCTGGCAAAGAAGTATAAGGCACAGCGCGTGGTGGCGGAGCTGAACGGGATGCAGCAGGTGGGAGACCTGTATATGCGGTTCCCGGAAAACTGGGTGGTTGCCCAGGAAGTTATGTTTGCGGATTCCACCACCTTCATGGCCTACAATGCCAATATGCGCAACCTGGTGATGGACAAGCTGGTGGGCGCCCAAATGGTGGTGTTTAACCGCCTGAAGCCCGGAGCGGATGTGATGCCTTTCCATAAGCTGGCGCGGGCAGCCAGCCGCCGGATTGATATTCTCTATGATTATACCGATGGAACCACCCAATTCGACGACATGGAAGATCCGCTTCCCTTCGACATCAACGCTCCGGTGATCCAGGTCAAAGATGAGGACTATGCCCTGTGGTATCGGGATGTTTCCGAAGAACCGGAGAAGTATGATGGAAAAACCGTCTGCTTTAAGGCGCAGGTAGCCATGCTCCGTCGGGAAAAGGAGGGCATGTTTGCTCCCGGGCGGTTTGTCATGACGTGCTGTGTGGAGGATATCCAGTTCTGCGGCATTCCCTGCCGGTATGCCCAGTCGGCACAGCTGAATTCCAGGGACTGGGTTATGGTTACGGCCAAGATCAGCGCGGAAAAGCACCGCCTGTACAAAGGTGAAGTGGGGCCGGTGCTTACAGCGTTGGAGGTGCTTTCGGGAGTCCAGCCGGCGGATCCGGATGTGGCAACCTTCTGAGACGCGGCAGGACGGGGATTGGCGGGATGCCGGTCTCTGTCCTGTTCCTCCTTGCCTGAAAAGGTACGGTACCGTTTCCTGAGAAACGGTACCGTGAAAACCCGCCGCATTCATTTTGTCCAGGTGCTTTTGCCCGGAAGGGGGTATTTTATGTATCAGCCGCTGGCGGATCTGCTGCGGCCCCAATCATTGGATGATGTGTTTGGCCAGGAGCATATCCTGGGGGAAACGGGTATTCTTCGCCGGCTGATCTCCTCCGGGAAGATTCCCAACATGATTTTCTACGGTCCCAGCGGTACCGGAAAAACCACGGTGGCAAACATCATTGCCCAGCAGACCAATCGGACGTTATACAAGCTCAATGCCACTACCGCATCCACCGCAGACATTAAGGAGATCGTATCCCAGCTGGATACCTTCCTGGCGCCCAATGGGGTGCTGCTGTATTTGGATGAGATCCAGTCTTTTAACAAAAAGCAGCAGCAGTCGCTGCTGGAACATATTGAAAACGGGAAGATTACCCTGATTGCCTCCACCACGGAGAATCCCTACTTTTATGTATTCAATGCGATTCTGAGCCGCTCCACGGTATTTGAGTTCAAGCAGATTTCGGCGGATGCGGCGCTGCAGGCCATCCGCCGGGCGGTTGCATATATGGAGCAGCGCACGGCGCTAAAGGCGGAGGCAGAGGATGGCGCCCTGGAATACATTGCCGGAGCCTGCGGCGGAGATCTGCGGAAAGCGATGAATGCGGTGGAGGTGCTGTTTTCCGTAGGGCAGCCAAAGGACGGGTGTATTCCCATTTCCCTGGCCGATGCCAGATCTGTCACCCAAAAGAGCGCCCTGCGGGCGGATCGGGATGGAGACAACTACTACGATCTTCTGTCCGCTTTGCAAAAATCCATCCGCGGTTCGGATCCGGATGCGGCCTGCCACTATCTGGCAAGGCTTCTGGAAGCCGGCCAGATGCAGTCCGCCTGCCGCCGGCTGATGGTCATTGCCGCAGAGGATGTGGGGCTTGCTTACCCGCAGATCCTGCCCATTGTCAATGCCTGTGTGGATATGGCGCTGAAGCTGGGAATGCCGGAAGCGCGGATCCCCCTGGGAGACGCGGCTGTGCTCATGGCCACAAGCCCAAAATCCAATTCCGGACACATTGCCCTGGACGCTGCGCTGGCGGATGTGCGCAAAGGCAAAGGCGGGGATTTTCCCAGGCACCTGCAGAACGTGCATGCGGACACCTACACCATGGAGCGGGAGCAGGGATATCTGTACCCCCACGACTTTCCCAATCACTATGTGCAGCAGCAATACCTGCCGGACGAATTGATGGGAACGAAGTATTATGAGTACGGCCCCAATAAGCTGGAGCAGGCTGCCAAACAATACTGGGACGCCATTAAGCGATAAAGGAGATGCCTATGGATATTCGTCTCAACGATATTCTTGTGATGAAAAAGCCCCACCCTTGCGGAGAGAAGCGGTGGCTGGTGCTGCGCACCGGGGCGGACTTTCGCCTTCGCTGCCTGGGCTGTGGACATGAGCTGATGACTCCGCGGTTCAAAGCGGAAAAAAATATCCGCTCCGTGGAGCGGAAGGAAGAAAACCATTAAAAAAAGTCATAGGCAGGGCTGTCTCAAAGGGATTTTGAGGCAGCCCTTTGCGCAATCTGCCCAACCCGGCTGCCGGGTTGGGCAGATTGCGGGTCTGGGGCGGATTCACGCGGGAAGGCTTTCAACACGGCGGCATCCCGCGTGGATTTCCGCTTTTGAACGGGCACAGATGCGAGGATTGATGCTGAGATCTCTGAAAGCCGCGCCTTTTCTTCCGCCGGAAGATCCCTTCGACCGGGTATGCTCGGAGGAAAAGGCGGGGCATCCGTTTTTTAGCCGTCATGAGCGGAACGGCTTCGTCCCTTGACTGAACTTGCGCCGAGAAACAGCCGAGGATGCGACCGACTTTTTTTCTCCCGGGGAGTATACTGGAACCATTCCCGAACAGGAGGTGATTGGTTGGAGATCTATCTGGATTTGGTGGTAATTCTGAACTTTCTTGTGGATTTTTTGCTGCTGCTGGGGACAAACCGGCTGTCCGGTTTTCCTCTGTCGCCAAAGCGGTGTGCCCTGGCGGCCGCTGCAGGGAGCGTGTACAGCGGAATCTGCATGCTGCGGGGATGTTCCTTCCTGGGAAATCTCCTTTGGAGAAGTGTTTCTTTGGTGGGAATGTGTGTTCTTGCCTTCGGCTGGGATCGAAGCGCGGTAAAGCGGGGCGGCGTATTCGTGATTCTGAGCATGGCTCTGGGAGGCGCTGCGGTCAGCGCGGGCAAAGGGGACTTCATCGCCCTGCTCCTTTGCGCGGTGGGGATTTGGCTTCTGTGCCGACTGGCCTTTGGGCAGAAGGTGGGCGGACAGGAATATGTGCCGCTGACCATTACCTATGAAGCCAATTCTGTAAGTCTGATCGGCCTTCGGGACTCGGGAAATACCCTGCGGGATCCGATGACCGGGGAGAGCGTGCTTCTGATCACAGGGGAAGCTGCCCAGAAGCTCACCGGCCTGACCCATGCGCAGCTGTGCTCGCCGCTGGAAACCCTGGCGCAGCGGCCCTTGCCCGGGCTTCGGCTGATCCCCTATTGTGCCATCGGCACCAGCGGCGGTCTGCTGCTGGGAATGCGGTTCGCAGAGGTAAAGCTGGGGGATCGAACCCAAAGCGCCATTGTGGCCTTTGCGCCGGAGGGATTGGGCAGAGGCGGCTTTTGCCAGGCGCTGATTGCTGCGGAGTAGGAGAACCAACCGGAAGCGCATAGGAGGGAATTATGACGTTACTGCAATTTTTGCAAAAGCTGGGAATTCTGGGAAAGCAAGCGGTTTATTACATTGGCGGCAGCGACATTTTGCCTCCGCCGCTGAAAGGACAGGAGGAGCTGGATGCGCTGCTGGCACTGGAACAGGGAGACGAGCAGGCCAAGCAGCGTTTGGTGGAGCATAACCTGCGGCTGGTTGTCTATATTGCCAGACGGTTTGAGAATACCGGGATCAATTTGGAAGACCTGATTTCCATTGGAACCATCGGCTTGATCAAGGCCATCGGCACCTACCGGCTGGACAAAAAAATAAAGCTGGCCACCTACGCCTCCCGGTGCATTGAAAATGAAATTCTCATGCATATCCGGAAAACGGCCAACCAGAAAGCGGAGATTTCCCTGGACGAACCCATCAATATGGACTGCGATGGCAATGAGCTGCTTCTGTCGGATATTTTGGGGACAGACGAGGATATGATTCTGCGCCCGCTGGAAGAAGACGTGGATTTGTGTGTACTCCGCCAGGCATTGAAGGAGCTTCCGGATCGGGAGCGGGAAATTGTGCTCATGCGCTTCGGCCTGGAGGGGCGGAAGGAACTGACGCAAAAGGAAGTAGCGCAGAAAATGGGGATCTCCCAATCCTACATATCCCGGCTGGAAAAGCGGATCATGCAGAGGTTAAAAAAGGAATTTATCCGCCAGACAAGCTGCGCTTGATTTTATCTAATCGATATGCTATAATCGATATAAAATTATATTGATATTCATGACACAGAGAAATGGGCGAGAGGGTCTGTATGGAAGGAAAGAGAATTTCAAAATCCGTTTTAAAGCGGCTGCCGGGATACCTGGCATATTTAAAAAACATGCCGGAGGATGCTCCGGTCAATATATCCGCTACAGCCCTGGCCAACGCCTTGGGCATGGGAGAAGTGCAGGTGCGCAAGGATCTGGCCATGGTTTCCGATGGCGGGCGTCCCAAAATCGGCTACCAGAGGGAGAGCCTTATTGAAGATATTGAGCAGTTTCTGGGCTATGACAACACCACAGACGCGGTGCTCATCGGCGCCGGCAAGCTGGGACAGGCGCTGATGGGATACAAGGGATTTGACGAATACGGCTTGAATATTCTGGCGGCCTTTGACGAAAAACCCCAGATGGAAAAAACCGAAGAGGGAAAGCCCGTATATCACATTTCCAAGCTGTCTGCGTTCTGCCGTACCCACAAGGTGCTCATGGGCATTATTACAGTGCCTGCCGAGGCTGCGCAGCAGGTGGCGGATCAGCTGATTGTCGGCGGGATCAAGGCTATCTGGAATTTTGCTCCCACCCATTTGGATGTTCCGTCCAATATTCTGGTGCAAAATGAAAATATGGCAACCTCCTTGGCGGTGCTTTCCGTGCATCTCCAGGCGCAGATCAAAGAGGAAAAGGAAATCAAGGAAAAAGAAGGTAAACTTTAATTGAACATGGGCTCCGCATAAAATTCCTTTGAGACAAGTCCTTGTGCTATTATGACCGAATTCCCCCGGGAATTCGGTCATAATCTTGCCTGGAATGAACGTGAATCGAAGAAGCAGAGCTGCTCCGGCCGGCTTTCTATTCTTATCCCGGCGCCCGGAAGCCTGGGGAGTTAAGTTTTTTTGAATTTTTTGAAACCTGCCGGGGAGAAAATGAGATATGATAGGTGAAAGCGCTTTTATCTTAGTGCCTGCTGAATCAGCCGCTTTCTGCGGCTGATTCCCCGCTGCAGGCGGGAAATTGAAAAAAACGGCTCTTTCCAACCGTTTTTTTCAATTCAGGCGCGTATCAATGTGTATTTTGGATGGTGCGGCGCACCGCATCATCCAAACAGGTGCAAGATGTTTCTGTGAAAGCTGCGCATTCACAGGAAACAATTGATTTAAGTGCCCGCCCCTCGCCCCTGTGGGGCAACCGGGGCGGATGCACACAAAA
>CALXDT010000023.1 GCA_944387125.1 uncultured Oscillospiraceae bacterium | reverse complement strand
CTGACAAATATTCAGGCCGCTTCCAAAGTGCGCTCTTCTCAGGGCCTGCTCCTGCATATCTTTGGACGTGTTGCGTTCGCTATGTTTACTATCGCTTTCGGAAAGTTCTACCCTTGATTCGCATTATTACTTGACACATACGAATCTTTCCCCGTTGTGGAACTTCTCTTGACTTTCAGGATGCGATTCAGTATACTAAGTATAGATGGAAAGTCGCTGCCGGGGTTATCCTTACTCAGGGTCCCGGTCTTGAACAGCGGGTTTCCATCTTTTTTTATTGGAAGCACCTCATGAACGTAGAAACGGTTTGTCCGCATACTGCGGATCAGCACAACACCCATAAGGTATTCTTCTGCCACAGTCTTGTCCTTTGTTTCTGTTTCCATTGTAATCGGAGCCGCAACAACAGCTGTATCATAGCCCCTGTCTTTCCAGTTTACTTGATAATCGACAACCTTGCCATGTCGAATGACATCAGGAACCGCATGGAAAGATGCAGCCTTTTTTCTGCCAAGCCCATGGGCCATGTCATCCTTTATGCCCCGTCTGTCTAATATCACATTCCCCAGTTGATCGTTGTACACAAGATTCCCTACACTTGTAAAGAATTCGTTCGCCTGGGTCACCAGATCGGTCGCTCCTTTTGCAAAGGCTCCGCGAGGAACGTTTGCCACTGGTTCCATTACAGCAAGCCCGCTTGAGCGAAGAAGCGAGACGGTTCTTTTTTTGTCAGCATATAGAACATCCCTGTTCTGAACCAATTCGTCCGGCTTATTGGTCTTAACGTAGTGACTGCTGAATCAATCGCCTTCGGCGGAGTGCCGGATCTTTTGCCGCATCCATGCAGTTCAAAAAGCGGGAAATCCACACAGGATTCCTCCGCTTTCTGAACGTTGGGATGATCCGGCATCTTAAGCATCCGCTCTTGCCGGCTTCATCAAAGCTGCCTCAGTTCTGAATCTCGTGGTGAAACCCGGGGCTGTTTTCCGTGAGGGCCCGGAACACATAGCCGTTTTCCTGGCCCCATTGGATGATCTGCTCCACCGCATCTACGCTGTAGCTGTGGATATCATGCTGCAGCACAATGGATGTCCCGGAGTTTTCAATTCCTTCAACAACATTTTTGGCCACCGTTTCCGCGTCCCTGGCTTTTCCCGCGTCATCGCTGTCCACATTCCAGTCAAAATACTGGAATCCGGCGTTCTGCACCGCCTCTGCCAAAATGGACATGATGCCTTCACAGGAGGTGCGGCTGATGGTGTTGGAGCTTCCTCCCGGAAACCGCAGCAACGTGGTTTCCACACCGGTATTGTCATAAATCACCTGCTGCATCGCCAGCAGATCCGCGAAATACGCCTCGGGGCTGGCATAAATGGCCTGGTAATCGTGGGAGACCGTATGAATGCCGATGCTGTGCCCCCGATCCACAATCTCCTTCATGATCGATCCATACCCGGTATCGATCACAAAAAAAGTGGCTTTTACCTGATACTGATCCAGAATGTCCAGCAGCTTCCGGGTAGACGGACCCGGTCCGTCGTCAAAGGTCAGGTATATGGTCTTCTCCCGGGGCCAGCGGATCTCCGGCCGGGGCTTTGCCGCCACCTCCACCTCCCGAACCGCCGTGGCATGGTTTCCGTGGGAATCCGTTACCGTATAGGTCACAGGATAGAGCCCGGGGACTAGCCAATCCACCTCACCCTGGATCTGCACCTGCTCTGACAGATTCCCGTCCGCATCGTCATAGGCATAATACCCCGGCTCCTGGTAGAAGGAACCCACGGTAATCACCTTTCTGTCGCCGCCCTCCAGATAGATTTCCGGCGGAGTTGGGTCATAGTCCTTTATCTCCCATTCCACATAAGCGGGATTCCCCGAAGAATCCACCACCGAGAACAGGATCTTTCCCGGACTTTCAATCCGCTTCACACGATGGGTAATATCCCCATCGTAGTTATCCACGGCTGTAAAGGTGATCTCGCCTGGTTTTCCGTTCCGAACCTCTTCAGACAGACGGATCACCGGGCACTGGTAGTCCACAATACACACCCTGCGCTCAGCTTGCGCCTGAAGGCCAAGGCAGCTTCCGGTATAGGTCAGGGTGTATCTGCCCAAGGTATCCTCCCGCACAGATCCTGTCACTTCCAGCCGGGCGTTTTTCGGAGTAATCCCGTTTTTCCAGAACAGCGTTCCCTGCAAAACCACTTCCGCTCCAGGCTCACAGTAGGATTCGCCGTAGTCCAGCTCCATGGTTTCCTCCCCATATAGCCGAACGGATAAAGAAAACGCGTTGATCCGAAATACCACAATCCAAAAGGCCACCGCCGCAAGGAGTACAACTCCCAGGAGAATCAGCATCCACTGCCACCTGCGGATCCCCGGACGATCTGAATATCTTTCTGCCATATTCCTTCCCTCTGTCTCTGTTGTTTACATAATATTATACTGCATTTTCTCAAAAATGGAAGAGGGTTCTTCAAAAAAAATGAAAAAAAGGGCACAGAAGCCTGACGGCTCCCGCACCCCTGAGTCCGCTTCCCGGCGGCAGCTGGTTTCCCGGATGTCACAGCATCGCCATCAGCTCTCCCAGCAGCGGCTCAAACCGGACGCCATACCAATGAGCCGGGTGTAAAACCGTGTTTTCCACACATTTGCAGGTAAAATCACCGGCAATTTTAATCGAATCCTGGATATTCTTCCCATAAAGCAGAGCGCCGGTAAAGCATGCCGCGAAAATATCGCCAGTGCCGTGGCAGCTTTTTCCAATGCGTTTGTGAAAGTAGCTCCACCGGGTTTCCTTGTTCTTCAGGAGGATGCTGGTCTGCTGCGCCCCATGGGCAACACCTGTCAAAACAACCCGGGGGTGCTCCATACGATCCAGCAGCAGATTTACATAATTTTCATCTTGATTTTCCTGATATGTCACCCCGGTCAGCAGCGCTGCCTCCGTAAGATTCGGCAGAATCACATGGGCTTTCCCGCACAGCCGGCTGATCGCCCCGACGTATTCTTCATCAAAGCCGGCGTAGAGCCTTCCGTGATCCCCCATCACCGGATCCACAATGACGATCCCCTGGGGCGCCAGCAGGTGATCGATGATCCCCACAGCCGCTTCCACAGAAGCCTTGCTGCCCAGGTATCCCACCAAAATGGCATCAAAGGTGATCTCGTTTCTCTGCCAATGGCGCCAGATCTCCTCCAGCGCCTGGTCAAAGTGAACCACCGCCGGTTTTCCAAAGCCGCCGGTGTGGGTGGAAAGCAGCGCTGTGGGCAGTACGCAGGTCTCGTGCCCCATCGCCGAAAGAATCGGCAGCGCCACCGTTAATGAGCACTGACCCACACAGGAAATATCCTGAATGGTTAAAATCCGCCTGTATGCCATATCCGTCCACCACATCCATTTCTCATTTCCCGAACAGAATTCCCCGCTATGTGTTTGTCAAAGGGTTAAGACGCGATTCTCCGGATATCCTTATCCTATCCGCAAACACAGCGCCGAACACCGCCGGCCCCATGGCGTTTCCTTCTGTCCGAAAAATATGTTTGGATCATTGTATCACATGGATCGGTGTGTTGCAAGGACACCTTGCGCGCCAAAGCAGCGGTCTTTTCCATCCGTCAAAAAAATTTTACAAAATTTCCTTGTTTTGCCTATTGATTATTCCGGGAAAGTATGCTATTCTATATTCGGTTATCGATTCAAATGTATCGATTAGCGTATTATCCCATTATAATCAGTCTTTGGATTTGATAACTCGACCTTTTCTTCGAAGAAACGAAGAAGGGTTGGGGAACCTCTGATTAAGTCAGCAAGGGCTGGCGGCGGGAGATTTTGGCTTAGCCGAACGTTCGGAGCGCGGAGGAATCCTGTATGGATTGCCCGTATTATGAACTGTGCGGATGGGTCAAAAATCTGCTGCTCAGCCGCGGATGATTTCATCAGACCTTCCTGAGATCTATTTGATTATTCCTGCCATAGGCTGCCATCGTAAAAACGCCGCTGTCGCAGGGATACCATGAATCCCTACACATCAAACAAGGAGGAAATGCGCAATGAAAGGATTTGCAATGCTGAAGATCGGAGAGACCGGTTGGATTGAGAAAGAGACTCCCGCCTGCGGCCCAATGGATGCCATCTGCAAGCCCATCGCCCTGGCCCCCTGCACATCTGATGTGCATACCGTCTGGGCTGGCGCCATCGGCGACCGGCACAACATGATCCTGGGTCATGAAGCCGTCGGCGAAGTGGTAGAAGTGGGAAAGCTGGTAAAGGACTTTAAGGTTGGCGACCGTGTTTTGGTCTCCGCCATCACGCCCGACTGGAATTCCAAGGCCGCCCAGGAAGGGTATCCCATGCACTCCGGCGGAATGCTCGCCGGCTGGAAATTCTCCAACTTCAAGGACGGCGTGTTTGGAGAATACTTCCACGTCAATGACGCTGACGGCAACCTGGCGCACCTGCCTGAGGGTATGGATCTGGGCGCCGCCTGTATGGTCAGCGACATGGTTCCCACCGGCTTCCACGGTGTGGAGCTGGCGGATGTTCAGTTCGGTGATAACGTAGCCGTCATCGGCATTGGCCCTGTGGGTCTGATGTCCGTGGCTGGTGCCGCCATCCGAGGCGCTGCGGAGATTTACGCTGTCGGCTCCCGTACCAACTGTGCCAATCTGGCCAGGGAGTTTGGCGCTACAGATATCATCAACTATCGGGAAGGTGATATTGTCGAGCAGATCATGGAAAAGACCCATGGCTTGGGTGTTGATAAGATTATTGTTGCCGGCGGCGACAATGATACCTTCGATCAGGCCATTCGCATGCTGAAGCCCGGCGGAATCATCGGCAATGTAAACTACCTGGGCGAGGGCGACTATGTGAAGATCCCCAGAGTGGAATGGGGCTGCGGCATGGGTCATAAGACCATCCGCGGCGGTCTGATGCCCGGCGGCCGGGTTCGCTCGGAAAAGCTGGCTCGTCTGATCGTTACCAACCGGATCCACCCGGAGAAGCTCATTACCCACACCTTCCAAGGTCTTGAGGGCGTTGAGCCTGCTCTGATGATGATGAAGAATAAGCCCAGAGATCTGATCAAGCCCCTGGTGCTTCTCTAATCGGATGATCCAAAAATATGCCGCAATGGACGTTCCATTGCGGCATTTCATTTTATTTGGCGTCTCTGTAACCGGATCGCGCGAAACCGCCGTTTTGTCCGGAATCCGCTCTTTCTTGTAACACTTTCTGAATTATGTTTTGCATTCATAATGTGTCATAGTTTTATGGATGTTTCGAATACTATAATAATGTGTAAAAAAGAAGGAGCATTGAGCTTATGGGCAAGTTTCTCATCACCCCAAAAGAAGACAAAACGGTGACAATGACCATCCGCATAGACAAAACCCTGCAGGAAGAATACAACCAGCTTGCTGCCAAAACCAACCGTTCCCGGAACGAACTGATCTGTATGGCCTTGCGATATGCGCTGGACAATATGGAGCTGAAGACAGATGGGTAATCGATCCCCTGCTCCCGCGGACAGTCTCACTACCGAAAGGAACGTTATGGATATGAAGCAAATACAATGGAATCGTCATAGAACCCAGCCCTACGGCATTGCCGCGGTATCCGCCGTGGTCTGCGGCGTCATCACGCACCTGTATGCGCTGGTCAACAACCTGCACAACTACGACAACATTGCCATTCAGCCCGGCGGTTTCGGCGCCGGCGTTACCAGCGGAAGGTGGATGCTCTCTATTCTGGGCAGCATCGCGGATTATCTGAACATGGACTATAATCTGCCCCTGGTCAATGGGTTGATGTTTCTGCTGCTGTTGGGCGTAACCGCCGGATTTCTGGCAGACATTCTGGAACTGCGCCGCAGATCCTCTGCCATTCTGGCCGGGATGATGCTGGCGGTGTTCCCTACCGCTGTCAGCACCATGTTTTTCCGGTATACTGCCGTGTATTACGGCATTGGGATCCTGCTTTCTGTTTTTGCCGTCTGGGTTCTGCCCAGATCTAAATTCGGCTTTCTTCTTTCGGTGCTGTGCACCGCCTGTTCCATGGGAATTTACCAGGCCTATGTGCCCATCACCATTGGCCTGCTTGTGATGCTGATGATAAGGAAAACCCTCACCGGGGACGCCGGACTGAAAAGCCTGATCCGCACCGGCCTGTCCTACTGCGCCGCGATTTTGGCCGGTGTTATCGTCTACTATGGGCTCCTGCGCTTCTCTCTGCTTCTGGTGGGGAAAAACCTTACCGCCTATCAGGGAATCAATTCCATGGGCAGAACCTCTCTGAAACAGCTGCTCTATTTGGCAAAGGAAGCCATGCACTACGCGATTATTTTCCCCATTCGGGACTGCTACGGACTGAACACCATGTACACCACGAAATTTGCTTATGTGCTGCTAAGCGGTGTGTCCATCGGTTTGATGATATATCTGCTGATCACCCGGGCAAAAAAATGGAGCCTCGCCTGCTTTGCCGGCTTGCTGTACCTGGCCTTTGCCCTGGCAGTGAATTTCATTGTCGTAATGTGTCCAAACACCTACATTTATGCCATTATGGCATATTCCTTCGTCCTGGTTTCCTGTTTCCCCCTGATGCTTCTGGAATGCCTGCCGGAGCGCGATTTTCAGAAAGCGCCCCGCATTCCCGGGGTGCTGCGCAAGGTTTGCACCTTCTGTCTCTCGCTGCTGGTATTTTCCTATGCGTACAATGCCAATGTCAACTATACCGGCATGTACTATGCCAACCGTCAGACGGAAAGCTACTGCGCCACTTTGGTTGCGCAGATCCACATGACAGAGGGCTTCACTTCTGATCAGAAATGGGCGTTCCTCGGCACCACAGAGGATCCCCAGCTTTACTCGCCCTGGGAAAGCCAGATCTTCTACGGTGGAATGAGCAGCGCCCGGGAGCTGATAAAGGGCTACTCGTTCCCGGATTGGATCCGCTACTATGCAGGCCGCTCCCCCACCTATTTGAGCGCAGAAGAATGCGACGCCCTGGCCCAGACAGCGCAGGTCAAAGCAATGCCCTGTTACCCGGATTACGGCTCCATCCAGATCATCAACGATACGGTGGTGGTCAAATTCCAGGAGTTTTCCCCGGATGCTGTTTCGGAATAACCTTTTTTAATATGCTGAGCGGGACGACAAAGGTTTTTGTCGTCCCGCTGCTTTTACACTTACAGATTGACCACGTTCTGGGGCGTTCCGTTCAGGTACATCCGGATATTCTCCACCACACAGTCCAGGAGCCTCTGACGGCTCTCCACCGGCGCCCAGGCGATGTGGGGCGTAATGATACAGTTCTTGGCTGTAAGCAGCGGATTTCCCGGCTGCATCGGCTCCTGGGACACCACATCCACTGCCGCAGACCGCAGTTTGCCGGCATTCAATGCCCGTGCCACCGCTTCCTCATCCAGCAGCGCTCCCCGGGCGGTGTTGATCAGAACTGCGCCGTTTTTCATTTTTGCAATGGTCTGATCATTGATCAGTCCCTGGGTTTGCGGGGTCAGGGGACAGTGAAGGGAGAGAAAATCCGACTGGGCCAGGAGCGTGTCCATATCCACATATTGGGCAATCTGCGCCCCCTCCGCAGTTTGCGAACGGCTGCACGCAAGGACACGCATGCCAAATGCCTTGGCCAGCCGGCCAACAGCCTGTCCGATCCGGCCAAATCCGACGATCCCCAGGGTTTTGCCCCCCAGCTCCATCTGATCCGTCAGCCAGTAGCAAAAGTTTTCACTGGCAATCCAGTCGCCATGGTGAACCGAGTGGTTATGCAAGCCGATCCGATGGCACACCTCCAGAATCAAAGCCATGGTAAACTGCGCCACTGCCGCGGTTCCGTAAGTGGGAACATTTGTCACCAGGATTCCCCGCCTGGCACAGGCTTCACAGTCCACCACGTTATATCCGGTGGCCTGAACGCATATCAGCTTCAAATTGGGACAGGCTTCCAGAACCCGCTGGGTGATGGGCACCTTGTTGACCAGCAGAATTTCACTGTCTCCGATTCGGGCTATGGCCTCTTCTTCCGTATCCGTGCGCTGATACAGGGTCACTTCTCCGAACTGGTCAATACAGCTGTAGGATAAGTCCCCGGGATTTAAAGCTCTGCCGTCCAGGATCACGATTTTCATAATATTCCTCCTTATCCGCCTTGCAAAGGGGATGTATTTTTGATAGGATAAAGAAAACGATTCCGCGAGGTCAGTCATGGATATTTTATATGCCGATGAAGATATTCTCTTATGCATTAAGCCTGCCAGAGTCCTATCCACCGACGAGCCGGGCGGCTTACCGGATCTGATTCGCCAGGCGCTGGACGATCCCAAGGCAGATGTGCGCACAGTACACCGGCTGGATCGGGTGGTCAGCGGCCTGATGGTGCTGGCCAGAAACCCTTCCGCCGCTTCCCGGCTGTCCAGTCAGATCCGGGAAGACCGGTTTCAAAAAACGTACCTGGCGGTGATTCACGGCTCCCCCTCCGAGGCTTCCGGAACATTGCGGGATCTGCTGATTCGTGACAAGGCCCGGCGCATGACGATGGTAGCTTCCGCCCCGGGAAAGGGCGTTCAGGAGGCTCTGCTGGATTATCAGGTAATGAACCAAAGATCCGGTCTTTCCAAAGTAAAAATCCATCTGCGCACCGGAAGAACCCATCAGATCCGGGTTCAATTCTCCAGCAGAGGAATGCCTCTTGTGGGCGAGCGGAAGTACGCCGTTCTGGAGGATCCCTGTGAAATCGCCCTTTGGTCTTATCAAATTGGTTTTTTCCACCCAAAAACCCAGCAGTGGCTGGAATTCTCCCAGGAGCCCCCCGACACATATCCATGGAACGCAGTGTGATTTAAAAAAGTATAGCACATTTTTTGCTCTAAGAAAAGTCTTTTCCGGAAACAAAATCCGCGTCTTTGAAGGAGTGATCCTATGAGCCATTACGATTTCTTTCAGCACCGTCAGTGCGAGTATTTTCCCTGCCATGAGCATGCCGATCCGGAAACCTTCAGCTGCCTGTTCTGCTACTGTCCCCTTTACTGTCTGGGTGAGCAATGCGGCGGCAGCTTCCGGTACACAGAGGCAGGGATCAAAGACTGTTCCCAGTGTCTTTTCCCCCACCGGCGGGAAAACTATCCTCTGATCTGCCGCCGGATGGACGCCGTCCTTCAACTGGCTTCCAGGCCGAAAGATCCACAAGCCAAATAAATACAGCCCTCAGTTTTCCAAAGCTGAGGGCTGTATGATTCAGAGCTTCCCTAGAAAAAAAGATTCAGCAGCAGCATATAGCAGGCGGTTCCGCCGGCAATGGAAAGAAGCATCTGCCGTTTCCATAAATGCAGTGCCGCCGTAGCCGCAATGGCAATCAGCTCCGGTATGCCGCGGCTGCCGCTGACAAAGGACACATCCTTCAGGCAGTAGATCACCAGCATTCCAAAAATTGCCGAAGGAAGCGCCTTTCCCAAATACTGAACCAACGGCGGCGTAGGCTTCCTGGAGGAAAACACCAGGAAGGGCAAAAAACGCGTAGCCATGGTTCCGAGGACACAAAGGCCAATGGTAATCACTTCTTGCGTAAACGTCATACGAAACCTCCTGCCCGCTCAAACGGCTTTTTGAAAGACACCAGGCACAGCAAAATGCAGATCATCGTGGGAATCAGGAAACTGTCCGCGCCAAATCCCATCCGGCACACAAACGCGCCGGCAAGGCCGATCAGAGCCGTGTAATGCTTCTTCTCCTTCAGCCACTGTTCCAGGAAGATCACCACAAACATGGCAGTCATGACAAATTCCAGGCCGGCTGTGTTGAAATGCAAAAGAGAGCCGACGATTCCCCCCAAAGTGGCGCCGGAAACCCAGTAGAAGTGGTTCAGCAGGGTCACGAAAAACATAAACCAGCCCTTATCCACATCCTCAGGGATCTGCGCTGTATAGTTAATGGAAAACGTTTCATCACACATACCGAAAATCAAATAGAACTTTTTCCACCCCGTGCCCTTGAACCGATCCAGCATGGAAATTCCGTAGAAAATATGACGAGCCTGTATAATCAGGGTCATAATCAGGGTCTGAACCGGCGCAAAGGGTGACAGAAGCATGGACACTGCCACAAATTCCAAAGAGCCGCCGAAAATGATCAGGCTCATGATCATGGGGTACCAGAAACTGAATCCCGAAACATTCATATAAATCCCATAGGCCAATCCCAAAAACCAGAATCCCGCAAAGATGGGAATGGTATAGGGAAACGCCGCTTTCAGAGCCTTCCGCTTCATAGTCTATGCACCTCTGTCTTTCTGAACCTTCCGCAATGCCAAGGAAAAGGAATAGATATGGAAAAAGTCTCATCCAGGTGGATGAGACTTTATGTTGGCATTACCTATCTTCCCGGGCAGTCGCCCGCCAAGTATTGTCGGCGCATGTGAGCTTAACTTCTGTGTTCGGGATGGGAACAGGTGGACCCTCACAGCAATCAATACCAACTCGTTCGGATGGCTTTTCACCATCGCTTATGTCAAAGCCCTTCGGCTCTAACAGCTTGCTTATTTTAGCACATACTTCCAACCTTGTCAAGCCCTATTTTCCTTCGCCCCCACTCGAATCAAAGCCCAGCACAGCGGGTTTGATTCGGAACGACGAATCGCGATGCAAAACGCTCTATTCTTCGCATCTCACCGAACAAAAGCCCAGCGCAGTGGGTTTTGTTCGGAAAGCGACGAGCCATGATACAGATGAGATATCGTGCTTGCGCGATATCGAATGTTGTATCATGCGCGAGGAGCTGGTGACCCGTACCGGATTCGAACCGATGTTAAAGGCGTGAGAGGCCTCTGTCTTAACCACTTGACCAACGGGCCATTTGACGTCTTTACTACGCTCCGAACCTGCGTCACCGAGTGTCATTCCCCGATGACCACGCAGGCCCAGACGCATTGTCTGCGGCATATCGCCGCTGGTGCACCTTCAGGGACTCGAACCCGGGACCCACTGATTAAGAGTCAGTTGCTCTACCAACTGAGCTAAAGGTGCAGATCCTTACTTTTTCCTTGAGCTTGTCCAGCTTCTCAGCACCCCTGGTCGCAAAAAGTTGCTCCGCCGACGGCCAA
>CALXDT010000022.1 GCA_944387125.1 uncultured Oscillospiraceae bacterium | reverse complement strand
GCACACAAAGAATGAACCTTTCTGCAATATGCGTTTCGGTTCTGACTGTTTGGAGGGGTTGGTTCGTGAAGGGTGAAACTTTCACCATTTCAACTCCCCGCTCAGCAGCAAGTTCTTATGCCGTCACTGGGAATCCCATTCTGAGCGTTAAGCCGCCCAGAATCGGGAACCCCCCTGACGGGCGAGCATAGCTCGCCCTGACAGGCTTCCGTCTCCCGGTGATTCAGCGGCACCATCTTCCCTTCCACCCTGCACAAATTGTGCGGCAGAAGGGTACACCAAACGAAAAGCGCGCCGGGAGGGGGGTCCAGGGGGAGGGCGGCTTTCAAAAGCGGGAGCAACGAATTCAGCGCCTCCCCCGGCCGGCTTCTTTGGTTCCTTTCTTGCCGGAGCAAGAAAGGAACGCCCCCGGCAGGGCTGACCAGCGAAACCCTTGCTGAAGCTGAACCCAAACCGGAACGCCCCCGGCAGGGATACCAGGTTCGTCCTTCCGAAAGCCTAAGGAACCTCTGAATAAATCGTCTTCGGCGGAATGCCGGATCTTTTACCACACCCGTGCAGTTCAAAAAGTGGGAAATACATACAGTATTTCTCCACTTTTTGAAGGTTCGGCTGAGGCAAAATCTCTCGGCATCCGCTCTTGCCGATTTAATCAGAGCTTCCCTAACACAATACGTACCAGCCAAAAAACGCACCGCAGGGAAGACCGAAAGAAAGGAGGTATTGGGGAGGCGGACGGGATTTTAAACCATGTTTATTTTTGAAAGGAGCATTTTATGGACATGATTTTTGACAATTTGCAGCTGTTCGCCGAGGCGGGGACGGTGGTGAACACCACCGGAGGCACTGTCAATGCCCTCACCGGCGAGGCAACCCCTACCAACGCCCTTTCCGGGGAAATGAAAACCTTCTACGACACGGAACTGCTGGAAAACGCCCGGGCGGAGATGTTCTACGCCCAGTTTGCCAAGCGCCAGGTTCTGCCGGAAAACCACGGCACCACCGTGGAATGGCGGAAGTGGAACACCTTCGACAAGGCCAAGAAGCTGGAAGAAGGCGTGATCCCCACGGGGCAGAAGTTCGGCATGAGCTCTAAAACCGGTTCCATCAACCAGTACGGCACCTATGCCACCATCTCCGACAAGCTGGAGCTTCACGCCTATGACGACACCATTCTGGGCGCCACCGAGGAAATGGGCGCCTCCGCCGCGGAGACCCAGGAGGCGCTGATCCGGGACGGCCTGCTGGTGAATACCAACGTGTTCTACTGCGACAACGTGAATCTGGCCGACGGCTCCGTTGTCTCCACCCCCACCGCCCCCAATGAGATGGAGGCCGCCGACGGGGTGCTGTGCAAGCTCACCCCCGACGCCATCAACAAGGCCGTAACCATTATGAAAAAGAACCGGGTGCCCCGGATCGGCGGCAAATACTACTGCGTGGTGCATCCCAGCGTGGTTTACGATCTGCGCTCCTGTAAGGACTGGGTGGAAGCCCACAAGTATGCCGCGCCCCAGGAGCTGTTCAACGGGGAGATCGGGGAGCTCCACGGCTGCCGGTTCATTGAGAACGTGTTCGCTCCGGTGCTGAAGGGAGATTATGTAAACAAAGCCGGCACCGCCACCTATGCCAGCTATCTGTTCGGCAAGGACGCCTTCGGCATCATCGATCCCGCAGGCGGGGCTTTGGAGATGATCGTCAAGGACAGAAGCCAGATCGGCGGGCCTTTGAATCAGTTCTCCACGGTAGGCTACAAGTTCGAGACCAACGGTGTGACGGTGCTGTATCCGGAGCGGCTGCTCAGAATCATGAGCTGTTCCTCCTACTCCGGTTCCGATCAGGAGAACTGACCGGAACGGGGTGGTTCTTTCTCCGGGTGGGAAAGAACCACCCCAACCCACCCTTTTGAAATGGTGCGGTTTTTGGGCGGGTTCGTATTATGTTTGGTCTTTGGAAGGACGAACCTGGTATCCCTGCCGGGGGCTTTTTCGGTTTGGGTTCAGCCTCAGCAAGCGTTTCGCTGGTCAGCCCTGCGGGGCGATACTTTCTTGTTTGGGCAAGAAAGTACCGCCCCCCGCAGGGGTGACAGGGTTCGTCCTTTCAAAAAGCCAAACCCAATACGAACCAGCCGAAAAACAAACCCAGAAAATAGGAAAAAGGAGGAAGGATTTATGTCGTCTGAAAAAAGAAGAGTAGAAGTGTTCATCCCCCGGGGGGCCATCCATGATGAGCCGAATCTGTTTGTGGGCGTCAATGGGGTCAGCTACCTGCTGCCCAAGGGGCAGCGGTCCCAGGTTCCGCCGGCGGTAGCCGGGGAGCTGGCGCTGTCCCGGAAGGCTCAGGAGATCCGGGATCAGAATATGGAGGATATGCTCCGGGGCAGCCGGTAGGGAGGGGCGCCCATGACCATCATGCAGGCCATCAACCGCGCCGACAGTCTCAAGCCCAACATCTATGACCGGGAGACCAAAATCCACTGGCTCAGCCAGCTGGACGGCCAGATCCACCGGGGGATTCTCAGCCGGTTTGCGGACGCCCCGGCGGCCTTCTCCGGCTACACCCCAGAGACGCCCCCGGATCAGCCTCTGCTGGTGCCGCCGCCCCATGACGGGGTGTACCTGCGCTGGCTGGAAGCCCAGATCGACCTGAGCAACGGGGAGATTGACCGGTACAACATCTCCATCACCCTGTTCACCGCCCATTTGGACGCCTTTTCCCGGGACTACGGCCGTACCCACAACCCCAGGTCTGCCGGACGGTTTTTATTCTAGGAGGTGACGCGGATGTACTATCCCACTTTGCCGGCGCCCAAAACCCAGCGGGACGTGGTGCGGGTGTTCCGGGGCTACAATCACAATCCCCGGATCGGCGCCGGTGAGTTTTACCACATGGAAAACCTCACCTCTTCCGCCTATCCGCTGCTGTCTCCCAGGCCGGGCCGGGGGTTCTACACCGGCGGCGGCGCCATTTCCGGCCTCATGGCCAAGGATCAGCTGTGCTACACCGACGGCACCGCCCTGGTGGTGGGCACGGAGCGGGTGGAGCTGGACTTAACCCCCGGGGAGAAGAATCTGGTCTCCATGGGCGCCTATGTGGTGATCCTGCCGGACAAAAAATACGTCAACACCGTGGATCCGGCGGATCGGGGCAGCATCGAGGCCCGGTTCACCTCCCTGGGGGCGGTGGCCCTTACCCTCTGCGATTCGGAGGGGAACGCCTATACGGTGTCCCAGGTGGGGGGCCAGGAGCCTCTGGACGTATCCCAGGTGAAGCTGTGGCTGGACACCTCCGGCACGGAACTCAAGCTCAAGTCCTACTCCACCTCCAGCGGCGCCTGGGTGGCTCTGGAGACCACCTATGTGAAAATCGCCGCCCAGGGCATCGGCAAGGTCTTTGGGGAGGGGGACGGCGTAACCCTCACGGGGCTGAAGGATCAGGTTCTCAGGGATTATGTAACCGGAGCGGAGCTTTCCGACCCGGCGGTGTCGGCTCTGGACGGCAGCTTTGTGATCCGGAAGAAGGCGGACAACTGGATTCTGATCACCGGGATCCTGTCCCAAAACCGCACCCTTTCCAACCGGATCACCGTGACCCGGCAGATGCCGGATCTGGACTTGTGCGTGGAGTCCGGGAACCGGCTCTGGGGCTGCCGGTACGGCCTGGGGGCGGACGGGAAGACCATCAACGAAATCTACGCCTCCAAGCTGGGGGATTTCAAAAACTGGAACTGCTTCCAGGGGGTGTCTACCGACAGCTATACCGCCTCCTGCGGCACCGACGGCCCCTTCACCGGGGCGGCCGCCCACCTGGGCTATCCGCTGTTTTTCAAGGAGGGGTGCCTGCACAAGGTCTACGGCAGCTACCCCGCCAACTTCCGGATCCAGACCACCCTGTGCCAGGGGGTGCAGAAGGGCAGCGGAAAAAGCCTTGCCATTGTGGGACAGACCCTGCTGTACAAGTCCCGGCTGGGGGTCTGCGGCTACGACGGCTCGGAGCCGGTGGATATTGGAAAGAACCTGGGGGATGTCAGCTACACCAACGGGGTGGGCGGCGGCCACGGGAGCAAGTATTACCTGTCCATGATGGATCCGGCGGGCGCCTACCACCTGTTTGTGTACGACCTGAGCCGGGGACTTTGGCACCGGGAGGACAGCACCCAGGCCAGGGCCTTTTGCAGCTACGGAAACGATCTTTACTACCTGGACGGGAAGGACGGACGGATCAAGACCATCCTGGGCACCGTGGCCCGGGACGAACGTCCCGTTTCCTGGCTGGCGGAGACCGGCGCCCTGGGGGTGGAGGATCCGGATAAAAAGTACATCTCCCGGGTGCAGCTGCGGGTGCAGCTGTCCCTGAACAGCACCTTTCGGGTATCCATCGACTATGACAGCCGGGGGCAGTGGCAGCAGGTGTGCACCCTCCGGGGCGCGGGGCTGGAGAGCTTTGACATTCCCATCCACCCCAGGCGGTGCGACCATTTCCGGCTGCGGCTGGAGGGGCAGGGAGAGGCGAAGCTCTATTCCCTGAGCAAGACCATTGCGGAAGGAGGCCGACGGTAATGATTCAGGAATACCGCCTGCCCAGCATCAACGCCCCCACCGTCCAGGGGCAGATCCAGCAGCTGCAAAGCTACCTGAAGCAGCTGGTAGGGCAGATGAATTTCCAGCTGAGCAGCCGGGAGGAAGGGGAGGAAGCGCCTCAGACGGCCACCGAGACCTTCTCCGCCATCCGGTGCTACCCGGTGGGCTCTTTGTATCTCACCACCAGCTCCGTGGATCCCCAGAGCCTGTTCGGGGGACGCTGGGAGCAGCTGAAGGATCGGTTTCTGCTGGCTGCCGGGGATACCTATCTTCCGGGCGCCACCGGCGGGGAAGCCCGGGTGCGGCTTACCGCCGGCCAGATGCCGGTGCACAGCCACCGGCTGTCCTGCCGGGAGATTCTGGTGGACCAGGGGACGGAGCTTTCCGTTACCGTTCTGGAGGGAGACGATTCGGCCGTCACCACCGCCGCCGGCGGCGGCGGGGAACACAACAACCTGCCGCCCTATCTGGCGGTATACGTATGGAAACGGATCGCCTGACCCCAATCCCCTGACAGAGGGGGTTTCAGGCATCGGGTTTCGGGGCTGGTTCGGTTTGGGTTTGGCTTTTTGAAAGGACGAAGCTGGTATCCCTGCCGGGGGCGTTTTGCGGTTTGGGTTCAGCCTCAGCAAGGGTTTCGCTGGTCAGCCCTGCCGGGGGCGTTCCTTTCTTGCTCCGGCAAGAAAGGAACCAAAGAAGCCGGCCGGGGGAGGCGCTGAATTGATTGCTCCCGCAATCAAAGCCGCCCTCCC
>CALXDT010000021.1 GCA_944387125.1 uncultured Oscillospiraceae bacterium | reverse complement strand
GAGATTTTGCCTCAGCCGAACCTTCAAAAAGTGGAGGAATCCTGTATGGATTTCCCACTTTTTGAAGGGCACGAATGGGGCAAAAGATCCGGCATTCCGCCGAAGACGATTGATTCAGAGGTTCCTTAGCTCCCGCGCCAAAGCCGCCCTCCCCGGACCCCTCCCGGCGCGCTTCTCGTTCAGATTGTGCTGGACAGAAGATTGTTTGGATTGGATGTCAGGCCATGACAATAAGACCACCGTTTTGGATAGGAAACGCTGTGCCAATATGGGGCACAGAAATTTCCTTTGCTGTGTAACGGCGATAAGCATATTGGGTTTTATGGCAGCCTTTCCTGTTGTTTCTTCCCGGTTTCCCCCGGGGAATTCGGCAATTTTGCACAGTTTCCTTCTCTGACAGACAGAATTTTTTGTAATGGAGACAATGGATTTTCCCGCCGGGGCATTGTATAATGGTTTTACTTTTACACACTAAAGGAGGAAAGTATTATGGCAGCTTCTCTGCAAATCCTCACGGCCATGCTGATTTATATGGCTGCCGTCATCACCATTGGCGTTTGGTATGCCCGGCGGGCAAATATCAGCTCAGACGCTTACTTTTTAGGAGGCCGCAGTCTCGGCCCCTGGGTTACGGCCATGAGCGCCGAAGCCTCGGACATGTCCGGCTGGCTGCTGATGGGTCTGCCCGGAGTGGCCTACTGGTGCGGCATTGCCGACGCCGCCTGGACGGCCATCGGTCTGGCGGTGGGCACCTATCTCAACTGGCTGATTGTGTCCAAGCGTCTGCGCCGGTACAGCGAGCAGGTGGGCAACGCCATCACCCTGCCGGAGTATTTCTCCAACCGGTTCCACGAAGAAAAGAAGGTCATTATGACCATTGCCGCAGTGTTCATTCTGGTGTTCTTCACCATCTACGCCGCCAGCTGCCTGGTCACATGCGGGAAGCTCTTCTCCACCCTTTTCGACCTGCCCTACATCCCCATGATGATTTTGGGCGCGGTGTTTGTGCTGCTGTATACCATCCTGGGAGGCTTCCTGGCGGAAAGCGCCTCGGACTTTATGCAGGCGGTGGTGATGGTGCTGGCGCTGGTCATCATTCTGGTGCTGGGCACCGGCGCTGCCGGCGGTCTGGGCGCCGTGCTGGACAATGCCAGATCCATTCCCGGCTTTTTGGATTTCTTCGGGATTGCCACACCGGTGACGGTGGACGGGGTTCAGCAAAGCGTCAACGGCCAGCCCCAGTTTGGGGAGCCGGGCAGCTACGGTCTGATCACCATCATTTCCACCACCGCCTGGGGTCTGGGCTACTTCGGAATGCCCCAGGTGCTGCTGCGGTTCATGGCCATCCGGGATGAAAAGGAGCTGACCCGCTCCGGCGGATCGCCACCGTGTGGGTGGTGATCTCCCTGACGGCCGCGGTGCTGATCGGGGTCATGGGGCGGACGCTGTTCCCCACCGCTCTGACCACCTCCTCGGAAGCGGAGAATGTGTTCATCCTCCTGTCCACCAACCTGCTGCCCCCGCTGCTGGCAGGGTTCGTCATGGCGGGCATTCTGGCCGCCACCATCAGCTCCTCCGACTCCTACCTGCTGATCGCCGCTTCCGCCTTTGCCAAAAACCTGTACCAGGGCATTTTCCGGAAGCATGCCAGCGACGACCAGGTTCTGAAAATTTCCCGGCTGACCCTGCTGGTCATCGCGGTTGTGGCCATGGTCATTGCCGCGGACGAGGACAGCGTGATCTTCACCATCGTCAGCTTTGCCTGGGCGGGCTTCGGCGCCACCTTCGGCCCGCTGATGCTCCTGAGCCTGTTCTGGAAGCGCACCACCCGGGCCGGGGCCATCGCGGGGATGATTTCCGGCGGCAGCATGGTCTTCATCTGGAAGCTGCTGATCCGTCCCCTGGGCGGCCTGTGGAACATTTACGAGCTGCTCCCCGCCTTCCTGATCTCCTGCGTCTGCATCGCAGTGGTTTCCCTGCTGACCCCCGCTCCCTCCGAGGCCATCCAGGCGGAATTCCAGAAGGTCAAAGAGGGCAAATAATGTGTACGGAGCAACGCAAAAGCCCTTGCAAGGCTTTCCGGACTTTTTCGCGTTGTTCCGGCGGGTTCCTCCCGAATATGCCCCAAAGGACGCCTTTGGGGCATTTTTTTGAAAAAACAGTTGCATTTGCCCGGGGTTTGCAGTAGAATCACTGGCAGAAATTCACCGTGGAGAGGGATCCAAATGCGTCTGACTTACAAGCACACCATCTGCGCCTGCTTCATCGGCTACGTGGTGCAGGCCATTATCAACAACTTTACCCCCCTGCTGTTTTTGACCTTTCAGGAGGAATTCGGCATCTCCCTGGATAAGATCGCCCTGCTCACCAGCATCAACTTCGGGGTGCAGCTGGGGGTGGATCTGCTGGCCGCCCGGTTTGCCGACCGGATTGGCTACCGCGCCTGCGTCATTGCCGCCCACCTGTTTTCCGCCGGCGGGCTGGTCGCCATGACCATCCTGCCCCGGATTCTGCCGGTTCCCTATCTGGGGCTGTGTCTGGCCATCTGCGCCTACGCCGTTGGCGGCGGGTTGATCGAGGTGCTCATCAGTCCCATTGTGGAGGCCTGCCCGGGGGAGGAAAAGGAGAAGGCCATGAGCCTTCTGCACTCCTTCTATTGCTGGGGGCATGTGGGGGTGGTGCTGCTGTCCAGTCTGTTCTTCGCCCTGTTCGGCATTGGCTCCTGGCGGTATCTGGCCCTGTTCTGGGCGCTGATCCCCCTGCTGAATATTCTGCTGTTTGCCAGGGTGCCTCTGGCGCCTCTGATTGCCGAGGGGGAAACCGGCTGCGGCATCCGGGCTTTGTTCAAAATGAAAACCTTCTGGATCTATATGCTTTTGATGTTCTGCGCCGGCTCCTGCGAGCAGGCGGTGAGCCAGTGGGCCAGCGCCTATGCCGAAAGCGGCCTGAAGGTTTCCAAGGCTGTGGGCGACCTGGCAGGGCCTCTGGTCTTTGCCGCCGCCATGGGGCTGACCCGGCTGTATTACGGCAAAAAGGGCGAGACCATGGAACTGCGCCGGTTCATGGTGTGCAGCGGCATTCTGTGCCTGATCAGTTACCTGATCATCGGCCTGACCCCGGTGCCGATTCTGGGCTTTGTGGGCTGCGCCCTGTGCGGCGCCTCCGTGGGCATTTTGTGGCCGGGCACCTTCAGCCTTGCCGCCAAGGCCATTCCCAGGGGAGGCACCGCCATGTTCGCCTTCTTCGCCCTGGCCGGGGACTTAGGCTGCGGCGGCGGCCCCACCTACGTGGGCATTTTGGCGGACGCCCTGGGGGGTCAGCTGAACCTGGGGATTCTGGCGGCGGTTATCTTCCCCATTCTGCTGCTTCTCTGCCTGGCGCAGCCCCCCAGACTCCGACCCGCCTGATCCGGAACGCGCATAAAAAAATCGTGCCGGAGATTCCTCTCCGACACGATTTGGAAAACTCGCTTTTTGCCTCTGCCCCAATCATTGACATAGAACCAAAACCAAATGCGCGGAGCCGGCCGGTTCCGCGCGTTTAATTACTTCTCAATCAGCAGCTCGGCAATCTGGATGGCGTTGGTGGCAGCGCCCTTACGGATCTGGTCGCCGCAGCACCACAGGCACAGGCCGTTGGGGTCGGTGAGATCCGGGCGGATCCGGCCTACAAACACCAGATCCTGGTCGGAGGTGTCCAGGGGCATGGGATACCGCTTGCTGCCCAGATCATCCACCAGAACGCAGCCGGGCGCCTTGGCAATGACCGCCCGTGCCTGCTCCACCGTCACCGGCACGTCAAAGCGGCAGCTGACGGAAATGGAGTGGCTGCGCACCACCGGCACCCGAACGCAGGTGCAGCTGACCTTCAGCTCCGGCAGGTGCATGATTTTCCGGCCTTCGTTCTGCATCTTCATTTCTTCGCT
>CALXDT010000020.1 GCA_944387125.1 uncultured Oscillospiraceae bacterium | reverse complement strand
TTCAGCGCCTCCCCGGTCGGCTTCTTTGCTTCCTTTCTTGCCGAGACAAGAAAGGAAGGCCCCCGGCAGGGGTCGGGGAGCACTTCGGCGGGGAACCAGCCAAACCCTTGCGCCGATTTCCCATTTGTTTTCCGGCAGTTGGATGAAAATTTGTACCAAGCTGCGGAAACCCGATAAGCATATTTGAAAATAGTCCTTGTTGCCCGGTGAAATATCCGCTATAATAGTTGGTACAAACCGGCGGGCGCCGCAGCCCTCCGCAACACCAAGAAAAGGGTTGAGCACCATGGATGCAAAGCGCGTCTTTTCCCCGGAACAGCTGCATTACCTGCAGCTGCTGAGCAAGCAATATCCCACCGTCCAGGCGGCGGCTACGGAGATCATCCGCCTCCAGGCAATTTTAAACCTGCCCAAGCCTACCGAGCACTTTATGTCCGATATCCACGGAGAGCACGAGGCCTTTCTGCACATCCTCAACTCCGGCTCCGGGGAAGTCAAGGAAAAGCTGGAGGAGCTGTTCGGCAATTCCATGACCCAGCGGGACCGGAACGATCTGGCCACTCTGATCTACTACCCCTCCGCCAAGCTGGAGCTGGCGGCAGACGAGGTGGAGGAGCTGGAGGAGTGGTACCGGCTGACCATCCACCGGCTGGTGGATCTGTGCCGGTTCGTCTCCACCAAGCACACCCGGCGGAAGGTGCGCTCGTACATGGCTCCGGACTATGAGCACATTCTCGACGAGCTGATTCATCTGGCGGAGGAGGGCGGCTACCGGCGGGATCAGTATGAGAACATCATTTCCACCATCATCCAGATCGGCCAGGGGGCGGATATTATCAAAGCCCTGTGCTCCCTGATCAAAGCGCTGGTGGTGGACCGGCTGCACATTGTGGGGGATATTTTTGACCGGGGTCCCCGGGCGGATATCGTTATGGACTCCCTGATGCAGACCCGGAATGTGGACATCCAGTGGGGCAACCACGACGTGCTGTGGATGGGCGCCGCCTCCGGCTCCCGAACCCTGGTGGCCACGGTGCTGTCCAATTCCATCCGCTACAACAACCTGGATGTGATTGAAACCGGCTACGGCATCTCTCTGCGTCCCCTGTCCATCTTCGCCAACGAGGTCTACCGGGACAGCACTACCGACCGGGTCACGGTGAAGCTCACCGGCCACGACGCGGAGCATTACACAGAAAAGGACAAGCTGCTCTCCGCCCGGATGTACAAGGCCATCACCATGATCCTGTTTAAGCTGGAGGGGCAGAAAATTCTGCGCCACCCGGAGTTCGGCATGGCCGACCGGCTGCTGCTGGACAAAATCGACTATGAACACAAAACCGTCCTGGTAAACGGCGAAACCTACCCGCTGCTGGACTGGGACTTCCCCACGGTGGATCCGGAAAACCCCTACGCCCTGACGGAAGAGGAAAGCCACATGATCGACCAGCTCACCGACGCTTTCCGCAATTCCGAAAAGCTCCAGCAGCACATCCGCTTCCTGTACTCCAAGGGCTGCCTGTACAAGGTCTATAACGGGAACCTCCTGTTCCACGGGTGCATCCCCATGACCGAGGAGGGGACGCTCATGACCTTCACCATCGGCGGCAAGGAGCGTTCCGGAAAGGCGTTTTTGGACTATGCGGAGAAAACCGCCCGGAAGGCCTACTACGACCGCCGGGGCAGCAGCGAACGGCAGTTCGGCATGGACTTTTTGTGGTGGCTGTGGGCAGGCAGGAACAGTCCCATCTTCGGCCGGGCTCGGATGACCACCTTTGAGCGCCGGTTCCTGGCGCAGGAACAGACCTGGGCGGAGCCGAAGAATCCCTATTACACCCACTGCCAGGATCCCAAGGTATGCGAAATGCTGCTGAAGGAGTTCGGACTGGAAGGATCCCACTGCCATATCATCAACGGCCATGTGCCGGTGCGCACCAAAAAGGGGGAAAGCCCCATCAAAGGCGGCGGCAAGCTGCTGGTAATCGACGGCGGCTTCAGCAAGGCCTACCAGCCCACCTCGGGCATTGCCGGCTACACCCTGATCTACAATTCCCGGCACTACCGGATCGTCTCCCACCAGCCCTTTACAGGCAAGTGGAACGCCATCCACAAAAACGACGATATTCAAAACCAGTCTGCTGTATTTGAAAAGCTGGACAGCCGTATGCGCATCTGCCAGACCGATGAAGGCGCCCAGCTGCAAGCCCGGGTGGACGAGCTGCTCCTGCTTCTGGAAGCCTACCGCTCCGGCGCCGTAACCGAAGACCACAAACATTGACTCCCGCCCCGGAGACAGCACAGGCTGTCCCCGGGGAAATTCTGCTTCTGGGCAGATATTACAAAAGCCTTCTCCCGGATCCGCCGGATTTCGTGGATCATTTTATGAAAAAAACAGTTCCCTTTTTCATCAGCATTTGATATAATGTTACCGATACAAAAAGACTGATTTGATCTTTCCCCAAATTATCAATATCTTACAAAGGAGTCTGATTGTTATGAGCAAAAAAATCAGTGTCATCGGAGCGGGCAGCGTAGGCGCCGCCATTGCCAACGATCTGATGATCCAGGGCATCGCCTCTGAGATCGTCCTCATTGACGTCAACGAAGAGAAGGCCTTCGGGGAAGCGATGGATATATACCAGGGCGCCACCTTCGGCTCCCCCACCATCATCCGGGCGGGAGATTACAGCGACGCCAAGGATTCCGATGTGGTCATCATCACCTCGGGTCTGCCCCGGAAGCCCGGTCAGAGCCGGCTGGATCTGGCTCAGGCCAATGTGGACATTCTCAAGCAGATCACCCCTAACATTGTAGCCGCCGCCCCCAACGCCATTTACATTCTGGTTTCCAATCCGGTGGATATTCTGACCTACGTGTTCACCAAAATCTCCGGCCTGCCGGAAAACCAGATTATCGGCTCCGGCACCATTCTGGATACCAGCCGCCTGCAGGCCTGCCTGGCGCAGCGGTTCCGCATCAGCCCCAAGAACGTCCACGCCCATGTGTACGGGGAGCATGGGGACACCTCCTTCGTCCCCTGGTCTCTGGTGCACATTGCCAACAATCACATTGACGAATACAAGGCTCACGCCCCCCACGGGGATGAGATCAACTGGAATTACAACTACGACGAGGTGGAGGAATTTGTCCGCACCTCCGGCGGCCAGGTGATCAAGGCCAAGGGCGCTACCTTCTTCGCCGTAGCCGTGTCCGTGTGCCACATCTGCAAGTGCATTTTCAACGGCGCCGGCACCGCCCTCACCGTCTCCACCATGATGCACGGAGAGTACGGGGTGAACGACGTTTGCCTGTCGGTTTTGAACATGGTAGACAGCCAGGGCGTTCGGGGCAAGATCACCAACGACCTGACGGTAGAGGAAGTGAAAAAGCTCCAGGCCAGCGCCGACAAGCTGAAGTCCATCATCGCCCAAATCAAATACTGATCGTTAAGGAGGACGGAATATGGAATACCGCATCGAGCACGACTCCATGGGAGAAGTGAAGGTTCCCGCCGACAAATATTGGGGTGCCCAGACCCAGAGAAGCCATGAGAATTTCCCCATCGGGGTGGGTTTGGAGACCATGCCCCGGGAGATCACCCACGCCTTCGGCATTCTGAAAAAGGCTGCCGCCATGGCCAACCACAGCCTGCGGCCGGAGAAAATGACCGATGAAAAGCTGGCCGCCATTTCCCAGGCCTGCGACGAAGTGATCTCCGGGGCGCTTAACGACCACTTCCCCCTGGTGGTGTGGCAGACCGGCTCCGGCACCCAGTCCAACATGAACGCCAACGAGGTCATCGCCAACCGGGGCAACGAAATCGCCGGAAAGAAGCTGCTGCACCCCAATGACGATATCAACATGAGCCAGTCCTCCAACGATACCTTCCCCACGGCCATGCACATTGCCGCGGTGGCCGCGCTGGAAGACCAGGTGATCCCCGCGGTGAACCGGCTGATTGAAACCTTCCTGCGGCTGGAAGGGGAAAACCAGGGCATTGTCAAGTCCGGCCGCACCCATCTTCAGGACGCCACCCCCATTGCCTTCTCCCAGGAGATTTCCGGCTGGCGCGCCAGCCTGGAAAAGGATCGGAACCTGATCCTGCTGTCCCTGCCGGAGCTGAAAAAGCTGGCTCTGGGAGGCACCGCCGTGGGCACCGGCCTCAACGCCCCCAAGGGCTTTGACGCCGCCGTGGCGGAAGCCGTGTCGCGGCTTACCGGCAAGGACTTTGTCACCGAGCCCAACAAGTTCCATGCCCTGACCAGCAAGGACGAGCTGGTATTCGCCCACGGGGCTTTGAAAGCCCTGGCGGCGGATATGATGAAAATCGCCAACGACGTCCGCTGGCTGGCCTCCGGCCCCCGGGACGGTCTGGGAGAGATCTTCATTCCCGAAAACGAGCCCGGCTCCTCCATTATGCCCGGCAAGGTCAACCCCACCCAGTGTGAGGCAGTGACCATGGTCTGCGTCCAGGTGATGGGCAACGACGCCGCCGTGGGCTTTGCCGCCAGCCAGGGCAACTTCCAGCTGAATGTGTTCATGCCGGTGCTGATCTACAACTTCCTGCAGTCCGCCCGGCTGCTGGCCGAATCCATCGATTCCTTCAACCGCAGCTGCGCCTCGGGCATCCGGGCCAACCGGGAGAAGATGGCGCACAACCTGCACAATTCCCTGATGCTGGTCACTGCCCTGAACCCCTATATCGGCTACGAAAACGCCGCCAAAACCGCCAAAAAGGCCTATCGGGAAAACATCTCTCTGAAAGAGGCCTGTGTGTCTCTGGGCTTCCTCACCGCCGAACGGTTTGATGAAGTATTCCATCCCGAGCAGATGATCTGAGGAGGACATTCGCCATGACCTATGCCTACTTTCCCGGCTGTACCCTGAAGACCAAGGCCGTGGATCTGGATCGGTGGGGGCGGGAATCCATGGAGGCGCTGGGCATCACCCTGGAGGAGCTGCCCCAATGGCAGTGCTGCGGGGCGGTGTACCCCCTGGCCAAGGACGAAATCGCCAGCCGCCTTTCCGCGGTGCGGGCGCTGATGGCCGCCCGGGATCAGGGCACCCCCCTGGTAACGCTGTGCTCCGCCTGCCACCATGTGATCAAGCGCGCCAACTGTGACATTGCCGAAGACGAAACCTTCCGCAGCCGCGCCAATGCCTACCTGTCCCCGGAGACACCCTATTCCGGGGAGGCGCAGGTGCTCCACTATCTGGAGGTGCTGCGGGACGTGGTGGGCTTTGACAACCTGTCCCGGCAGGTGAAGAACCCCCTTACCGGCGTGAAAATCGGCGCCTACTACGGCTGCCTGCTGCTGCGCCCCAGCCGTCAGATGGCCTTTGACGATCCGGAAAACCCCACCATCCTGGAGGATTTTCTCAGGGCCATCGGCGCCCAGCCGGTGATCTACGCCCAGCGCAACGAGTGCTGCGGGGGCTATGTTACCCTGGAGAACCAGGGTTTTGCCCGGAGCCGGGCCGCCGCCGTGGCGGACAACGCCGCCGCCCAGGGGGCGCAGATGCTGACCACCGCCTGCCCCCTGTGCCTTTACAACCTGCAGCAGGGGGGAAGCCTGAAAACCGTATACTTTACTGAGCTTCTGGCCCAGGCGCTGGGGCTGAAGGAGGGAGCGTTATGACCGATTGGAGCAGCCGGGTGCAGGAGATTTCCGGGGTCAATCCCCGCAAGTGCATGAAGTGCGGCAAGTGTACCGCCGCCTGCCCCGCCTATGATCAGATGGAATATCACCCCCACCAGTTTGTGGACATGGTGCAAACCGGCCGGGTGGAGGAACTGATGGCCTCCAAGGGCATTTACACCTGCTTAAGCTGCTTCGCCTGTGTGGAGCGGTGCCCCAGAAATGTGCAGCCCTCCAGCATCATTGAAGCGGTGCGCCTGGCGGTGATCCGCCGGCAGGGGGGCAATCACAGGAAGCCCGATGAGATTCCGGCGCTGCTGAACGAAGAACTTCCCCAGCAGGCCATCACCAGCGCTCTGCGCAAATACAGCAAGGGAGGTTGAGTATGCAGCGTATCGGCGTATTCGTCTGCTGGTGCGGCAGCAACATTGCCGCCACCGTGGACGTGGAAAAGGTAGCTCGGGTTCTGTCTCAGGAGCCGGGGGTGGTATATTCCACCGACTACCAGTACATGTGCTCCCAGGCCGGCCAGGAGATGATCCAGGAGGCCATCCGGGAGCATCGGCTCACCGGCGTAGTCATCTGCTCCTGTTCCCCCCGGATGCACGAGGCCACCTTCCGCAAAACCGTGGAAAAGGCCGGTTTGAACCCCTATCTTCTGGAAATTGCCAACATCCGGGAGCACTGTTCCTGGATTCACAAGGACAAGCTCACCGCCACGGAAAAGGCGGTGATTCTGGGGCGGGCGGCCATTGCCAAGGTGCAGCTGAACGCCCCCCTGACGGCAGGGAAAAGCCCCGTGACCAAGCGGGCACTGGTCATCGGCGGCGGCATCGCCGGGATTCAGACCGCCCTGGACATTGCCGAGGCGGGCTTCCCGGTGGACATTGTGGAAAAGAAGCCCACCATCGGCGGCAAAATGACCCAGATCGACAAAACCTTCCCCACTCTGGACTGCGCTGCCTGCATCCTCACTCCGAAGATGGTGGACGCGGCGCAGAACGAAAACATTGACATCCTTTCCTACGCCCAGGTGGAGAAGATTCAGGGCTTCGTGGGCAATTTCACCGTGACCATCCGGAAAAAGGCCCGGTATGTGGACGAAAACAAGTGCACCGGCTGCGGCCTGTGCACGGAGAAGTGCCCCCAAAAGAAGATCCCCAACGAGTTTAACCTGGGGCTGGACAACCGCCGGGCCATCTACATTCCCTTTGCCCAGGCGGTGCCCAAGGTGGCCACCATTGACCCCAACCACTGCGCCATGCTGCAAAAGGGCAAATGCGGCGTCTGCGCCAAGGTTTGCACCGCCGGCGCCATTGACTATAAGCAGCAGGATCAGCTGATCACCCGGGAGTACGGCGCCATTGTGGCCGCCACCGGCTTTGAACCCATCTCCATGGACAAATTCGACGAGTTTGCCTACAGCCAAAGCCCCGACGTCGTTACCAGTCTGGAATTTGAGCGGCTGATGAACGCCGCGGGTCCCACCGGCGGCACCTTGCTGCGCCCCTCCGACGGCACCCACCCCCACACCCTGGTGTTCGTCCAGTGTGTCGGCTCCCGGTGCGACGGCGGGGAAAAGGGCAAATCCTACTGCTCCAAAATCTGCTGCATGTACACCGCCAAGCATGCCATGCTTACCCGGGAAAAGTATCCGGATACGGAGGTGTATGTGTTCTACATCGACGTGCGCACCCCCGGCAAGAGCTTTGATGAATTCTACCGCCGGGCGGTGGAGGAATACGGGGTTCACTACATCAAGGGCATGGTGGGCAAGGTCACTCCCCAGGACGGGAAGCTGAAGGTTCAGGCCTCGGATCTGCTGGGCGGCCGCCAGCTGCACATTGACGCGGACATGGTGATTCTCGCCGCGGCCATTGAGCCGGACAAATCCGCCCGTCCTCTGGCTACCATGCTCACCGCTTCCATGGATACCAACGACTTCTTTACTGAAGCCCATCCCAAGCTGCGGCCGGTGGAAAGCCCCACCGCGGGCGTCTTCCTTTCCGGCGCCTGCCAGGGCCCCAAGGATATCCCCGAGACGGTGGCTCAGGCCAGCGCCGCCGCGGCCAAGGTCATCGGTCTGCTGGTGAAGGACTCCCTCACCTGCAACCCCTGCACCGCGCAGCCCGACGAGCTGATGTGCAACGGCTGCTCCAGCTGCGAAAAGGTCTGCCCCTACGGGGCCATCACCTACGCGGACAAGCCCTTCCGGGGTCCCAACCGCACCACCCGGATTCGCCGGGTGGCGCAGGTAAACCCGGCGGTGTGCCAGGGCTGCGGCGCCTGTACCGTGGCCTGTCCCTCGGGAGCTATGGATCTTTTGGGCTTCTCCAATAAACAAATCATGGCGGAGGTGGATGCCATATGCAGGTAAACGAAACCTTTACCCCCACCATTGTGGCCTTCTGCTGCAACTGGTGCTCCTACGCCGGCGCGGATCTGAGCGGCACCAACCGGCTGCAATACCCGGCCAATGTGAAGATCATCCGCATTCCCTGCTCCTGCCGGCTGAACCCCATGTTCATCCTGCGGGCCTTCCAGCGGGGCGCCGACGGGGTAATCCTCTGCGGCTGCCATCCCGGGGACTGCCATTACACCACAGGCAACTACTATGCCCGGCGGCGGATGACTCTGCTGTTCTCCCTGCTGGACTTTCTGGGCATTGAGCGGGAACGCACCCGGGTGGAGTGGGTCTCCGCCGCCGAGGGCGCCAAGTTTGCCGCCACCATGAACGACTTTACCGAAACCATCACCCGGCTCGGCCCCAACCGGAGATTGGAGGATCTGCGATGCAAAGAAGTGTGATTGAAACCGCCGCCTCCCTGCTGGAAACCGGCGTCTGCACCCGGGTTCTGGGCTGGAAGACGGGAGAATTCTTCTACGACGTCACCCCGGCGGTATTCACCTCGGCGGAGGAGGTTCGGAAGGACATGGTCTTCACCCCCTTCTGCGGGGCGAATCTTTCCAAGTATCTGATTGCCGAAAGCCGGAAGGAAGGCAAAATCGCCGTGTTCTTAAAGCCCTGCGACACCTTCTCCTTTGTGCAGCTGCAAAAGGAGCACCGGATCTGCCGGGAAAACGTGTACGCCGTGGGCGTTCAGTGTCCGGGCATGAGCGACCCGGACGCTCTGAAGGCGCTGGGTCTGAAGGGGCTCACCGGCTGCGTCCAGGAGGGGGACACCCTGCGGGTCGATACCCTCTACGGGGAAAAGGCCGTGCCCCTGGCCGACGCCCTGTCCCTCCGGTGCCGCGGCTGCAAAAGCAAGCGCCTGCATGACTGCGATGCGATCATCGGCACCCAGGGAAAGGATCTGCAAACCAGCCGCTTCGCCCAGGTGGAAGCCCTGGAGGCCATGACAGCGGAGGAGCGGTTCGCCTTCTGGCGGAAGGAGCTTTCCAAGTGCATCCGCTGCAACGCCTGCCGGAACGTCTGCCCCGCCTGCTCCTGCGAAACGTGCGTCTTTGACAATCCCGACTCCGGGGTTCAGAACAAGGCCGCGGCAAGCAGCTTTGAAGAAAATCTGTTCCACATCATCCGCGCCTTTCACGTGGCCGGCCGGTGCACCGACTGCGGAGAATGCACCCGGGTCTGTCCCCAGCACATTCCGCTGCACCTGCTGAACCGGAAGCTGATCAAGGACATGAATACCCTGTACGGCGTTTATCAGGCGGGGGCGGACTTTGAGACCAAGCCCCCCATGCTGGCCTTCACCTTAGAGGATCCGGAGGCCTCCATCATCACCCAGGGGAGGAACGGCCAATGAAAACCTGGAATCTTTCCCAGCTGGACGATCTGTTTGCCGCCATTGCGGGCAGGCAGACATTGTACATCCCCGCCGATGCGGCGGGACAGCCCGCCTTTACCCGGTGGGAGCCGGGGCTGGCCATGACCAGGGCGCTGAACACGGGACGCAGCGCCAAGGATCTGTTCTTCCCCCAGGTGGAAAATCTGGCGGCGTTTCAGATCAGCGGCAAGACGATTTCCGTTTCCCCCGCCCAAAGCCCCGAGGAAGATTACGTAATCTTCGGCGTCCGGGCCTGCGACTGCCGCAGCTTTGACATTCTGGACTCCGTTTTCCTGGCGGAGCCGGCGGATACCTTCTACCAGGCCCGCCGGGCGCATGCCACGGTGATCACCCTGGCCTGCACGGAACCGGAGGAAACCTGCTTCTGCACCAGTCTGGGGATCGACCCCCAGGCCCCCGGGGGAGATATCTCCTGCTGGATGGCCGAGGGAAGACTCTACCTGCAGGCCAATACCCCAAAAGGGGAGGCGCTGCTCGCCTCCCTGCCGGATCTGGGGGAGGGAGAAAAGCCGGAAACCAACCCCTCGGTGTTTGATAAGCTGCCCCTGAAGGATCTGGACTTCTCCGTCTTCCAGGAAAAGCCCCTGCTGGACTGGTTCAACAGCCCCCTTTGGGAATCCCTTTCCCAGAGCTGCCTGGGCTGTGGCAGCTGCACCTTTGTGTGCCCCACCTGTCAGTGCTACGACGTCAGGGACTTTGAAGGCGGCGGCACCGTGCGCCGGTTCCGGTGCTGGGACAGCTGCATGTACTCCGACTTTACCATGATGGCCCACGGCACCAACCGCCCCACCCAGAAGGAGCGGTTCCGCCAGCGGTTTCTGCACAAGCTGGTGTACCACCCCAACAACCACCAGGGGCAGATCGGCTGCGTCGGCTGCGGCCGGTGCCTGCAAAAGTGCCCCATTTCCATGAACATTGTCAAAGTGGCAAAAGCGCTGAAGGAGGGGAGTGTATGAACATGCGGCAAGATCCTCTGATCCCCATGGTCGCCCAGGTGACGGACATCCGCACCGATACCCCGGACGTCAAAACCTTCCGGGTGGTGGGTCTGGACGGGAAAAAGCCCTTCTCCCATATCCCCGGTCAGTGCGCCATGCTGTCCATGCCCGGAGTGGGAGAGGCGCTGTTCTCCATCACCTCCTCCCCCACCAACGAAGACTACATGGAGTTCTCCATCAAAAAGTGCGGCTGCGTCACCAACTGGCTCCACGCCATTGAACCGGGGCAGCAGATCACCCTCCGGGGTCCCTACGGCAACGGATTCCCGGTGGATACGGACTTTGCGGGGAAAGACCTGCTGTTCATCGCCGGCGGCATCGGCCTGGCGCCTCTGCGCTCGGTGATCAACTACGTCCGCCATTACCGGCAGCGCTACGGCACCGTGGACATTGTCTACGGCGCCCGGAGCAAGGAGGATCTGGTGGACTACCAGGAAATTCTGGAGCAGTGGTGCCGGGAGGAGGGCGTCAACGTCCACCTGACCATCGACAATCCCCAGCCGGACTGGGATGGCCATGTGGGCTTTGTGCCCAACTATGTCAAGGAATTGGGCTTTGACACCGGCAAAACCGTGGTCATGTGCGGCCCGCCCATCATGATCAAGTTCACCCTGGCCGGCCTGGAGGAACTGGGCTTTCAGCGGGATCAGGTTTACACCACCTTCGAGCTGAAAATGAAGTGCGCCCTGGGCAAATGCGGCCGGTGCAACATCGGCGATCAGTATGTCTGCAAAGACGGCCCGGTGTTCCGGCTGGATCAGATGACCCGGCTTCCCGACGAATATTAAGGAGACGAACGATGGAACAAATGGTTAATGTTTACCTCTATGGCAAGCGCTACGCCGTTCCCGCCAGCGCCACCATTATGGAGGCAATGGAGTACGCCGGATATACCCTTGTCCGGGGATGCGGCTGCCGCAACGGCTTCTGCGGCGCCTGCGCCACCTTGTACCGCATCGCGGGGGATCGGGAGCTGCACGCCTGTCTTGCCTGCTCCACCAAGGTCGAGGACAATATGTATGTGGCCACCCTGCCCTTCTTCCCTCTGGTGAAGGCAGTCTACGACATTGAGAAGGTCAAGCCCTCCCAGCAGATCATGATGCAGCTGTACCCGGAGATCTACGCCTGCGTGGGCTGCAACGCCTGCACCAAGGCCTGCACCCAGGGGCTGGACGTGATGCAGTACATCGCCTATGCCCAGCGGGGGGAATATGAAAAGTGCGCCGAGGAGTCCTTCGACTGCGTTATGTGCGGCGTCTGCTCCTCCCGGTGCCCCGCGGGGATCTCCCATCCCCAGGTGGCCATGCTGGCCCGCCGGCTCAACGGCAAGTACCTGGCGCCCATCTGCGCGCATCTGGACAAACGGGTGGAGGAAATCAAAGAAGGCCAGTATGAGCAGCTGCTTCAGGAGCTGATGAACGAATCCCCCGAAGAGCTGCGCCGTCTGTACAACACCCGGGACATTGAAAAGTAAGGAGGCAGAACATGTATCAGGATCCCATTCTGGCCGCCTCCGCCCAGCTGGTGGCCGAGGCCCGCGAACGCAATATCCATTTTGATCCCCCCCGGATGAGCGCCGGGGAAAAGGAACAGCTTCTGCGCACCTACCACCCGGACTACCGGGAGGATCAGTTTGAAATCCTTACCGTCGGCCCCAGCAAGGGAAGCAAGGTTCCCAGGGAGCTGGCCGCCCTGCTTCAGGGGCGCTCCCGGATCGATCCCGCCGCCCTGGATCTGACCAAGGCCGATTTTGAAACCGACGTGCTGGTCATCGGCGGCGGCGGCGCCGGCGCGGCAGCCGCCATTGAAGCGGATCAGGCCGGCGCCAGGGTGCTGGTTGTCACCAAGCTGCGCATGGGCGACGCCAACACCATGATGGCCGAAGGCGGCATCCAGGCGGCGGACAAGCCCAACGATTCCCCCGCCCAGCACTTCCTGGACGCCTACGGCGGCGGCCACTTTGCCGCCCAGAAGGATCTTTTGGCCAAGCTGGTCACGGAAGCGCCCGAGGCCATCCAGTGGCTGAGCAGCCTGGGGGTGGAATTTGACAAAACCCCCGACGGCACCATGATCACCACCCACGGCGGCGGCACCTCCCGCAAGCGCATGCACGCCGCCAAGGACTATTCCGGCGCGGAGATTATGCGCACCCTCCGGGACGAGGTGCTGAACCGGGGCATCCCCGTGGTGGACTTCACCTCCGCCATTGAGCTGATCCTGGATGAAACCGGCCGGTGCGCCGGCGCGGTGCTCATGAACATGGAAACCCGGGAGCTGCTGATCGCCCGGGCCAAAACGGTGATTCTCGCCACCGGCGGCGCGGGGCGGCTCCACTACCAGGGCTTCCCCACCTCCAACCACTACGGCGCCACCGCCGACGGCCTGGTGCTGGGCTACCGGGCAGGGGCCAGCCTGCTGTACCCGGATACCCTGCAGTACCATCCCACCGGCGCCGCCTTCCCCGCCCAGATCTTTGGCGCACTGGTAACGGAAAAGGTGCGCTCCGTAGGCGCCATGCTGATCAACGCCAAGGGCGAAGCCTTTATGAACCCTCTGGAGACCCGGGACGTCTCCGCCGCCGCCATCATCCGGGAGTGCTCTGACCGGGGCAACGGGGTCAAGACCCCGGCAGGCTATGCCGTCTGGCTGGATACCCCCATGATTGAGCGGAAGCACGGGGAAGGCACCATTGAAAAGCGGATCCCCGCCATGATGCGGATGTTCGGTAAGTACGGCATTGACATCCGCAAGGATCCCATTCTCGTCTACCCCACCCTGCACTACCAGAACGGCGGTTTGAAAATCACCGTGGACGGCCAGTCCGACGTGGAGAACCTCTATGTGGCCGGCGAGGCGGTGGGCGGCATCCACGGCCGGAACCGGCTGATGGGCAACAGCCTGCTGGATATCATCGTCTTCGGCCGCAGCGCGGGCGCCCACGCCGCCGCCAAGGCAGCCTCCGTCACCCCGGGCAGGCCAACCCTTTCCCATGTGGAGGCCTTCCACCAGGCGCTGGCCGAGGCCGGGGTGGACACCGGAGTCCTCTCCCCCCGGCTGCTGCCCACCTACAACTCCCTGGGCAGGGATTTCTGATCCCGGGAAAATCCATCAGGAGGAACCATGTATCGAAAGTATCGGGCCAAGCAGGCCTCCGACTCGCTGCTGGTGGGCTGTCTGCTGAGTGTCTCCGGCGGGCTCCAGGACGCCTATACCTATAACATCCGGGGGCATGTGTACGCCAATGCCCAGACCGGCAACATCGTGCTGCTGGGGCAGAGCCTGGCCACGGGAAACTATGATGAGGCGCTGCAATATCTGCTGCCGGTACTGGCCTTTTCCGGCGGGATCTATGTGGCCGAGGTGATCCACCACCGGTATCACAGCCGGGGCATCACCACCCACTGGCGCCACGGGATCCTGATGGCGGAAACCCTGGTGCTGGCGCTGGTGGCGCTGCTTCCCCAGAGCCTGAACTGGCTGGCCAACTGTCTGGTGAGTTTTGCCTGCGCCATGCAGGTGCAGGCCTTCCGGCGGCTGGAGGGCCAGGCCTATGCCACCACCATGTGCATCGGAAACCTGCGAAGCTGCATGGAAAACCTGTACTACTGGCGCACCACCGGGGATGCCGGCCGGCGGCACAATGTGCTGCTGTACGGCTCGGTGATCCTGCTGTTCATGGTGGGCGCGGCGGTGGGCGGCTGCCTGTCCCCCCTGCTGGGGCAGTGGACCATCCTGCTTTGCTGTCCCATTCTGCTGCTGGACGCGGCGTTGATGCTGCGCATCCGCAACCGCCATCTGCGGTTCATCACATTTTTGTCCGGAGCGGAGGAGGACGAAGCCATTGCCAACGGTTCCCCCGATCCCCGGGAGCCGAAGGAATAAAAAGCGGGCTGCATTCACGGAAGAATGCAGCCCCTTTTCATACTGTTTCCGGATCTGGGAATCAGTGTTCCTCTGTCAATCCGTACTGCCGGTACAGCGCCAGCATCTGCTTGTACAGCAGCTTGTTCCCCATCAGCTGGCGGTAGGTGGCGGAGCGTTCCTTGCCCCCCTGCTTCAAAACCTCCATCTGCCCCTGAATCCGTTCCAGATCCTCCTGAATCCATTGCAGCATGGCCTCAAAGGCTTCCAATCGCTGATTTTCCTTCATAATCTTCCTCCTTTCCTCTGGACAAAGGAATGCAGCTGTGATATCATACCTCCATGATCCTGACATTAAGCGGTCAGACGCTGCGTGAAAGGTGGACATAGCCGGTTTGCTCCAGAGGGATTTCCCTGGGGCTTGTGCTGCCGCTGTCCTCCGGGACGGCGGCAATTCTTTTTGGGAGGGATGCCCATGCAAACCCGGATTGCGGTAATGAGCGTCATTGTGGAAAACCCGGATTCGGTGGAGGCGCTGAACCAGCTGTTCCACCGGTATGCCCCGTATGTCATCGGCCGGATGGGGATTCCCTACCGAAAGCGCTCTTTGAGCCTCATCGCCCTGGCTCTGGAGGCTCCCCAGGATGTGATCTCCACCCTCTCCGGGAAGGCCGGGAGCCTGCCGGGGGTCAGCGTGAAAACCGCCTATTCCGGCAAAGTCTGGATACAGGAGGAAGGAGAATCATTATGACATCCAAAAAAATTCGTTGGATCACCCAAACCGCCCTGCTTCTGGCCGTGCTGGTGGTGCTGCAAAGCCTGACCAAGGGCTTCGGCCAGCTGGTCACAGGCTCCTGCGTCAACGCGGTACTGGCCCTTTCGGGGCTGCTGGTGGGACTGGGCAGCGGCATAACCATCGCCCTTTGCTCGCCGGTTCTGGCCTATCTGCTGGGAATCGCCCCCCAGATCCTCACGGTTCCGGCCATCATGGCCGGCAATGCCCTGTATGTGTTCCTGCTTACCCAAATCGCTGGGGGGAAGGACGCCGCCCCAGGCGCCAAAGTTACCGGCCTGGCCATTGCCTCCGTGGGCAAGTTCGCCCTGCTGTATCTTCTGGTCGCCAAGGTCATCTGCGGCGTCGCCGCCCAGCCGCTGCTGGAAGCCGGAACCCTGAAGGCGCCCATGATCCAGGCGCTGACCGCCACCTTCTCCTGGCCGCAGCTGATCACCGCCCTGGCAGGCGGCGCCGCGGCTCTGGCCGTTGCCCCGGTGCTGCGCAAAGCCATCCACACTTAAGCAGCCGCTGCCCCATCCGCTCTTGCCGATTTCCCAGGAAAGCTCCGCATTTATAGATAGAATATATGCTTATCGACTTTACACAGCAAAGGAAATTTCCGTGCCCCATATTGGTACAGCGTTCCCCATCCAAAACGGCAGACTTAGTGCCATCGTCTGAAATCCAATACAAACAATCTTCTGCCCAGCACAATCTGAACGAGAAGCGCGCCGGGAGGGGTCCGGGGAGGGCGGCTTTGGGAGCGGGAGCGAAGGAACCTCTGAATCAATCGTCTTCGGCGGAGTGCCGGATCTTTTACCACATCCGTGCC
>CALXDT010000019.1 GCA_944387125.1 uncultured Oscillospiraceae bacterium | reverse complement strand
CTGGACAACGCCATGGAGGGCGTGGAGGGCGCAGGGGAAAAGAAAACCGTCCTCCGGTGCCGGGCGGACAAGGGCCTTTTCATGCTGCGGGTGGAGAACCCTGTGGGCGGAGCGGTCAAGGCGGATCTCTCCACCACCAAGGCGGACAAGGCCGCCCATGGACTCGGCATCCCCGGAATGCGGGAAACCGCGGAGCGGTATCACGGAACCCTGGAGGCAAAACTGGAAAAGGACAGGTTTATTCTCACAGTATGCTTATTGATATAGTCTGCAAAACAGGAGAATCCCAGAAAGGCGGCCGGCAAAGGAAACCGGCCGCCTGTTTTATCCGGAGGGGAATGCCCTCCCGTTGGGAGAGATCTCCTCAGCCCTTATCTTGCACGGCCCTGGCGAATGCTGCCGCGCAGGGCTTATGCCCATGCAAAGTTTTCTTTCCCCGCGCCTGCTTCAAAGTGATATTTGCCAATGCCCAGGTCAATCCCGGCGAAGTGGCCGCTGTCGCAGGTAAGGGTCACTTTGTTTCCCTCCCCACGAAGCCGGTAAGCCTGCCTGTTCAGGGCTGTAGGCGCCAGCAGCAGCGCTGCCGCTCCCTCCTGAAACCACCGGGGTGCAGAGCCGTTATAGGAGCTGATGTCCGATGCTGTCTTGGATTTGTGGGGGATCCCTTGAGAGGCTCCGTATCCCACGGCAAGGACGCCGTTGACCCGCAGGCCGGTTTCGGTTAAATGACCGGCTGCGCCCTTAGCGTTGAACATGCCGCCGATCCACCAGCTGTTCAACCCCAGCGTCTGGGCAAAGAGCATGGCGTCCGCACCCCAATACCCCAGCGCTTCGTCCAGATCCGGGGTGTCCGGCCCTGCGAGGATGATATAGTTGTTCACATGTTTGCTGATGAGCTTCGCCACGGCTCCCAGACCATCGGCGCTGCCGGTAACGAGGGTCAAATGTAACCCGCTGACGCGGTTGTTCATCTCCAGCCGCTCCCGCAATCCGGCGGCAAGCTCCTCCGGTATGGGCTTATCCAGATATTTACGCACCATGTGGCGCTGGCGGATGGCTTCTTGAATTGTCATCTGTCATTCCTCCTTGTTGTGTATAAAATTGCGTTCGTGATTGTGGCTTTCCTTTCGCAGCTCCGAACTTAAGGAACCTCTGAATCCATCGTCTTTGGCAGAATGCCGGATCTTTTGTCCCATCCGTGCAGCTGACAAACGTGGGAAATTCATACAGGATTCCTCCACTTTCTGAAGGTTTGGCTGTACCAAAATCTTAAGCATCCGCTCTTGCCGATTTACTGGGAAAGCTCCGCATTCCTAGTGAAATTTTAAAGAAATGCCAGCATATCGCCCCTTGCGGGGCAACCGTTGCGGATGCATATCCATACCCGTGGGCTGAAGTCTTTCCCGAATGGTGGCGCACGGGGAAAGCCCATGGGTATTTCATCAGAGGTTCCTTAAAACAATCCGCTGTATTGGGGCAGGGGATAATCCATTTCGTAGCTGCGGCAGAGATCAAGAAATGCGTTTGCGGTGGGCGTCAAATATTTGTCCTTATGGTGGATGATGTAAAAACTCCGCCTGAAATCCATGCAGTCTGCACCGAGGGTGACGACCAAGCCCCGTTCCAACGCGCCTTGGATCATTCGGTGAGGCAGAACGGCAATGCCCAAACCATTGATCACCGCATTGACAAGGGCGGTGGTGCTTGTAGCCTCCCAGATCGGTTTCACAGAGATACCGGCATTGGCTGCCGCCTGATTGAACACTTCCCTTGTGCCGCTTCCCGGTTCCCGCAAAAGAAAGCGCTGCCGGCTGAATTGCTCCAATGTCAGCCGCTGACCTTGCCGGAAACCCTCTTTTGGGGAAGCAATGATGCTTAAGCGATCTTCCATGTATTCCTCGGCATGCATCGCTGGATTATGGGGAATCCCCTCGTTCAGCGCGAAATCCAATTGGTTATTCATAATTGCTTGTTCCAGACGGTCAGAGGGCGCAACTGTGACTTGCACTTCTGCTCCGGGATAGCGGTGGTAAAAAGCCTTTACATAGCTGGGGAGAAACTGCGAGCCAATGGTAATGCTTGCGCCCACCCGCAAAAGGCCGACAGAATCCCAATTCCGCATTTCTCGCTCCATATCATCAAACTGGGCGGAAATGCGAAGCGCGTATTGCAGGAAGTTCTCTCCTGCCGGCGTAATTTGAAGCCGTCTGCCAATGCGGTCAAAGAGAACAATACCGTAATACCGCTCCAACTCTTTGATCGCGAGACTCACCGCCGGCTGGGTCATATTCAAGGTTGCCGCGGCCCTCGTTGTGTTGCAGTCCGCATTGCAAACGGCGCAAAAGATTTTCATGTGGCGCAAAGTCATTGCTGCAGCCCTCCTTATATGAAAAACAATATCGGTTTCATTTAATTATATTATTTCACTTATCAGAAAGCAAGTGCTATCATAATATTGATGGAGGGTGATAGCTTGAAAAATACAAAAAGGTCAAAATTGGCACAACTGTTTTTATCTGTGTTCAAACTGAGCGCCTGCACCTTTGGGGGCGGTTTTGTGATTGTGCCGCTGATGCGGAAACGCTTTGTGGAGGAATTGGGCTGGATTGAGGAACAGGAGATGCTGGATATCACAGCCATTGCACAGTCCTCTCCCGGGGCGATTGCGGTTAACGCGTCCATTCTTGTGGGCTATCATGTAGCGGGGATTCCCGGCGCATTGTTGACGGTGCTGGGAACCGTAACGCCGCCTTTTATCATCATTTCAATCATCTCCCTGTTTTATCAGGCATTTCGTGAGAATGCCGTTGTCAGCCTGGTTATGGCGGGGATGCTGTGCGGCGTAGCTGCTGTGATCTTTGATGTCGTCATTGACATGGCAAAAACGATTTTTCAAAAAAAGCGGGTTCTGCCTTTTTTCGTCTTCCTGGGAGCATTTCTCGCTGTTCGCTTCTTTTCCGTGAATATTATTCTGGTGATCCTTGTCTGCGGCATCCTTGGCGCCGTTGAAACCCAATACAGGGAAAAGAAGCAGAAGGAGGGCGGGGCAAAATGATATATCTGGAATTGTTCTGGAGCTATTTTCAAATCGGACTGTTTAGCATTGGAGGCGGCTACGCGGCTATGCCGCTGATTCAGAATCAAGTGGTGGAGATTCATTCGTGGCTTACCATGACACAGTTTGCCGACATTGTAACGATTGCGGAAATGACGCCGGGACCCATTGCCATTAACTCCGCAACCTTTGTGGGCATCATGGTGGCCGGTTTGCCCGGGGCAATTGTAGCGACCCTTGGCTGCGTATTTCCGTCCTGCGTGATTGTCATGACCCTTGCGTATATTTACTACCGTTTCCGCAGGCTGCGCATTGTGCAGGGCGTCCTTGCGGGACTTCGCCCCGCTGTCATTGCCATGATTGCTTCGGCCGGAATCAATTTGTTCTTTACGGCAGTTTACGGTACAACATCTTTGCCGGCAGATCCGGGGAGGATCAATATTGCGGCTCTGATCATTTTCCTCTGTGCGTTTTTCGTTTTGCGGAAGTGGAAGATAACGCCAATAAAGGTGATGGCGGGGTCCGGCATAGCAGGTCTGATCTTGTTTTCTTTATTCTGATCCGGAGGTGAAAGAATGCGGTATATGATGAAAGCGGGGATCTTAACTGCCCCGGAGAATGAGAAAAAACTTGCGCAAATTAAAAGCGCTTTTTTGGGCGCGAAGAAAACGATCTCCTTGGCTGACAGCGGCACACAATACCAGACGGACATCCACAGGATGGATGCGCCCCCGGAAAAATGCGGAGATGTGCGGTACCGGATTTACACGCTCAGAAATGACACCGGCGTGGTGTTGATGGAAGCCCATCCCGGCTATGCGAAAGACGACGACTCGGATGCCGTTGGCTGGCCGATCTGCCGGGCGCCCAGGGTTGATCATGCGGATCTGCGGATTGACGGCACAGCATATTTGCTGGTTATGCACAACAGTCAGAACTATTCTCTGAAAGACCAGAGCGGAGCGTCCATACTGCAAATTATGCACCGGGGAATCTCCGGCGGCTGGATCATCGAGACTTCCGAACCCTTTGACGCGCAGGTGCTCTGCGGATTGTTCCTGTTCTGCCGCTATATCGAGCAGGAAAACGAGTTTATCGTTGTTTGAAGGGGAGCGCATACGCAAAAATTTGACGGAAGCCCCTTTTGCAGCGGAGAAATGGAAGATTGCGCGCCATGGCGTGAATATCATTCAGCGCACTGCTCGTCCCTTGAAATCGGCAAAAAAACAGAGGACAACATAAAACGCAGCCGCCGAAGGCAGAGCCCTTCGGCGGCTTCATGCGGTTGGAGCGAAGGTCACGGCTCCCCGGCGGCGGACTGCTTTTGCCTGCGGTATTCCATGGGACCGATCCCTTCTGCCTTGCGGAAGCTCTGGGAAAAATAGCTGGCGGAGGAAAACCCCAGAATATGGGCGATCTGGGAAAGGGAATGGTCTGTCTCGGCCAGCAGGCGCCGTCCCTCCCGGATCCGGCAGGAGATCATATAGTTGATGGGAGAGACGCCGAATTCCTCCTTAAAGGCGTGGGAGAGATAGAATTTATTGACCTTCGCATTGGCGGCCAGCCGATCCAAGGTCAGGGGTTCTTTGTAGTGATTGTCAATATAATGGCGGACGGAGGCGCACTGGTGGTTGATCCGGGCATTTTCCGGAGCCTGCGCCACATGAAGTCTGGCGATACGCATCAGCTGGACGATCAGAATATCCATATAGGCTTGGCACAGGGTCTCATACTCCAGATCCCGGTTCTGCATCTCATAAAGGATATTCTGCATACAGGAAAGGGTATTGTCTGTGGCAGGGAAGGAGAAAATGCAGAACCGGTCGTCCCCGTTTTCCTGCATGGACAGCTCCACACCGTCGATGCCCACCACAATGTACTCCAGCGGATGAGCCTCGTAGCTGACCTCTGTGTGGATGATGTTGGGATTGACGATCACCAGCTGATTGGCACAGACCGGGAACAAATCATCACCGATCTGAAACTGCCCGTCCCCGCCGATGATATAAAACAGCTCCGTATACCCATGGGCGTGGGGGATGGACAGCCAGTCGCCGCCGTATTTGGCGCTGGCTACGTAGCGCAGCTTCAGAGAGCTGCGAATATGCGGCTCCTTGAGCATGGTGAAGGTGAAATGCTGGTTGCTCATGGCAACGCGTCCTTTCTGTTTTATATATCTTGCTGTTACTATATATTATATTGGCTGACGCAAAAAAACGCAATGGCAAAGTTCCAAAAAACCCAAGGGATTTGGGGTTTTAGCACAAAAACCCTGCTGGTAGAAATGCACAAATTGTGAATATGAATTTATGACGCATTGCCGAAAATTTTTGGAAGCGCAATATCTATAAAGTATTCGCCAAGATTCTGATTGAAATTACAAAAAATATGATTATACTGGGTAGTGTGGAAGGATTAATTTCCCAACACAATACTATACAATGGAGGAATACCAAATGAAAAAGATCCTTGCGATGCTGCTGGCCGTGGTCATGGTGTTTGGTCTGGCCGCCTGCGGCGGCGATACCGCCGAAGAAACCACCCCCGCCACCACCGGTCAGGCTCAGACTGCCACAGAGCCTGCTGAAGGCAAGAAGTACGAGGGCGTGGAGCTGACCATGTGGTCCATGTGGGGTTCCGGCGAGCCTCAGGCTCTGGTCATTGAGGAAGCCGCCGCCGCTTTTGAAGCCGAGACCGGCGCCAAGGTCAACATTGAGTGGAAGGGCCGGGACATCAACACCCTGCTGTCCGCCGCTCTGGAATCCGGCGAGAAGTTTGACATCTTCGAAGATGACTATCAGCGTATCGCCACCACCTATGTGGATTACACTTACGACCTGACCGCCATGGCCGAGGCTGCCGGCTACGCCGACTACAGCTACGCCTGCTTCAACGATCAGGTGGTCGAGTGGGCCGGTTTCCTGAACTCCATCGTTGAGCAGCCCCAGATCGGCGGCGTGTTCTACGACAAGGCCGCTTTCGAAACTGCCGGTATCGCGTCCGTCCCCACCACCTGGGCCGAGTTCCTGGACGCTTGCGCCAAGCTGAAGGAAGCCGGCATTGCGCCTCTGGCTCTGGACGGCGCTTACGCCTACTTCACCTTCTATCATCATCTGGTTCGTTACATGGGTGAAGACGCTCTGCAGGAAGTGGCCATGAACGGCGGCTGGAGCGACAGCGCCGCTGTGACCGCCGCCCAGGAGATCATCGACTTCGTCAACGCCGGCTACCTGGTTGAAGGCGCTCCCGACGAGTATCCCGCCAGCCAGAACAAGGTCGGTCTGGGTCAGGCCGCCATGGTCGTCTGCGCCAACTATGTCACCACCGAGGTTGACAACGCTGTGGGCGCCATTGACTGGGGCTTCTTCAACTATCCCGAGGTTGAGGGCTGTGTTGACAGCTCCGCCTACGCCGGCGCCAACTCCCTGGCCATCACCTCCTACACCGAGAATGCCCAGGCCGCCTTTGATTTCATTCAGTACATGACCACCGGCACCTATGGCCAGAAGCTGGTGGACAACTGCGGCCAGATCCCCGCTGACGCCCGTCTGACCGAGTCCGTGCTGGTGGGCTCTGTGGAGACCCTGAAGAACAGCACCGCTCCCATGAGCTGGTGCGGCGCCACCAACGCCAACAGCGATCTGGCGCAGTCCTTCAAGGACGCTTTCAACGGCCTGTACGCCGGCAAGTATGAATCCGGCGAAGCCTTCTGCGCTGCTCTGGACGCTCTGTACTAAGTCCCATCCGAGGCGGCACCCATCCGGTGCCGCCTTTTTTAAGATTGAGCCCTGCCGTCAACAACCCAGCCGGTCATGATGAAAGGCAGGGCGGAGACCTGCCGCCGGCACGCTCCCCGGAAGCGAGGCAGCTTCGGAAGCAGGTCCCTGCTCTGCGGGGCAATCATGATTCCCGGCACCAAATTACCATTGGAGTGATTGCGCAATGAAAAAGAATCGAACGATGATCCTCGCGTTCATCTTGCCTACCGTATTTTGCCTGCTGTTTATGTATGTCTATCCGGTAGTCAGAACGGTGATCATGAGCTTTTTCCAGGTGGAGAGCCTGACGTCAGACACCTCCGCCTGGACCTTCAACGGGCTGGCCAACTATGCCAAAATCATGGGCAGCAGCGGCTTCCAGCTTGCTATGAAGAACATGATGCTCATCTGGCTGGTGGGCGGTCTGATCACCCTGGCGCTGTCCATGCTGATGGCAGTGATCCTGACCAGCGGCATTCGGGGCAGCAAGTTCTTTAAGGCCGCCATCTACATGCCCAACATCGTCAGCGCCGTTGCCCTGGCTACCATGTGGGTGCAGTACATTTTTAACTACGATTACGGCCTGCTCAATGAGATTGTTCAGCTGTTCGGCGGCGAAAAAGTCAAGTGGCTGGGGCTGGACCTGAAGTTCTGGGCCATGCTGGCCGCCTTTATCTTCGGCAGCGTAGGCTACTATATGCTGATCTACATCAGCGGCATTGAGGGCATTCCCAGAGACCTCTACGAAGCCGCCACCCTGGACGGCGCCAGCAAGGTCAGCCAGTTCAGCAAGATCACCATGCCTCTGATGAAGGGCATCATCAAGACCTCCATCACCTTCTGGAGCATTAACGCCACCACCTTCTTCCTGTGGACAAAGATGTTCTCCCCGGTCAATACGGAGGGAAGCACCATCGTCCCGGTTGTGTATCTGTATGACATTGTCTTCGGCGGCAAGGGCATTATCGAGCGGGATGCCGGCGCCGGCGCGGCTGTGGGTGTTGTCCTGACGCTGATCATCATTGCGGTTTACGCGATCATGAACCTCACACTGAAGGACAGCGATCTGGAATACTAACAAAGGAGGGAACAAAATGGCTAACTATCATGAAAAAATCAACTGGAAAAAAGAAGCCAAGCTGCTTCCCGGTTATCTGATCGTCACCACCTGGGTGGTGTTTGCCGCGGTCATGCTGTTCTGGATCCTGGCGGCGAGCCTTTCCACCTCCCGGGAAATCTTCACCGGCACGGTTTTGGAATTTAAATCCGGCCTCCATTGGGAGAACTACGCCACCGCCTGGAATTCCCAGAATGTGTCCGTCTTCTTCGCCAACAGCTTGCTCTATTCCGTCACTGCCAGTGCGGGTGTGCTGCTGATTTCCGCCCCGGCGGCCTATGTGCTGAGCCGCTGGAAGTTTGTCGGCAGTAAGCCTATTCGGCTGGGTCTGGTCATCGCCATGAGCGTTCCCGCGATCATGATCATCATGCCCCTGTATTCCCTGGCGGTGCAGTGGGGAATCAAGGGACGGATCCTGCTGATTGTGCTGTACATCATGCTGCGTGTTCCCTATACCACCATCTACCTGGTGGACTTTTTCTCCACATTGTCAAGATCCTATGAAGAAGCCGCCTATCTGGACGGATGCAGCCCCATGAGAACATTCTGGAAGATCATGCTGCCGCTGGTTCAGCCTGCGGTGATTACCGTGACCATCTTCAACTTCCTGTCTGTGTGGAACGAATTCTTCATGGCGCTGATCTTCACCTCCAGCGAGAGCATGACCCCTGTGGGCGTGGGACTGCTGCAGATTGTCAACGCGATGAAGTATTCCGGAAACTACGGCGCAATGTTCGCGGCGGTGATCATTGTGTTCCTGCCCACCTTCCTGCTGTACATCTTCCTGTCGGAGAAGATCATTGCCGGTGTTACCGGCGGCGGCGTGAAGGGCTGAGCCTTCCTCATCCCAACGCTTTCAAAGCCATATCCCCAGGGAATAAGCCGCCTTCCGGGGCTTATTCCCCGGGAATCTCTGAATCCATCGTCCTCGGTGGAATGCCGGATTTTTCGCCCGTCGGCGCAGGGGAAAGGTGGGAAATCCATACAGGATTCCTCCGCTTTTTCCGCATTCAGCTGCGCCGGAATTTCCCGGCATCCGCCCTTGCCGATGGAATCAGAGCTTCCCTCAGAAGGGGAAAGGATCCCGCGGCGGCGGCCGCGGGGCGGCTTTTTTCCTTACAATCTACTACATCAAGGAGAACTCTTATGCGTGACGCAAGAAAGACCGGCCGTGTGACAATCCCTACCGACCTGGACGTTGTTCCTGAAACCCTGGAAATCATGCAGCGCTGGGGAGCGGATGCCATCCGCGACTGCGACGGTACGGATTTCCCGAAGGAACTGCAAAATCAGAATGCCAAGATCTACTCCACCTACTACACCACCCGCAAGGACAACGCCTGGGCCAAGGCCAACCCCGACGAGGTGCAGCAGTGCTATATCATGACCGGGTTTCACACCGCCCTGGAGGGCGCCCTGGAGATTCCTCTGATGAAGGGCATCTCTCCGGAGCTGATGGAGGTCAACACCCGGGATAATATCAAGCGCTGGTGGGAGGTCATGGACCGCACGGCGGGCGTGCCTCTTTCTCCGGAGGCCTGGGACTACTGCCGGCAGACCGGCTGTTTGGTGATCCATAAGCCCGAGGCCTACCATGAGTATACCGTGGCCTTCCTGGCCTACCTGACCTGGGATCCGGTGCATATGTATAACGCTGTCACCAACAACTGGCAGAACTTTGAGCATCAGATCACCTTTGATGTCCGTCAGCCCAAGACCCACAAGTTTACCATGGAGCGGCTGCGCAAGTTCATCGCCGACCATCCCTATGTCAACGTCATCCGCTATACCACCTTTTTCCACCAGTTCACATTGCTGTTCGACGAGCTGAAGCGGGAGAAGTATGTGGACTGGTACGGCTACTCCGCCTCGGTATCTCCGTACATCCTGGAACAGTTTGAGAAGGAGGTTGGCTATCCCTTCCGGCCGGAATACATCGTGGACCAGGGCTATTACAACAACCAGTACCGGGTTCCCTCCCGGCAGTTCAAGGATTTCCAGGCTTTTCAGAGAAGAGAGGTAGCCGCTCTGGCCAAGGAAATGGTGGACATCACCCATGAGCTGGGCAAGGAGGCCATGATGTTCCTGGGGGATCACTGGATCGGCACCGAGCCCTTCCTGGAGGAATTTAAGACCATCGGTCTGGACGCGGTGGTGGGAAGCGTGGGCAACGGCTCCACCCTGCGGCTGATCTCCGACATTCCCGGAGTCAAGTATACCGAGGGGCGGTTCCTTCCTTATTTCTTCCCCGATACCTTCCATGAGGGTGGCGATCCCGTTGGGGAAGCCAGGGAAAACTGGGTCACAGCCCGCCGGGCAATTCTCCGCAAGCCCATCGACCGGATCGGCTACGGCGGCTACCTGAAGCTGGCGCTCCAGTTCCCGGAGTTTATCGACTATGTGGAATCGGTGTGCAACGAGTTCCGGGAGCTGTATGAAAACATCAAGGGAACCACCCCCTACTGTGTCAAAACCGTGGCCGTGCTGAACAGCTGGGGAAAAATGCGCTCCTGGGGCTGTCACATGGTTCACCACGCCCTGTACCAGAAGCAGAACTACTCCTATGCGGGGATCATTGAAGCGCTGTCCGGCGCTCCCTTTGATGTGAAGTTTCTCTCCTTTGACGACATCCGCCAGGATCCCGCCATTCTCGATTCCATCGACGTGATTCTCAACGTCGGTGACGGCGATACCGCCCATACCGGCGGCGCGGAATGGGAGGATCCCGCCATCTCCTCCGCTCTGCGCAGGTTTGTCCACAGAGGCGGCGGCTTCATCGGCGTCGGCGAGCCTTCCGGCCACCAGTACCAAGGCCGCTACCTCCAGCTGGGGGCCATTCTGGGTGTGGAGAAGGAGACCGGCCTCACCCTCAACTACGACAAATACAACTGGGAGCCCCATCCCGATCACTTCATCTTGGAGGATGTAACCGGCCAGGTGAACTTCGGCGAAGGCAAGAAGAACATCTACGCGCTGGAGGGCGCGCAGATTCTGGTTCAGAAGGACAAGGAAGTGCAGATGGCTGTCAACAGCTACGGCAGCGGCCGCGGCGTGTACATCTCCGGCCTGCCCTACTCCTTTGAGAACAGCCGCGTGCTGTATCGGGCGATTCTGTGGGCTGCCCATGGGGAGGAGCTGCTGCGCAAGTGGTTCTCCACCAACTACAATGTGGAAGTCCACGCCTTCGTAAAAAACGGCAAATACTGCGTGGTCAACAACACCTATGTGCCCCAGGATACCACTGTCTACACCGATACCGGCTCCTTTGCCCTGCACCTGGACGCCAACGAGATCCGCTGGTACAGCCTGTAACCCATAGGGATATTCCAAATATATGCTTATCGACTTTACACAGCAAAGGAAATTTCTGTGCCCCATATTGGTACAGCGCCTCCCCGGTGGGCTTCTTTGCTTCCTTTCTTGCCGAGACAAGAAAGGAAGGCCCCCGGCAGGGGGGCGGGGAGCACTTCGGCGGGGAACCTTCCAAATCCCTGCGCCGATTTCCCATTTGTTTTCCGGCAGTTGGATGAAAATTTGTACCAAGCTGCGGAAACCCGATAAGCATAATATAATAGGTAAGTGAAATGCCCGGAGGCTGTCCGGGCATTTCGCTTTGTTCCGGCGCGCTGCCGGCGGTGGGGGAATACGCCCCGGCGCTGGGCATTCGGCATACAGTATAAATTTATATCAACAGACAGTATAATTTTATAATAAAAATGAACAATTCTCTATTGCATTTGTACAACAAAAGTGGTATAGTCAATTTAGGAATTGGTATGACCAATTAAAACGGAACACAACCATAAACCAAAGGAGGAAACATTTATGGGCCACCAGTATTACACCTATGAAACGCTGAAGCGTTTCTGCGACGACGCCTTCCGCGCCTTCGGCTTTACGGAGGAGGAAAGCGCCATCATCACCGACGTGCTGCTGACCAGCGACCTGTACGGCATTGAAAGCCATGGCATGCAGCGGATGGTTCGCTACCACAAGTGCATTGAAAAGGGCATGATCCACCCGGAGGCAAAGCCGGAGATTGTGTTCCAGACCCCGGTTTCCGCCGTGATCGACGGCCACGACGGCATGGGTCAGCTGATCGGCCACTACGCCATGGAGGTGGCGATCCAGAAGGCCAAAGCCAGCGGCGTGGGCATTGTAACGGTGCGCAATTCCAACCACTACGGCATTGCCGGCTACTATGCCAAGATGGCCTGCCGGGAAGGGCTCATAGGCTTCAGCTGCACCAACAGCGAGGCCATCATGGTGCCCACCTACGGCCGGATGGCCATGATCGGCTCCAACCCCATTGCCTGCGCCATGCCCGCCAGACCCTTTGATTTCTTCTTCGACGCCTCCACCACCGTTGTGACCCGGGGCAAGCTGGAGATGTACAACAAGGCGGGCAAGCCCCTGCCGGAGGGCTGGGCGCTGGATAAGGACGGGCACCCCTCCACCAACGCCCCGGATGTGCTGGCCAACATCGTGGCCAAAAACGGCGGCGGCATTATGCCTCTGGGCGGCAGCACCGAGCAGCTGGGCAGCCACAAGGGCTACGGCTACGGCATGCTTTGTGAGATCTTCTCTTCCATTTTGTCCCTGGGCGGCACCTCCAACCTGTGCATGACCGGCGGACGGGGGAACATCTGCCACGGCTTCATGGCCGTCGATCCCGCCTGCTTCGGGGATCCCCGGGAGATCCAGGAGCATTTCTCCACCTTCCTGCAGCAGCTGCGGGACGCGCCCAAGGCCGACGGTCAGGAGCGGATCTACACCCACGGCGAAAAGGAAGTGGCGGCTGTGGAGCAGCGGCTGGAGCACGGCATCCCCGTGTCCGACGGCACCATGGTGGAGCTGTTTGACCTGTGCGACTACCTGAAGCTGGATCCTTCCGGCTACTTCGGCGACTATACGCCCCCGGCCAGAAAGAACGTGTTCGGAGGAAATTATTGATGACAACCATCCCATGGGGAAGGGGCAGCATCCCCTGTGACATTCCCGGGGCGGCGGTGCTGCGCTCCCGGGTGGATCAGCTGAAAGCCGGGGAGCCGGGGCAGGTGCTTGTGACCCGCGCCATGGAAGCCCCCATGGGCTCTGCGCCTCTGGAGCAGCTGGCTCAGGGGAAGGAACGGTGCACCATCATCATCAGCGACCACACCCGGCCGGTGCCCAGCCGGGACATCCTGCCGCCCATGCTGGCGGCGCTGCGCCGGGGAAATCCCCGGATCCAGGTGACGCTGCTGGTGGCCACAGGCTTCCACCGGGGCACCACCGATCAGGAGCTGCGGGAAAAGCTGGGAGAGGCGGTTTTCTCCCAGGAGAAGATTCTGGTGCACGACTGCCGGGATGCCCGGGCCAATGTGGCCATCGGCACCCTGCCCAGCGGGGCGCCTCTGGTGCTGAACCGGGCGGCGGTTGAGACGGATCTTTTGATTGCCGAGGGGTTTATCGAGCCGCACTTCTTCGCGGGGTTTTCCGGCGGACGGAAAAGCGTGCTTCCGGGGGTCTGCGATCAGGCCACGGTGCTGGGCAACCATTGCAGCGCCTTTATCCACAGCGGCTATGCCCGCACCGGGATCCTGGAGGGCAATCCCATTCACCGGGACATGGTGGCGGCGGCTCGCATGGCGAGGCTGGCCTATGTGGTCAACGTGATCATCGACGAGGACAAGCGTACCGTGGCGGCCTTTGCCGGGGATCCGGAGCAGGCTCATGAAGCAGGCTGCGCCTTCCTGCGCCGGTACTGCGCGGTGCCTGCCGCTCCGGCGGACATCGTCATCACCTCCAACGGCGGCGAGCCTCTGGATCAGAACATCTACCAGTGCGTCAAGGGACTGACCGCCGCGGAGGCCAGCGCCAAGGAAGGGGCTGTGCTGATTCTCTGCGCCGGGCTGTCCGACGGCCACGGCGGCGAGGGCTTCTACCGGAGCCTGAAGGACTGCGAAAGCCCCCGGGCGCTGTATGATGCGATCATGAAAAATCCCTGGGATCAGACCATTCCGGATCAGTGGGAGAGCCAGATCCTGGCGCGGATCCTGATCAAGCACCGGGTGATCTTTGTCTCCCCCCCGGAACGGGAGACCCTGCTCCGGGAGATGAAGCTGGACTGGGCGCCCGATTTGGAAACCGCCCTGGCGCTGGCGCGGAGGGAGAAGGGGGCAGAGGCCTCTGTAACCATCATTCCCAACGGCGTCAGCGTGATTGTGGACGCGAAGCAATAACATCTACCATATAAATACAGAACGTTTTCAGGAGGAAACAATCACTATGGATTACGCAAAAGAATCCCTGAAGCTCCACGCCCAGTGGAAGGGCAAAATCGAAGTGGTGCACACCGTGCCCGTATCCACCAAGGACGATCTGTCCCTGGCCTACACCCCCGGGGTGGCACAGCCCTGCCTGGAGATTCAGAAGGACGTGAACAAGAGCTATGAGCTGACCCGCCGGCATAACCTGTGCCTGGTGGCCACCGACGGCACCGCGGTGCTGGGTCTGGGGGACATCGGCCCCGAGGCCGGCATGCCTGTGATGGAAGGCAAGTGCGTTCTGTTCAAGGCCTTCGGCAACGTGGACGCCTTCCCCCTTTGCATCAAGAGCAAGAATGTGGACGAGATTGTGGACACCATCTACCGGATCTCCGGCTCCTTCGGCGGCGTGAACCTGGAGGACATCGCCGCGCCCCGGTGCTTTGAAATCGAGCGGAAGCTGAAGGAAAAGTGCGACATTCCCATTTTCCACGACGATCAGCACGGCACCGCCGTGATCACCCTGGCCGGTCTGACCAACGGCTTGAAGGTGGTGGGCAAGAAGCTGGAGGATGTGAAGATTGCCGTCAACGGCGCCGGCGCCGCCGCCATCGCCATTACCAAGCTGCTGCTGTCCGCCGGCGCCAGGGACATCACCCTGTGCGACCGCACCGGCATCCTCTACCAGGGGCGGGAAAAGGGCATGAACTGGATCAAAGAGGAAATGGCCCAGTGCACCAACCCCAGAGGTCTCCGGGGCACCCTGGCCGACGCCATGGTAGGCGCGGATGTGTTCATCGGCGTGTCCGCTCCCGGGGCAGTGACCCAGGATATGGTTCGCTCCATGAACCGGGATCCCATTATCTTCGCCTGCGCCAACCCCACCCCGGAGATTTTCCCCGATGAGGCCAAGGCGGCGGGCGCCGCTGTGATCTCCACCGGCCGCAGCGACTTCCCCAACCAGATCAACAACGTGCTGGCCTTCCCGGGCATTTTCCGGGGCGCCTTCGACGTCCGCGCCTCGGCCGTCAACGAGGGGACGAAGCTGGCTGCCGCGCACGCCCTGGCGGAGCTGATCTCTCCGGAGGAGCTGTCCGCGGACTACATCATCCCCGCGGCCTTTGACCCCCGGGTCGGCTCTGCGGTGGCGGCGGCCGTCGCCCAGGCGGCCAGAGACACCGGCGTTGCCCGGATTTAATCGCAAGCAGAAACGCCCTTCCCGGCTTCCCGGGAAGGGTGTTTCCTGTTGAGCGGTTTTTTTGCCGGGGAGGGGAAAAAGTCCTTCCGCCGGGAAGGCCGCTGTGGTATCATAACAGAAACAATCCCTGCCCCGGAGCTCCGGGGCGGAAGGAGGACGCCTATGAACCAGCAGACCACGGTGCTGCTTCCCACCCCCTGGATGGAGCAGCCGGACATTCCCTGGGAGGAATATCCCCGCCCCCAGCTGCGCCGGGACAGCTTTCTGTGCCTCAACGGCCGGTGGCAGCTTTCCTGCGGCGGGACGTCCTGGGGGCAGATTCTGGTGCCCTACCCCCCGGAATCCCAGCTCGCCGGCATTGGACGGAAACCGGAGCCGGGGCAGGTGCTGACCTATACCAGAACATTTACCCTGCCGGAGGGGTTTTTGAAGGATCGGGTTCTGCTCCACTTCGGGGCGGTGGATCAGATCTGCCGGGTGTATGTGAACCAGGTGCCGGTGGGGGCGCACCAGGGGGGCTACCTGCCCTTCTCCTTGGACATCACCCCCCAGCTGAAGGGGGAAAACACCCTCCGGGTGGAGGTTCGGGATGCGATGGATCCGGATCTGCCCTACGGCAAGCAGCGGAAAAAGCGGGGCGGCATGTGGTACACCGGGTTCAGCGGCATCTGGCAGACGGTGTGGCTGGAATCGGTGCCGGAGGACTACATCCGGGGCCTGACCATCACCCCCACCGACCAATCCGTGACCATCTCCGTCACCGGGGGCGGCAAAGAACTGTATCTGACCTGGGAGGGCGGCCGGGTGCCTCTGGAGCAGGGCGCCGTGACCCTGAAGCCGGAGAACCCCCGGCTGTGGAGTCCGGAGGAGCCGAACCTGTACCCCTTTGCCATCCAGGGGGGCGGGGACCGGGTGGAGAGCTACTTTGCTCTGCGGAAGGTGGAGATCCGCCGGGTGGGGGACTATGCCCGGATTTTTCTCAACGGCAAGCCCCGCTTCTGCCACGGGCTGCTGGATCAGGGGTACTATTCCGACGGTATCTGTCTGCCCGGCAGTCCCCGGGGGTATACATACGATGTAGAAACCATGAAATCCCTGGGGTTCAACACCCTGCGCAAGCACATCAAGATCGAGCCGGAGCGGTTTTACTACGACTGCGACCGGCTGGGGATGCTGGTATTCCAGGATATGGTCAACTGCGGCCCCTACTCCTACCTGCTGGACACGGTGCTGCCCACGGCGGGGCAGCGGCGATTTGCCCTCCACCGGCGGCCTTCCCCCCGGGGAAGAACCTTCTTCCGGAGGCATTGTGAAGAGACTTTGGAGCATCTGCACAATCACCCCTGCATCATTTTGTACACTCTGTTCAATGAAGGCTGGGGACAGCACCAGACCGGGGAATTGTATCGGCAGATGAAAGCCCTGGCGCCGGATCGGATCTGGAACAGCGCCTCCGGGTGGTTCCACAATGCTCCCTCGGATGTGCAAAGCGAGCACATCTACTTCGGCAGCCTGGAGATGCGCTCCGACCGCCGCCGGCCGCTGGTGCTGTCGGAATTCGGGGGCTGCAGCTGGCCGGTGGACGGCCACCGGTTCAACCTGGCGAAGGAATACGGCTACCGGAAATTTGCCGTCCGCCGGGAGCTGGAGCAGGGGCTGGAGGCGCTGTACCGCCGGGACATCCTGCCCCAGGTGGCTTCCGGCCTGTGCGGAGCCATCCTCACCCAGGTGTCCGATGTGGAGGACGAGACCAACGGCCTGGTGACGTACGACCGGCAGGTTCTGAAGGTGGAGCCGGAGCGGATGCGCGCCATTGCCCGGGAACTGGCCGAAGCCATGGAGGCGGCCTGCGGGCAGAGGCAGGGATAAAGAAATTCCCGGCAAGACCATGGTTGCATAGGCGGGAAAGCTGTGCTATAATGACATATACGGAATATGGGCGGAAACGATAAAAGCCGGAGCGTTTCGGCCTTTCGGAATTCGTAAGACGAGCAATCCTTCCATCTGTCCGGGCAGCGCCCCGCCGCTGCCCGGAATTTTCGCAAAAACACAATACACAATAAAGGAGCATCTGCCATGTATCGAAAGAGAAACACCGGATGGCTTGCCCACTGGGACTTTATTCTGCTGGATGTGTGCGTTCTGCAATTGAGTTTTATTCTGGCTTACTGTCTGCGTCACGGCTGGGCGAATCCCTATCTGCTGCCGGACTACCGGGCCACGGGGCTGGTTCTGCTGTGCGTGGATCTTGTGTATCTGTTTTTGATGGAGCCGGTGCGGGATGTGATGATCCGGGGCTACTGGAAGGAAATGGAGAGCTGCGTCAAAAGCGCCGCCCTGATCACCGCCGCCACCACCGTTTACCTGTTCACGGTACAGGGCGGCCAGGCCTATTCCCGTCTGGTGTGCCTGATGACCGGCGGCATCTACCTGATCGCCAACTACCTGACCCGCCTGGGGTGGAAAACGGTGATCCGGCGCTATGACCATGTGCGTCAGAAGGATCTGATGCTGGTGGCGGCGGAGTGGGAAACCGCCCGGCAGGTTTTGGAGGGGCTGAAAACCGACAACATCGGTCTTGCCCGGGTGGCCGGGGTCATTGTCCTGGACGAGGACGCTTCCCAGGTGCCCGACGAAGTGGCGGGGATGCCGGTGGTGGCCACGATGGAGACCATGGAAAGCTATATCTGCGGCAACTGGGTGGACGAGGTGCTGGTGGTGCAGCCGAAAAACCAGAGCAACCGGGAGCGGTTCCGGAATCTGCTGGATCGGATCGCGGCCACCGGCGTGGCGGTGCATACGGTCATCGACTTCCAGGGCAGCGACATGGGCTGCCAGCAGATGGTGCAGAAGGTGGGAGAGTACACGGTGCTTACCACGGTGATCAAAAGCGTCACCATGTCCCAGGCCTTCTTTAAGCGGGCGCTGGACATCGCGGGGGGGCTGGTGGGATGTCTGCTGGCGCTGATCGCCCTGGCCATTGTGGGGCCGATGATCTATGCCCAGTCCCCGGGAGCCATTATTTTCAAGCAGAAGCGGGTGGGGCGCAACGGAAAACCCTTTACCATGTATAAAATCCGCAGCATGGTGCTGGACGCGGAGGCCCGGAAGCAGGAGCTGATGAAGCAGAACCGGGTTTCCGACGGCATGATGTTCAAGCTGGACTTTGATCCCCGGATCATCGGCGCCAGGCAGCTGCCGGACGGCACCATTAAAAAAGGGATCGGCAATGTTATAAGGGACTGGAGCATTGACGAGCTGCCCCAGTTCTGGAACGTGCTCAAGGGAGATATGTCTCTGGTAGGCACCCGCCCGCCTACCATGGACGAGTGGAAAAAATACGGCCTGCAGCACCGGGCAAGAATGGCCTTCCGCCCGGGGATTACGGGGCTTTGGCAGATCAGCGGCAGATCCGATATCACGGATTTTGACCAGGTGGTGAAGCTGGATATGCAGTACATCAGCCAATGGTCGCCGGGACTGGATTTCCAGATCCTGCTGAAGACCTTCCGGGTGGTATTCAAGCGGGAAGGCTCCATGTAGGATACTGTTTTGAAATGGGAGCGTTTCGCGGCGGTTTGCCGCTAAAATATAGGGGAAGCAGGAACTTTTTTGAAGATTTTAATCAATTACGCCAACAAACCATATCGCCAAACCCAGAAATGGAATTCCTGGACGGGGCGTCATATCGGCGGGTTTGACAAGGTTTATTCCTTTTCGCCGGAGGATATCCAGAGGGAGTATTTTGAAAACCACCGGGAGATACTGTCCAATCCCCGGGGCAACGGTCTGTGGCTGTGGAAACCCTATTTTATCCTGCGCGTGCTGGAGCAGTGCCGGGAGGGAGACCTGGTGTTTTACGCGGACAGCGGTTCCTTCTTTCTTCGCGGCATCGATCACCTGATTAATGGGATGGCAGAAGGGGAAGATATCTGGGTATCGGATATTCCGCTGCTGGAGGGAAGCTTTACGGCTCCCGTCTGCATGGAAAAACTTAACTGCGATACAGAGCGGATCCGTAATTCCAACCAGATCCAGGGAGGGTTCCTGCTGCTTCGGTGCAGCCGGGAATCCCGGGAGTTTGTCCGCCGGTGGCTGGCGCTGTGTGAAGACCGGGAATTGATAAACCCGGCTGTCCCGGAAGAAACCAAGGGTGAATGCATTGAACACCGGGAAGATCAGTCTTTGCTGAGCCTCCTGTGCAAGGAACAGGGGATCCGTCCCCACCGGGATCCGTCGCAGTTTGGAAAATATCCCCAGGACTACTATAACCCCGGCTATCCCTTCCGGATCCCCTCCCACCCGGAGGATCGATACCCGCCGGTGCTGTTCCTGCACAGAAGCAAAAAGCTAAGCCTCTGGGTGATCCTGAGACAGATGTGCTATACCCTTCGGGGAATCTATCACTACAGAAAAACCGGAGGTAAAAAATGAACGTCACAGGAGCGCTGAAACAAATCAAGCACAGTTTGGAAAAGCGGATGGATCTGCTCCGGGGGCGGCTTTATGGCTTTCCCAGGGGATGCCGGATCGAAAGAAATTGTAAAATACGCAAAGTGACCCTGGAAGAATACGGCCACATCGGGCAGAACAGCCAGGTGTTCGACTCTGTCATGGGCTTTGGATCCGGGATCAGCCGGGATTCCCGGCTGGAGTATGTGCGGATCGGACGGTATACCACCCTGGGACCGGACGTGAAGGTCGTTACCGGCCAGCATCCCACCCATACCATCGCCTCCACCTATCCGGCTTTTTATTCCGCCCAGGGGCAGATGGGATTTACGTACACAGACCGGACGATTTTTCAGGAGGTGCGCTGGGCACAGGAGCCGTACAAGGTGATTATCGGAAATGATGTCTGGATCGGTTCCTATGTGCGGATTATGGAAGGCGTTACCATTGGGGACGGCGCTGTGGTGGCTGCTTGCGCACTGGTGACCAGGGATGTACCGCCGTACGCGGTGGTGGGCGGGGTTCCGGCCAAGGTGATCAAATACCGGTTCGACCCCGATACCATTGAGAAATTTCTGCAGCTGAAATGGTGGGACAGGAGTCCGTCGTGGCTCCGCGCCCATGCAGAATCCTTTGCCGAGGCATGCACCTGCATTGCTGCTTTGGAGGCAGAGCCTGCGGAAACGTTGGGAGGATAGGAGTATGGACTTTGCCCATGCTGTCAACAAGGATCAGATCCCTCTGTGCCCCATATTGGGGGTGGACATTGCCGCGGTGGACATGGCCTTTTTGGTGGACTTTACCCGGGCGCATCTTTCGGAGCTGTCCGGGGACTATATCTGTGTGGCCAATGTACACACCACCGTTACCGCCTTTGAGGATCCTTCCTACCGGAAGATCCAGAACGGAGCCATTCTGGCCATTCCCGACGGCGGCCCCCTGTCCGCCCTGGGGCGGAAGCGGGGCTTTCCCCGGATGCAGCGAACCACCGGCCCGGAGTATATGGAGGAGATCTTCCGGATCAGCGGAGAGCAGGGCTACCGTCATTTCTTCTACGGCAGCACCCAGGAAACCCTGGACAAGCTGAGCCGGGAGCTGGAACAGCGGTATCCCGGCCTGGAGATTGCCGGGATGTACAGCCCGCCCTTCCGCCCGCTGACCCGGGAGGAGGACGCGCAGATCATAGACAGGATCCGTCAGGCGGATCCGGACTTTCTCTGGGTGGGTCTGGGCGCCCCCAAGCAGGAAATTTGGATGGCTGCCCACCAGGGAAGGGTTTCCGGCCTGATGGTGGGGGTGGGCGCCGGATTTGACTACTTCGCCGGGAACCTGCGCCGCGCCCCGGAATGGATGCAGAAGCACAGCCTGGAGTGGCTGTACCGGCTGCTCCAGGAGCCCAGGCGGCTGGCGGGAAGATATCTGCGCACCAACAGCAAGTTTATCTGGCACGCGGTGCTCCGAGGAAAGTAATATGGAAAAAAAGCAGACGGTGCTGCTGGTGCACAATTATTATCAGATCCCCGGCGGGGAGGATACGGTGGTTGCCAATGAAAAGAAACTGCTGGAAGACCGGGGGCATCGGGTGATTCTCTACACCAGAAGCAATTCCGAGCTGAGGGAAATGTCCGGGGCGCGGAAGCTGGGGCTGCCCTTTACCACGGTTTTCAACCCCGGAACCTACCGGCAGATCCGGCGGATCCTGAAAACGGAGCAGGTGGATATTGTCCATGTGCACAATACTCTGAATCTCATCAGCCCCGCGGTGTACTACGCGGCAGTGGGCAGGGGAATTCCGGTGGTGCAGACCATCCACAATTTCCGGCTGCTGTGCCCGGGAGCCGCCTTTTTCCGGGATGGGCAGATCTGCGAGGACTGCGTCCGCCGGGGGCTTTCCTGCGCCCTGAAGCACCGGTGCTACCGGGGGAGCTTCCTGCAGACCCTGGCCTGCGTGATCAGCACCTGGATCCACCGGAAAACGGGGATCTACCGAAAACTGAACTATATCTGTCTGACAGAATTCAACAAGAAAAAACTGCTGAACCTGCCGGGAATCCGGGAAGAGCAGGTGTTTATCAAGCCCAACTTCACCCCGGACATCCCCGGAGAGGAGGAAGCCGCCGGGGAAGCCGGCGGGTATTTCCTGTTCGCCGGACGGCTGGATCGGCTGAAGGGAATTGACTTTCTCCTGTCTGTCTGGCGGCGGCTGGAACAGCGGCACGGGCAGAAGACCCCCAGGCTGCTGGTCTGCGGCACAGGGCCGGAGGAGGATTGGTGCCGGGACTACCTGGGGCAAAACCGGATGAACGCGGTGGAGCTGCGGGGCTTTGTGCCCAACGGGGAAGTGCGGCAGCTGCTGAAAGGCGCCCGGGCGCTGATCCTGCCCACCCGGTGGTATGAGGGCTTCCCCATGACCATCCTGGAGGCCTACAGCGCCGGCACGCCGGTGCTGGGCTCCGACCTGGGGAACGTGGGAAGCCTGATCCGGGAGGGAATTACCGGCTGGCGGTTTCCCGTGGATTCGGAGGAAGCCCTTTTGCGATTGGTGGAGGAGGGAAATCTGGATCTAAGGCGGCAGGTGCGCGGCTGGTACCGGCAGAATTATACGGAACAGGAGAATTACCGGCGGCTGACGGAGATTTACCGTCGGGCATCCGCCGGAGAATAACAGGAGTGTTTTATGAAGACAGTGGCTTTGATCACCAATATTCCGGCGCCCTATCGGGTGGATCTGTTTTACTACTTTCAGACCCATTTCCCGGAGTACAGCGTCCATGTGATCTACACCGGCCGGGGAGAGGACAACCGCCGGTGGCAGGTGGATGAGAAGAAGCTGCTGAACGCCCACTTTCTGAACGCCCGGATTCTGAAGATCCGGGGGGCGCTGGACAACCGGTATATCCACCTGCCGGGAAATCTGGGGAAGGTGCTGACGGAAATCAGCCCCCGGGCGGTGATCGCCTGGGAGTATAATCCCGCGGCCATTCAGAGCCGGATATGGTGCCGGCGGCATCGGGTGCCCTTTATCCATCTCACCGACGGTACCCTCCATTCGGAACGAAACATCGGTTCCTTACAGACCCTTGCCCGGAAGTGGATCACCGGAACCGCCGACGCCTGCATTGCCAGCAGCACCAAGGCAAAGGAAAAGCTGCGGTTTTACGGTGTGCCGGAGGAGAAGATTTTCCTCAGCCTGCTTACCCAGGATGCGGATACATTTTCGGCTGGGGAAAAACGCCCGGTGCAGGGGCGGATCCTGTATGTGGGGAGCATGATCCGGCGGAAGGGGCTGGATCTGCTGCTGGAAGCCCTGGGGAAAACCCGGGAGCCATGGCAGCTGCACATTGTGGGAAACGGCACGGAGCAGGAGCAGGGAGCACTGAAGGCCCAGGCGGAGGCTCTGGGCATCGGAGACCGGATCTGCTGGCAGGGGTTCCGGGAGGGCGCGGCGCTGGCGGAGGAATACGCCCAGGCGGAGCTGTTTGTGCTGCCCACCCGGGAGGACTGCTACGGCCTGGTGCTGCTGGAAGCCCTGCTTTCCGGAACGCCCATTTTAAGCTCCATATACGCCGACGGCGCCTATGACATCGTCACGCCGGAGGCGGGGCGGCTGGTGGATCCCTATGACGCCCAGGACTTTGCCCTGGCGCTGGATCAGATGCTGAAGGACAAGCCCTGCCTGGAATCCATCCGGCAGGCGGACGTATCCAGGTTTTCTTTCCGGGAGACCATAAAAGGCTACCTGGACGCCATTGCCTATGCCACGGAGCAGGCCGGCGGCGGAAGAAGACCAGAAGGAAAAACCGGATCATGAATCAAGGAGGATCAGAATGGGACAGCAGCCTAAAGTATCCATTATTGTGCCGGTTTATTATGTGGAAGCGTATTTGACCCAATGTCTTGATTCTTTGACCGGCCAAACCTGGCAAAATCTGGAGATCATTCTGGTCAATGACGGCTCCACAGACGGCTCTTATGAAATTTTCCGGGATTACGCCCGGCGGGACAACAGGATCCGCCTGATCTCCAAGGCCAACGGCGGCTTATCCGACGCCCGGAACAAAGGCCTGGATGCGGCGGAGGGGACGTATATCCTGCTGGTGGACAGTGATGATTATATTGAAAAGAATGCGGTCTCCAGACTGGTGGAGACAGCCCGGAAGCACCGGGCGGATGTGGTTGTCTGCAATTATGATATGGTGAGCGAAACAGGAGAGCGGATTCCTTCGGAGGATCCGTACCGCGACCCGGAACAGGTTTATGAAACGGGGACGGAATTCTACCGGGAGGGATGCGCGGCTGACCAGGGAAACAAAACGTGCAATCTGGCCTGGGGAAAGCTGTACCGGGGCAGCCTGTTTCAGCAGATTCGATATCCGGTGGGCAGACTGCTTGAGGATGAGTGGACCACCTACAAGCTGCTGGCGGAAGCCGGCAGGACGGTATATGTCCATGAGATTCTGTGCCACTATCGGATCCGGCGAAACAGCATTATGACCGGCGACAATCCCGCCAAATTCCGGGACGCTCCGGATGCCTTTGAGGAACGGGTTCTGTTTTTCAATGAAAGGCAGGAATGGCAGATCTATTGGAGCACCTTGAATATGCTGCTGGGAAGGTATATCGTATCGTACTATACCAGCGAGCTGCCGGAGCGCCGGCAGCAGATATATCAGCGGTGCAAGGCGCTGTACCAAAGAGAAAAGGGGCGGATTTCCTCGGTGAAACGGATGCAGTACATTCTTTTCCTGTCCAGCCCCGGGCTATACCGGTGGGTTCGGAACCGGCTGGACGGACAGCTGAACCGGGAATTGCGGAAGGAACAGAGGGGAAAAGCCGGGAAATGACTGGAGCGATCATGAAAATTCTGGGGCTGATGACCTGCTACAACCGAAAAGAGAAGACTGTGGCCGCCATTGAGCAGCTGACCAAGGGAAACCCCCGCATGGATGTTTCCTTTCTGGTGGTGGACGACAACAGCACCGACGGCACCCGGGAGGCGCTGAAAGCCTTTGAAAATGTCCGGGTGCTGGAGGGAAACGGAAGCCTGTTTTACACCGGGGGCATGCGCAAGGCCATTGCCCAGGCCGGGAACGAAGGGGATTTTGACTGGTGCCTTCTGTTTAACGACGATGTGGACTTTTATCCCGGAGCCTTGGAGCGGCTGGCCTTTTCCGCCCGGGAACAGGCGCCGGGAGCCATTGTGGTGGGTCCCACCTGCGACCGGGAGGGCAGGCTCTCCTACGGCGGCGTGGTGAAAACCGCCCGGATCCGTCCCAAGACCCGGATCATCAAGGGGGAGGGGGGCTATGCCCTCTGTGACACCTTCAACGCCAACTGTGTACTGATCCCCTGGGAGGTGTTTCTGCGCCTGCCCAACATGGATCCGGCCTATACCCACTCCCTGGGGGATTTCGATTACGGCTTCGCCGCCGCCCGGGCAGGGGTGCCCATCCGGGCTGACTGGCGGTATGTGGGGGTTTGCTGTGACAACCCTCCGGAGGGCACCTGGCGGGATACGACCCTGCCCAGAGCCCAGCGGATGAAACAGAAGGAAGCCCCCAAGGGACTGCCCCGGAGGGAGTGGTTCCACTACCTGCATAAAAACTACAATTTGGTCACGGCGGTGGTTTACAGCGCCATTCCCTACCTGCGGATTCTGCTGGGGAAGTAATCAAGAAAAGGGACGAAGGATTATGGGAAAGCCTTTTGATATTTGGAACGAATCCAGCCCCCTGGCGGAGGAGGCCTACCGCCGGGACAACTGCCGCATTGAGGATCATCCCGGCGGCAGCGGCACCTGTGTGATCTACTGCTCCTCCAATAATATCTGGTTTCCCAATGAGGAAGCGGTGTTCCGCCGCCGGATCCTGGAGGACGACGCCTATGAGTGGACAAGGATCCGGGTGCCCGGGGCCTCCAGGGAGATCTTCCTCCGGGATATTTACAAATCCTGGTATGTCACCGGGATCAATGACCGGCTGGATACCCTGGATAAGCTCATTGCTTTTTTGCGGCAGCAGTGCCGGGGATATTCCACGGTGGTCATCGGATCCTCCGCGGGAGGATACCTGGCGGCGCTGCTCAGCGCCAAGCTGGAGGCGGCCTATGCCATTGTCTTTTCCGCCCAGTTTGAACTGCGCAATCCCTGGGCCATGGAGGCAAACCCCTTCCTGCAAAGGTACCGGCAGGAAGAGGAACGCAGCCGGTATTACGATTTGAAAGACCATCTGGCGGATTCTAAAACGCCGGTATATTATATTTTGCCGGGGAAATCGCCCCAGGATCTGCACCAGCTGGAGCATATCCGGCAGATTCCCTGCGTCAAGCCCATTGTGCTTCGCAGCCGCCGGCACGGGGTGGTGGTGCTCAAGGGCAATCTGAAGGATTTGCTTTCCCTGTCCCGGGAGCAGATGGAGGAGCTGCACCGGCGCGGGCAGGGGAAGGCGCTCAGTCCCATCGGGTTTTCTCTGGAGCTGGCGGGCGTAAAAAAGACCCTGGCCGCTCTTGGCCGGGAAGCGCTGGCGCAGGTGAAAAAACGGCTGCCGGCGGCAAGGAAAGGAGCGCGGGAATGAACAGACCCATTACCTTTGCGACAAATTATTTGCACCATCGGTGGATCAGCCGCAGGATGAAGAATTACAGCGGCCAGCCGGATCCGGTGGGGCTGTATTACCGGGATAAGGATTATCTGCCCGGGAAAAAGCTCCTGTCTCCGGAGGAAACCGCCGGGGAGATCGCCCGGCGGATCCGATCCGGAGAGCCGTTTTTGGCAGGACGGTTTGGCGCGACCGAATTAAACGCGGTGATGAAAATCAATTTTGGGATCAACCGAAAGCTGGAGGCCGATTGTAAAATGAAGTTGGACAAGTAAAAAAGAGGATCCGGAGAGCAGTTCAGCCAGGTATTCAAAACGATCACGGTGGACAATGGTTCGGAGTTTGCGGAGTTCTCCGCAGTGGAGCAGTGGGGAACAAAGGTATATTTTGCTCACCCTTATACATCCTGGGAGAGGCCTCAAAACGAACGGCATAACGGAATGTTGAGAGAGTATGTCCCCAAGGGTGTATCCATTGAACGGTTTAGCGACATGGATATTCTGGCCGCCGCAGACAACATAAACGGCCTTCCCAGAAAGAAACTGGGCTACGCAACCCCAGAAGAACTGTTCGAAGCGTTTCTGGATTCTGTTTACGCAGCCTGATCGGCTGCGGCAGCCCCGGTTTTGGGTGAATCTGACGATCCACCCAAAACCATGGCTAGAGTTGTAAAATTTCTACCAGCTGGTGTCCAACTTGCACTTGCAATTTTCG
>CALXDT010000018.1 GCA_944387125.1 uncultured Oscillospiraceae bacterium | reverse complement strand
ACGCTTATCGGGTTTACACAGCTTGGTACGAATTTGGATCCAACTGCCGGGAAACAAAAGGGAAATCGGCGCAAAGGTTTGGCTGCTTTCCTGCTTAAGTGCTCCCCGACCCTGCCGGGGGCGTTCCCTTCTTGTTCCGGCAAGAAAGGAACCAAAGAAGCCGACCGGGGAGGCGCTGAGTTGTTAGGGAACCTCTGATTCAACCGGCAAGAGCGGATGCCGAGAGATTTTGCCTCAGCCGAACCTTCAAAAAGTGGAGGAATCCTGTATGGATTTCCCACTTTTTGAACTGCACGGATGTGGTAAAAGATCCGGCACTCCGCCGAAGACGATTTATTCAGAGGTTCCTTCGCTCCCGCTCCCAAAGCCGCCCTCCCCGGACCCCTCCCGGCGCGCTTCTCGTTCAGATTGTGCCAGACGGAAGATTGTTTGTATTGGATTTCAGACGATGGCACAAGTCTGCCGTTTTGGATGGGGAACGCTGTACCAATATGGGGCACGGAAATTTCCTTTGCTGTGTAAAGTCGATAAGCATAAAGATTTTAAAAGAGAATCAGTATGATAAAATGGGCAAGGGCGGGTGCTTGCCATTTCGGCTGTGCCGAAATGGCAAAAAAGCGGCGGGATTCTGCGTGGATTTCCCACTTGTTTGAACCCAGGGGACGAACCAGAAGATCCGGCATGCCGCCGAAGATGATCTATTCAGAGCCTCCTTAGCTTATGCCTCCGGATCCTTGTGCTCCAATTCCCGGTACAGCTCCTCGGCGCGCCTTTCGTTCTCCTCCGCTTTATCGACGCCCTCGGTGCTGTCCTTGCTGAACAGGATCCGCAGGGTCAGGATAATCAGCTTAACATCCAAAAGCAGGGAGTAATTCTCGATATACACCAGATCCAGCCGCAGCTTGTCATATGCGCTGGTGTTGTATTTGCCGTAGATCTGGGCATACCCGGTCAGACCGCCTCTGACCTTCAGCCGATAGGCAAACTCCGGAAGCTCTTTGCTGTATTCGTCGGCAATGGCCTTCCGTTCCGGCCGGGGGCCTACGATGCTCATATCCCCCTTCAGAATATTCAGAATCTGGGGCAGCTCATCCAGCCGCAAGGCGCGGATCACCTTTCCCACCTTGGTAATCCGGGGGTCTTCCTCCGTGGCCAGCACCGCTCCCACATACTTTTCCGCGTCCACAATCATGCTGCGGAATTTCAGCATCTCAAACTCCACACCGTTGCGGGTCAGGCGCTTCTGCTTGTAAAAGACTGGTCCGCCGTCCTCCAGCTTAATTGCCAGGGCAATCACCAGCATCACCGGCGCGGCCACCACCATCGCCACAGAGCACAGCACAATGTCCATGCCCCGCTTTACCACCCGCTGAGCCGGAGTCAGGCCGGTGCCCTTCACCATCAGCAGGGGCGTATCAAAGAGGGCATTGTCCTTGGCGCCCCGGAGCATGATGTCGGTGAGCTTGGGCGCCACATACGTGCGCACCCGGTAGCGGTAGCAGTATTTCAATATATCGTTGCGGATCTCCGCCGGCACATCCGTCAGGATCACCGCATCATACTTGGGGATCTCCTTGCGAATAACGTCGAAGCCCTCTTCCACGTTGAGCAGCTTGCTGATATTGTACTTGTCCCGGCGGGTGTCCATTTTGATTTTCAGCCCGATGCCCCGCTTATGGCCGTAAATCAGCAGCATATCATGGGGGGCGTAGAGCCTATGGCACAGGCTGGTATACAGGCACACCAGCACCACAGCGGTCAATATCTCCACACCAAACAGCACCAGCAGCGGTGTGGGAGACAGCATGGTGTTGGCAATGAGGCACAGCTGGAAATAGGTGATGAAATTGGTCAGAAACAGGGAGATAATCTGACCCAGAATCAGATCAATCCGGTGCAAATGGCCGAACATGGTGCAGTCGGAATTCTGAAAAAACACATAGATCAGAATCCCGTAGACCCCCATCAGCACATATTTGCCCTTATAGGCAAAGTAGGAAAGGTCATATCCCCACTTCCAGATAAAATAGTATTGCAGGGTCAGAATCAGCACTTCCAGCAGGGCCTCTGCTACCCGGACAAATCCCTTGGTATCTTCATAAGCTCCTCGGCTTAGCTTTCTCATGGCGTTTCGCACATCCTTTTCTTCGATTCAGGACAGTTTTATCAATATTACCATATTCCCCAATAGAATGCAAGGCCGGCAGAGGAAGATCCTGGATCCGCTTTTACAGCTTATGGAAAATCGGCTTCCGCTCCGCGAAGGTGCAGACATATCCGAAAACCTCCCTGAGAATCTCACAAGCCTCCCCGGCATACTGGCCCACCCGCTGAGCGTTGTGGGCGTCGGAGCCGATGGTGACGATCTGTCCCCCCAGCTCCCGGAACCTTAGGAAATACTCCCGGGTGGGCAAGAATCCCCCGCAGCGATCCACACCGCTGGTGTTCATTTCCAGCCCCTTCCCCTTCCGAACCAGCGTTGCCAGAATCTCGTCCACGATCTCGGCGTGCTCCCCATAGGGCAGCAGCCGGTGGGTGGGATTGGCCCAGGCCTTGCTGATAAAGCTCAGGTGCGCCAAAACATCGAAGTCCTCATGAAGCCGCACACAGGCCAGGGTCTGCTCCAGAAACCGCCGTTCCGCCTGGAACTGGGTCTTCCCCCGCCAGTAAGGCTCAAAGTAAACGTCCAGATCCTCCACAAAATGGACGGAGCCCAGCACAAAGTCGAAGGGACGGCGGTTCAGATCCTTCTGAAACTGCGCCACGTTGGTGTGATCCATGCCGAATTCCATTCCCCGGCGGATTATCAGCCCGGGAATCTCCAGATCGTTGTACTCCGCATTATAGGCCTCTGTATCAAAGGCCATGGTCTGCTCCTGCGCCAGGGGGTCATAGTCAATGTGATCGGTAAAGCAGATCTCCTTCAGCCCCCGCTCCAGCGCCGCACGGGCCATCTGTTCTCCGGTATCCTTTGCGTCAAAGGATACCCGGGAATGCATGTGAAAATCAAACATCTCTCTATTCCTCCCAAAATTGACGAAATGCCGTTGGCAGCGCCGCCTGCTGCCGGATCTGCTCCCAGGTCAGCCAGTGAAAGCCGCCGCCCTCTTCCGCTACTTCCAGCCAAACGCCTTTCATGTTCCACTGAATGTGGGTAAAAATGTGCTTTCGATAAGTCTCCCGAAGAACCTCCCTGGGGCGAAGCCCCAATTCTTCCACCAATGACAACGTCTGCCCGGTATCCAAATACCCCTCTGTGTTGGGAAACTGCCACAGCCCCGCCAAAAGCCCCCGCTCCGGCCGTTTTTCCAATGCGTACCGCCCGCCGCAGCTGAGGATCAGAACCGTTCTGTCCTCCTGTCTGCGCTGTTTTGGGGGTGATTTTACCGGCAGAGACGCCGCGCTGCCGCGGCTGTATCCCAGGCAGCTCTCCCGGCAGGGGCAGTGCCCGCAGTCCGGCTCCCGGTTGGGACCGCAGAGGGTAGCTCCCAGATCCATCAGCGCCTGGGAAAAGCTCCCGGCCTCCCGGGGGTAGATCTTCTCCAGCCGCTTCTGCACCTGCCTTTTGGTTTCCGGCAGGTCAATGGGCGATGGGTCATCCAGCAGCCTGGAAACTACCCGGAGCACGTTTCCATCCACCGCAGGGGTGGGCAGGTCATAGGCAATGGAGCAAATGGCGCCGGCTGTATAGGGTCCCACCCCGGGCAGAGACAAAACCTCTCCGTAGGTTTTGGGAAATTCCCCGTTCCACCGCTCCATAATCATCTGCGCCGCTTTCTTCAGATTCCGAACCCGGCTGTAATATCCCAGCCCTTCCCAGAGCTTATGGAGGACGTCGTCATCGCAGCGGGCCAATGCGGGAATATCCGGCAGCGTTTCCAGAAACCGGGCATAGTACCCCTTCACCGCCTCCACCCGGGTCTGCTGGAGCATGATTTCCGACAGCCAGATATGATACGGCTCCCGATCCTGCCGCCAAGGCAGCTCCCGGCGGTTTCGGGCGTACCAGGGCAGCAAAAGCTCCGGCAATCCCGCAAGAATCTCCTCACGATCCACAAAAACCCTCCTTTTCTTTGGTTTATTTTACTATATAAGAGAATCCCCGTCAAGGCGCTAAGCCCTTTCCAAAAAACCTGAAAATATTTTTGAAAAAACACTTGCATTTTCCGGGACAGTGTGCTATTATACTTTGGCACATCAAGTGTGCGTATGCGCCGATAGCTCAGTTGGATAGAGTGACTGACTACGAATCAGTAGGTCGGGGGTTCGAGTCCCTTTCGGCGTACCATCAATTTTTGTCACGCCGCTCCGGGTGGTATCTATGATACCGTCCGG
>CALXDT010000017.1 GCA_944387125.1 uncultured Oscillospiraceae bacterium | reverse complement strand
TTATATTCATCTTGCAACCATCCTGTGACTATGTTTTTTTGGACAATTAACATGATATCACTTGGTTGCAAGAGGTAGGGCTGTTTTGCCCTGCCTCTTTTTTTGCCAATTAATATTTTACACTAACCCGGCATCCTTCCATGCCCGGGGGGTTCCCCGGGTTTGTCATTGTTTATCTGATCTTAATCAAGAAACAGTTGCCACAGGCCGCAAAAGTTGCTATAATATTTTATTGTAGATTCTTGCGCAACCGGCGCCAAAGGCGTCAGACGCCGTCGCGTACCGGCAGCACTGCGGGGATGTTCTGCCCCGAAAAGGGATTTCCGATGCCGCGCATAAACCGGGATCTATCTCTACCGTTTAGGAGGCTTTCCAATGGATATCATCATTGCGGGAGACGGCAAAGTCGGTTCCATGCTGACCCACCAGCTTTCTTCCGAGGGACACAACATCACCGTTATCGACTCCAACTCCAGTGTGCTCCAGTCCAGTGTGGAGCGCTACGATGTGATTTCCGTGCAGGGCAACTGCGCTTCCATGAGCGTGCTGCAGGAAGCCGGGGTCAAGGATGCGGAGCTGCTCATCGCCGCCACCGGCCAGGATGAGATCAACCTGCTGTGCTGCACCACCGCCCACGCCCTGAATCCCAAGCTGCACACCATTGCCCGGATCCGCAACCCGGAGTACACCGAGCAGATCTACCGGATGCGGAACATCTTCGGGCTTTCCATGGTGATCAATCCGGAAAATCAGGCCGCCACGGAGATCGACCGGCTGTTGAAGTACCCGGGCTTCCTGCGCCGGGACACCTTCGCCAACGGCCGCACCGAAATCGTAGAGCTGCGGGTGGACGCCACCAGCAAGCTGCGCAACGTCAAGCTGATGGATCTGAGAAGCATCGTCAAGTGCCAGGTGCTGGTGTGCGCGGTTCTGCGGGACGGCAGCGCCATCGCCCCCAAGGGCAGCTTCACCCTGCGGGAGGGAGATCGGATCTTCGTCACCGCCCTTTCCCAGAACCTGACCACCCTGCTGAAAAACCTGGACATCCTCACCCGCCGGGTGCGCAGTGTCACCATCTGCGGCGGCGGCCGGATCAGCTATTACCTGGCCAAGCGGCTGGAAAAGTCCGGCATGTCCTTCCAGATCATTGACAAGGATTACCGCCGGTGCCAGGAACTGTGCGAGCTGCTGCCCCAGGCGGAGATCATCCACGGGGACATCAGCCAGCAGGATATGCTGGACAGTCTGGATTTAAGCAAAACCGACGCTTTGGTGACGCTTACCGGACTGGACGAGCTGAACATGATTGTGTCGCTGTACGCCAAATCCCAGAAGGTCGGCCAGGTGATTACCAAGCTGGGGCATACCGGCAACCGCAGCGTTCTGGACAGTCTTTCCTTGGGCAGCGTCATCTGCCCCCGGGAGCTGGTTTGCAACAACATCGTCCGGTATGTGCGGGCCATGGAAAACCAGACCGGCGCGGCCATTTCCGTACATACCATCGCCGACGGCCAGGCGGAGGCCATGGAGTTCCTGGTGGACGAAACCACCCGCTTCTGCGGCAAGCCCCTGAAGGAGATCAAGCTCAAATCCAACGTTCTGATTGTCAGCATCGCCCACGGCGCCTCCACGGAGATCCCCAACGGCGAATCCTCTTTTGTTGTGGGGGATACGGTGGTTGTCGTCACCAACGGCCGGGAGATTATCCGCCAGCTGAACGATATCTTTGCGTAAAGGCGGCGAGGTCGGCTTATGAACTATAAAATGATGGGGCGGTTTCTCGCCCAGATCCTGGCCATTGAAGGGCTGTTTATGATCCCCGCCCTGGCCATCAGTCTGTTCTCCGGGGAATCCATGGCCGTCAGAGCCTTTCTGCTCACCATCGGAATCATTATCCTGCTGGTGGCGGTGCTGTACCTTGTGTGCCGGGGCGCGCCCAGCGTGTTCCGCGCCCGGGAGGGTCTTGTGTGCGTGGGCCTGTGCTGGATCGCCCTCAGCCTGGTTGGGTGTCTGCCCTTTTACCTTTCCCGGGAGATTCCCAGCTATATCGACAGTTTTTTTGAAATCGTGTCGGGCTTTACCACCACCGGCGCTTCCATTTTAAAGGATGTGGAAGCCTTAAGCAACGGCATTCTCTATTGGCGCAGCTTCAGCCACTGGCTGGGCGGCATGGGCGTTCTGGTTTTTTTGCTGGCCTTCACCTCAGAAAAGGGGCAGGGCTTTACCATGCACCTGCTCCGGGCGGAAAGTCCCGGCCCTGACGTGGGCAAGCTGGTGCCCAAAATGCGCAACACCGCCGCAATTTTGTACCTGATCTATGTGGCGCTGACCGCTGCCAACATTCTTCTGCTGGTAATCGGCGGCATGCCGCTGCTGGAAGCGGTGTGCACCGCCTTCGGCACTGCCGGCACCGGCGGCTTCGGCATCAAAAACGACTCTCTGGCCAGCTACAGCCCTTATCTGCAAAATGTCACCACGGTGTTTATGATGCTGTTCGGCGTGAACTTCAGCTGTTATTATCTGCTGCTGATCCGCCGGTGGACAACCGTGTTCCGGGACGAAGAGCTTCGGCTGTACCTGGGCATCATTCTGGGCAGCATTGTGCTGATTATTCTGGATACCCGGGATCTGTACGGCACCCTGGAGGAAACCATCCGCCACGCCGCCTTCCAGGTAAGCAGCATCATCACCACCACCGGCTATACCACCACGGACTATGATCTTTGGCCCAGCTTCTCCAAAACCATCCTGCTGTGCCTGATGGTGATCGGCGCCTGCGCCGGTTCCACCGGCGGCGGTCTGAAGGTTGCCCGGCTGCTGCTGCTGTTTAAAACCCTCCGGCGGAATATCCGCCAGATGCTCCAGCCCCGGCGGGTGGAGCTGGTGCGCAACAACGGCCATACCGTGGATCAAAAGGTTTTGGACAACACCAACGCCTACCTGGCCGCGTACATGATCATCCTGTTTTCTATTTTTACCATCATCTCCCTGGATGGGTTCTCCATCGAAACCAACCTGTCCGCCACCTTGTGTACCTTTAACAACATCGGTCCCGGCATGGCCGCCGTAGGCCCCACCTGCAATTTCAGCGGATACAGCCCCCTGAGCAAGCTGGTGCTGTCCTGGGGAATGCTGGCAGGCCGTTTGGAGATCTTCCCCATGCTGGTTCTGTTCTCCAAAAGCACCCGGAAGCGCCGCTGACGCGCTCCTCTGCCCGCCGGGATCCGGCGGGCAGAGAAAATCCGGTTGACAAACTTCAGCTGCTATGCTATACTTAGATGGATAAAGAGCGGCTTGCCGCAATACCCCGTCTTGCCGCTTTCCGGCAAGACATTTTTTCGGGCATTGAAAGGAGATTCTCATGACTGGAAACGCAGCAATCTTTTCCCCTTCTTTTTTTGGCCCCGCTTTTTCTGCCAGCATTGGCGATTCTATTGCCGCCAATGGTCTTTCCGTGTTTTTGACCCCATCATCTGTGGTTTTTCCCGGCTTTTGTGACGTGCATGTGCATTTCAGAGAGCCGGGATTTTCTTATAAGGAGACCATCGCCTCCGGCTCCCGGGCAGCGGCCCGGGGCGGCTACACGGCAGTGTGCACCATGCCCAACCTGAACCCGGTGCCGGACACGCCGGAGCATCTGGCCGTTCAGCAGCGGCTCATCCAGGACAGCGCCTGCATCCGGGTCTATCCCTACGGCTCCATCACCCTGGAGGAAAAGGGCGAGCGCCTGGCAGACCTGGAAGCCATGGCCCCCGGCGTCATAGGCTTTTCCGACGACGGCCGGGGCGTCCAGCGGCGGGAGATGATGGAAGAAGCCATGGTGCGGGCAAAGGCACTGGGCAAGCCCATCGCCGCCCACTGCGAAGACAATTCCCTGCTCCGGGGCGGCTGCATCCATGACGGCGCCTATGCCAAAGCCCATGGCCACCGGGGTATCTGCTCCGAAAGCGAATGGGGTCAGGTTGCCCGGGATCTGGAGCTGGTCAGAAAAACCGGCGCCGCCTACCATGTCTGCCACATCTCCACCAAAGAAAGCGTGGATCTGATCCGCCGGGCCAAGGCGGAGGGGCTGGACGTCACCTGTGAAACCGGCCCCCACTACCTGGTGATGGATGACAGCATGCTTCAGGAAGACGGCCGGTTCAAAATGAATCCTCCCATCCGCAGCGGGGAAGACCGCCAGGCTCTGGTGGAGGGGCTGCTGGACGGCACCATTGATATGATCGCCACCGACCACGCGCCCCACAGCGCCGAGGAAAAATCCCGGGGGCTGGAGCAAAGCGTCTTCGGGGTAGTGGGGCTGGAGACCGCCTTCCCCATTCTCTACACCTATCTGGTCAAGCCCGGGGTCCTGACCCTGGAAAAGCTGGTGGAAGTGATGTGCGTCAATCCCCGGAAGCGCTTCGGCATCCCCCCGGGCTGTGACTATACCATATGGGATCTGGACGCCGTGTCCACCGTCAACCCGGAGGACTTCCTGTCCCTGGGAAAAGCCACCCCCTTCGCCGGCTGGAAAATCTCCGGCAAATGCGCGGCCACCGTCTGTGACGGAAAGCTGGTCTACCGGGCCTGACCTGTTAACCCTTCAATTTACATATTATGAATTTTCAGGAGGAACCACCCATGCCCAAGAGAACTGACATTAAGAAAATTCTGATTATCGGCTCCGGCCCCATTGTCATCGGCCAGGCCGCGGAGTTTGACTACGCCGGCACCCAGGCCTGTCTCGCTTTGAAAGAGGAAGGCTACGAAGTGGTGCTGTGCAACTCCAACCCCGCTACCATCATGACCGATACCGTCATTGCCGACAAAGTCTACATGGAGCCGCTGACCCTGGAATACGTTGCCAAAATCATCCGCTATGAGCGTCCCGACGCCATCGTCCCCGGCATCGGCGGCCAAACCGGCCTGAACCTGGCCATGCAGCTGGAAAAGAAGGGTGTTCTCCAGGAGTGCCGGGTTAAGCTGCTGGGCACCTCCAGCGAATCCATTGAAATGGCCGAGGATCGGGAAAAGTTCAAGGAGCTTTGTCAGTCCATCGGCGAGCCGGTGATCCCCTCGGAAATCACCTACTCCCTGGAAGAGGCCAAGGCAGCTGCCAAGCGCATCGGTTATCCGGTGGTGCTTCGTCCCGCCTTTACCCTGGGCGGCACCGGCGGCGGCTTCGCCTACAACGAAGAAGAGCTGATCGAGGTGGGCATCAACGCCTTCAATCTCTCCCCGGTGCACCAGGTGCTCATTGAAAAGTCCGTCAAGGGCTACAAGGAAATTGAGTTTGAGGTGATGCGGGACTCCAGCGACCATGCCATCACCATCTGCGGCATGGAGAACATCGATCCCGTGGGCGTCCACACCGGCGACAGCCTGGTGGTGGCTCCCATCATGACCCTCAGCCCGGAAGATCTGAAAATGCTGAACGACTCCGCCATCAAGATCATCCGCGCCCTGAAAATCGAGGGCGGCTGCAACGTCCAGTTCGCCCTGAATCCCCACTCCTCCGAATACTTCCTCATTGAGGTCAACCCCCGGGTGTCCCGTTCCTCCGCCCTGGCTTCCAAGGCCAGCGGCTACCCCATCGCCCGGGTCACAGCCAAAATCGCCATGGGCATGTCCCTGGAGGAGATCAAGATTGCCAACACCAACGCCGCCTTTGAGCCTCAGCTGGATTATGTGGTGGCCAAGCTCCCCCGGTTCCCCTTCGACAAGTTCACCTCCGCCACCAACGTGCTGGGCACCCAGATGAAGGCCACCGGCGAAAGCATGGGCATCGGCTCCACCCTGGAAGAAGCTCTGCTCAAGGGCATCCGCTCCCTGGAGATCGGCGCCAACCATGTGTACCTGTCCAAGTTTGACAACATGAGCAAGGAGGAGCTGCTGGAGTACATCAGCCAGTTCCGCTCCGACAACATCTTCGCCATTGCGGAGCTTCTGTATCACGGGGAGACCGTGGAGAAGATTGCCGAAGTCACCCAGATCACCCCCTACTTCCTGGAAGCCCTGAAGCGGATCATCGACATGGAGGAGCTGCTGCGGGTGAAGGTGGGCGACGTGCCCACGCTGAGAGCCGCCAAGGAAATGGGCTTCAGCGACAAGTACATCGGTCGGCTGTGGAAGTGGAGCGAGCTGGATGTATACGGCCTGCGGAAGGAAAACAATCTCTTCCCCGCCTTCCGGATGGTGGATACCTGCCACACCGGCGCTTATATCCCCTATTTCTACTCCTCCTACACCGGCAGGAACGACTCCATCCTCACCGACAAGAAGAAGATCGTTGTTCTGGGCGCGGGTCCCATCCGCATCGGCCAGGGCGTGGAATTCGACTACTCCACCGTTCACGCGGTGATGACCATCCGCAACGCCGGGTACGAGGCCATTATCATCAACAACAACCCCGAGACCGTTTCCACCGACTACACCACCGCCGATAAGCTGTACTTTGAGCCTCTGACTCCCGAAGATGTGATTAACATCATCGAGTATGAAAAGCCCGACGGAGTCATCGCCTCTCTGGGCGGCCAGACCGCCATCAACCTGGCGCAGCCTCTGACCGACCGGGGCGTGAAGATCATCGGCACCGACTGCGCCGCCATCGACAGGGCGGAGAACCGGGACGCCTTTGAAAAGCTCCTGCAGGAGCTGGACATTCCCCAGCCCAAGGGCAAGGCCGTGACCAACATTGCCGACGGTCTGGAAGCGGCCAACGCCATCGGCTACCCTGTTCTGGTGCGTCCCAGCTTCGTTCTGGGCGGCCGGGCCATGCAGATCGTCTCCAACGAAGGCCAGCTGCGCCACTATCTGCGCACCGCCGTGGAAATCGACGAGGATAAGCCCGTGCTGGTGGACAAGTACATCCAGGGTCGTGAAGTGGAAGTGGACGCCATCTGCGACGGCCACGATGTGTTTGTCCCCGGCATCATGGAGCTGGTGGAGCGCACCGGCATCCACTCCGGCGACTCCATCTCCGTCTACCCCTCCTTCTCCATCTCCGACAAGGTCAAGGGCATCATTTTGCAGTATGCCAAAAAGCTGGGTCTGGGCATCGGCATCATCGGCTTGTTCAACATCCAGTTTATTGTGGACGCCCATGACAACGTATTCATTATTGAGGTCAACCCCCGCTCTTCCCGTACCGTCCCCTTCCTGAGCAAGGCCACCGGCTACTCCCTGGCGGACATCGCCACGGAGGTTATTCTGGGCAAGAGTCTGAAGGAACAGGGCTTCTTCCACATCTATCCCGAGGAAAGCCACCGCTGGTATGTCAAAGCGCCTGTGTTCTCCTTCAATAAGATCCGCGGTCTGGACGCCTACCTGTCTCCGGAAATGAAGTCCACCGGCGAAGCCATCGGCTATGACCGCACCATGACCCGCGCCCTGTACAAGGCCCTCCAGGCCAGCGGCATGAAGCTGCAGAACTCCGGCACCGTGTTCGTCACCGTGGCGGACAAGGATAAGGATGAGGCGCTGCCGCTGATCCGCCGGTTCTACCAGCTGGGCTTCAACATCGAAGCCACCTGCGGCACCGCCATGTTCCTGAAATCCAACGGAATCCGCACCCATGTGCTGGGAAAAATCAGCGACGGCAGCGACGAGATCCCCAACGCCCTGCGTCAGGGGCACATCGCCTATGTCATCAACACCAGAGATCCCGGCGCCAATGAAGGCGACGGCATCACCATCCGCCAGATCGCCACAGAGCACAACGTTACCCTGTTCACCTCTCTGGACACCATCAAAGTGCTGCTGGACGTGCTGGAAGAAACCACCCTGACCATCTCCACCATCGACGCCTGATCCATCCCGCCGGGAAGACCCCTTCCCGGCCTCCCGCCTAGGAGTGATTATGAAACAAAGCCTTTTTCAAATCATCAGCAACACTGCCCTGACGGATTCCGTTTGGAAGATGGTTCTCAAGGGCGATACCTCCGCCATCACTGCCCCGGGGCAGTTCGTGAATATCCGGCTGGACGGATTGTACCTGCGCCGCCCCATCTCCGTGTGCGACTATGACCGGCAGACCCTGACCATCGTCTACAAGGTGGTGGGCAAGGGCACGGAGCAGCTGCGCGCCATGCCCCCCGGCAGGGAGCTGGATCTGCTCACCGGCCTGGGCAACGGCTATGACCTTTCCCCCGCCGGCAGCCGGCCGGTACTGATCGGCGGCGGCGTGGGCGTCCCTCCCCTGTACCACCTGGCCAAGTGCCTTATCGCCCAGGGGAAGGCCGTGCAGGTTGTTCTGGGCTTCAACACCGCTTCTGAAATTTTCTACGAGTCGGAGTTTCGGGCACTGGGCTGCCAGGTCACTGTAACCACCGTTGACGGCAGCTATGGGGGCAAGGGATTCGTCACCCAGGCGCTGCCCCGGGACGCCACCTACTTCTACGCCTGCGGTCCGGAGCCGATGCTCAAGGCCGTATACCGGGCCACCGCCATTTCCGGCCAGATGAGCTTTGAGGAGCGGATGGGCTGCGGCTTCGGTGCCTGTATGGGCTGCTCCTGCAAAACCCTCACCGGCTATAAGCGCATCTGCAAAGACGGCCCGGTGATGCGGAAGGAGGAAATTCTATGGCAAGCATGAACGTAAGCCTCTGCGGGATCCCCCTGGACAACCCGGTGATTCCCGCCTCAGGCACCTTCGGCTATGGTTACGAGTTCGCGGAACTGTACGACATCAACATCTTAGGCACCTTCTCCTTTAAGGGCACCACCAAAGACCCCCGGTTCGGCAACCCCACCCCCCGGATCGCCGAGTGCACCAGCGGCATGATCAATGCTGTAGGTCTGCAAAATCCCGGGGTGGAAAAGGTCATCGCCGAAGAGCTGCCCCGGCTGAAAGCCTGCTTTCACAAGCCGGTGATGGCCAACGTCTCCGGGTTCAGCGTGGAAGACTATGCTTACACCTGCCAAAAGCTGGATAAAGAGCCCCAGGTGGGCTGGCTGGAAGTAAACGTCAGCTGCCCCAATGTCCACGGCGGCGGCATGAGCTTCGGCACGGCGCCGGAGGCCGCCGCGGAAGTAACCCGGGCGGTGAAGGCGGTCACTGCCAAGCCTGTAATCATCAAGCTCTCCCCCAACGTCACCGACATTGTATCCATCGCCAAAGCCTGCGAGGAAGCCGGAGCGGACGGCATCAGCCTGATCAACACCCTGCTGGGGATGCGTATCGACCTGCGCACCCGCCGCCCGGTGATCGCCAATACCATGGGCGGCTTCTCAGGCCCGGCCATTTTCCCGGTGGCGCTGCGGATGGTCTGGCAGGTATCCCAGGCGGTGAAAATCCCGGTCATCGGCATGGGCGGCATCAGCTCCGCTGAGGACGTGATCGAAATGATGCTGGCCGGCGCCGCCGCCGTGGAAGTGGGCGCGGCCAACCTGATCAACCCCTACGCCTGCAGGGACATCCTCAACGCCCTGCCCGGCGTCATGAAGGCATACGGCATTGAACATTTAAACGATATCATAGGAGGCGCGCGCAATGGGTAAAGACGTCATTATCGCATGTGATTTTTCTTCCGCGGAGGCAACCTTTGCCTTCCTGGACAAGTTCACCGGCAAGAAGCCCTTTGTCAAAATCGGCATGGAGCTGTACTACGCCGAAGGCCCGGAGATCGTCCGGCAGATCAAGGCCCGGGGGCATAAGATCTTCCTGGATCTGAAGCTCCACGACATTCCCAACACCGTGAAAAAGGCCATGGCCGTGCTCAGCCGCCTGGATGTGGACATCACCAATCTCCACGCCGCCGGCACCACCGCCATGATGCAGGCGGCATTGGAAGGTCTGACCCGTCCCGACGGCACCCGTCCCCTGCTCATCGCCGTGACCCAGCTGACCTCCACCGATCAGGAGGCCATGGAGCGGGATCTGCTGATTCACAAACCCATTGACCAGGTGGTAATGCACTACGCCGAGACCGCCCGGAACGCCGGTCTGGACGGCATCGTCTGCTCCCCTCTGGAAGCGGGCAAGGTTCACAACCGGTGCGGCAAAGACTTTCTCACCGTCACCCCCGGCGTCCGGTTCGCCGACGGAGACGCGGGAGACCAGAAGCGGGTCATGACCCCCGCCGCCGCCAAGGCCATCGGCTCCGATTACATTGTGGTCGGCCGCCCCATCACCGCCGCCCCGGATCCCGTAGCCGCCTACGAGCGGTGCCTGGCGGAATTCTGCGACTGATTTTTCGGGAGGTAACTATGGAAAGCTACAAAAGAGCGTTTATTCAGTTCCTGCAGGGTGCCGGCGTGCTGAAGTTCGGTGACTTCACCGCCAAATCCGGCCGGAAGATCCCCTATTTCATCAATGCCGGCATGATCAAAACCGGTGAAGAGATTGCCTGTCTGGGCGAGTTCTATGCCAAGGCCTACTTTGATAAGCTGGGCAAAAAGCCCGCCGTTCTCTACGGTCCCGCCTATAAGGGCATCTCCATTGCGGTATCCGCCGCCGTGGCTCTGTCCAAAAGCGGCCTGAACGTCCCCTTCTTCTTCAACCGCAAGGAAGTGAAGGATCACGGGGAAGGCGGCGTGTTTGTGGGTTATGTGCCCCAGGCCGGTGAGGAAGTGGTCATTGTGGAGGACGTGATCACCGCCGGCACCGCCATCCGGGAGAGCATGGAGATCCTGAGCCATCTGGAAGGCGTCAAGGTAGCCGCCGCCTTCGTTATGGTGGATCGGAAGGAAAAGGGACAGGGAGAAAAGGGCGCCATGCAGGAAATCGAGGAGCAGTTCGGCTTCCCCGTCTACTCTGTGGTGGACGTCTATGACATCATCGAATACCTGGAAGAGGATCCGGCCAATGCGGAAAACGTCACCCGGATCAAAAACTATCTGGCTGTGAATGGAGCGAAGGCATGAGAGGATTAAACAGCATCCTGGAACTGCGGGTGGACGAGCTGGATCAGCTGATTGCCACCGCCAAGGACATCATTGCCCACCCGGAAAACTACTGGAACCGCTGCGCCCACAAAAAGCTGGCCACCCTGTTCTTTGAGCCTTCCACCCGCACCCGGCTGAGCTTTGAAGCGGCCATGCTGGAGCTGGGCGGCAGCGTCCTGGGCTTCAGCGAAGCCGCTTCCTCCTCCGCCTCCAAAGGTGAGAGCGTAGCGGACACCGCCAAAATCGTCAGCTGCTACGCGGACATCATTGCCATGCGGCACCCCAAGGAGGGCGCCCCCTTTGTGGCTGCCCAGGCTGCTTCCATCCCGGTGATCAACGCCGGGGACGGCGGTCATAACCACCCCACCCAGACCCTGGCGGATCTTTTGACCATCTCCCGGGAACTGGGGCGGCTGAACGACCTGACCATCGGCCTGTGCGGCGATCTGAAATACGGCCGCACCGTTCACTCCCTGATCGAGGCTATGAGCCGCTATCCCGGCGTGAAGTTTGTGCTTATCTCCCCCAAGGAGCTGAAGATCCCCGGGTTCATCCGCTACAACGTGCTGGAACCCCATCACATCCCCTACAAGGAGGTTTCTTCCCTGGAAGAAGCCATCCCAGAGCTGGATGTGCTGTACATGACCCGGATCCAGCGGGAGCGGTTTGAGGATCCCTGGGAATACCAGCGGCTGAGGGATACCTATGTGCTGGACGTGGAAAAGATGAAGCTGGCCAAAGAGATCATGTGCGTTCTGCATCCCCTGCCCCGGGTCAACGAGATCAGCGTCAAGGTAGACGCGGATCCCCGGGCGGCCTACTTCCGCCAGGCGCTCAACGGCAAATATATGCGCATGGCGCTGATTCTGAAGCTGCTGGACGAGGCAGAAAAGAATCCTCAGCCCCACCTTATGAATGAGATGGAGCTGGAATACGACCGGGTCTGCCACAACCCCAAGTGCATCAGCCAGGTGGAGCAGGAGTTGCCGCAGCTGTTCCGTTGCACCGACAAGGCCGCGGACATCCACCGGTGCGTCTACTGCGATCAAAGAGGTTAACCCCCGCTGCCCCCCGGGCAGACTGAGCCCCCGGCTTTCGCCGGGGGCTCTTTTTACCGGTATCTGGGTTCGCAGGTGAGGTTGACCCCCAGACGCTTGAAGGTCTTTTCATCCACCGCCGAAAGGATCACCGAGGAGTGGACTTCACAGCCCCGGAGCTTGCTCAGCTGCTCCATGGCAAATTCCGCCATGGGGTTGGTTGCCGCGCTGATGGACAGGGCAATCAGGGTTTCATCGGTATGGAGCCGGGGATTCCGGTTGCCCAGATAGCCCACCTTCAGCTTCTGGATGGGATCCAGAGCCACAGGAGAAATCAGGTGCAGATCCTTGGGCATATCCCCCAGGGTCTTCAGGGCGTTCAGCAGCAGCGCGGAAGACGCGCCCAGAAGGTCAGAGGTCTTGCCGGTGACGATGGTTCCGTCCGGCAGTTCCATGGCCGCGGCAGGATTTCCGGTCTGTTCTGCCCGTTCCAGCGCCGCGGAGACCACCTTCCGCTGGCTGGGATCCACCGCCGCCTTTTTCATCAGCAGCTCCAGCTTCCGCACCGGCTCTTCCCCGGCCTTGCCCTGCTTCAGATGGCACATGGCTTCATAATACCGGCGGATGATCTCCTGGCGGGAAGCCTCCCGGCATCCTTCATCGTCGATGATGCAGTTGCCGGCCATGTTCACGCCCATATCCGTGGGGGATTTGTAGGGACAGTGACCCAGGATCTTCTCAAAAATCGCCACCAGCACCGGGAACGCCTCCACATCCCGGTTATAGTTCACCGTGGTGATGCCGTAGGCCTCCAGATGGAAGGGGTCGATCATGTTCACATCGTTTAAGTCCGCCGTGGCGGCCTCATAAGCCAGGTTCACCGGGTGGTTCAGGGGCAGGTTCCAAATGGGGAAGGTCTCAAACTTGGCATAGCCCGCGGTAATGCCCCGCTTGTGCTCGTGGTACAGCTGGCTCAGACAGGTGGCCAGCTTGCCGCTGCCCGGCCCCGGAGCCGTGACCACCACCAGCTCCCGGCTGGTTTCAATGTAGTCGTTTTTCCCGAACCCCTGGTCGCTGACCACATGGGCGGTGTCCGAAGGGTAGCGGTCAATGGCATAGTGATGATAGACCCGGATGCCCATTCCCTCCAGCCGTGCCTGAAAGGCTCTGGACATGTCCTGGTCATGGAACTGGGTAAGCACCACGCTGGAAACATACAGCCCCAGTTCCCGGAAAATGTTGATCAGCCGGATCACATCCACATCGTAGGTAATCCCCAGATCTCCCCGGAGCTTATTCTTTTCAATGTCACCGGCGTTGATGGCAATGACCATCTCCACCTGATCTTTCATCTGCAGCAGCATCCGCAGCTTGCTATCCGGCTGGAAGCCCGGCAGCACCCGGGAGGCGTGGTTGTCATCGTACAGCTTACCGCCGAATTCCAGATACAGCTTGCCCCCGAACTGGGCAATCCGCTCCCGGATATGGGCAGACTGGGTTTGCAGATACTTTTCGTTATCAAATGCCGGATGAAGCATGCTCTTGTCCTCTTTTCTGAAAAATCATCAGCTTTTATTCTACAGGATAAGCGCCAAAATAGCAAGGTGCAGACCTGGAAAATTTCAAAGTCCCGGAGGCATTTGCCTTCCGGGACGAATTGGGAAAACCCGGCAGCTTTCGCTGCCGGGTTTCTGGCTGTCGAAAATCCCCTTTGGGGCTTTCCGACAGGTTTTTGCAGGTAAGCTGCGCGCACTCCTTGTGCGCCACAGGCGCACAACTCGCACACTACGCAGCCTGAGATGTATTTTCCGCCAGGTACAGAAGGTGAATTGCCCCGAAGGGGCAAGAGAGACCACCCTGGGGTGCGCCCCGACGGAAAATGATTCAAATTTTGTTTGCCGCTGAAGCGGCAAATTCTGCGAAGCTTTTTCGACGGTCTGAAACCCGGCAGCTTTCGCTGCCGGGTTTGGGGTTAAGCTGTGTATCCGATTACCGGACAGCGCGCTTCTTGCTGATGTAGTACACGCCAGCCAGAGCGGCCAGGGACAGACCCATCACGGTCACGGTCATATAGATGTCGTCACCGGTCTTGTAGTTGGTGCTGTCGGAAGTGGAGGAGCTGGAGGAAGATTTCGCCTTGGCATTGGTGATCATCACATTGATGAACACATTGCTGCTTTCCTTGGCATCTCCCACATAGTAGGATTCTTCCTTATCATCCCGGTTGAATCTATCAACCCAGTCACCGGTAGCCATATACAGGCCGTCAAACACAATACCCTTGCTGGACTTGGAAGTGTAGTAATCAAAGACTACATCTTCAACCTCACCCATGGTGACCGTTCCGTCTTTAGCGATACCATCGGTGATCTTCAGCCGTTTTGCAGGCTCATCCACCTTGTTGTCCACGTAGATGTTCAGATAGACGTCGTAGTCAAACTTCACATTCTTGGTGTAGTAAGCATAGTAGGTATCTTCCAATTTATTCGTGCAAACGGTGCCGTTGGTCAGCTTGGTGCCTTTCCCATTGGAGTCGGTATACCAACCCTTAAAGGTATAGCCGCTCATCGCAGTGCCCTCGGGCAGATCCATTTTTTCGCCGATCTCGTAAGTCTTCTTGATCGTGGTGCTGCCGTTGATGAACTTGATGGTCTTTGTTTCCACATCGTCATCGCTGCTTCCAGAGTCAGCAGACTTGGTATTCATCATGACGTACACAGTGCTACCAGCCGCAACAGCGGTATCCAGGGTGATATTGCCGTTTCCGCCCAGGGTCACATGGTCGAGGGTGTACTTATCCTCCCAGCCATCCATCCACCAATTGTTCAGCATGTCACGAACAGTGGAGCTCTCACCATTGGCAGGGGCACGGGAAATGTCCCGAACGTTGTTGTCGCTGGAATCGATCTTTACCACCAGACGAGTCTTCGGAACTACGACTTCTTCGGTAGGGGGCACTTCCTCGCCCTCATCGGTACCTTCATCAACCGCCTTCTTTTGAATCCGAACAGCAATTGCGGCATCCTGATCCAGAGTTACAGAAGACTTGCCTT
>CALXDT010000016.1 GCA_944387125.1 uncultured Oscillospiraceae bacterium | reverse complement strand
CAGCAGAGCAAAAGGCAAGAGTGACCTATGACAATATTCTGCGGTTATCTGATGATCCTGACGTGAATAATGCAATTAAATTCCTTCGGGAGCGGGAGATCGTCCATTTCCAGCGCTTCGGAGAAGCCGTACAGCTTCTCCGGGAAAAATTGAATCAGAAGAATGTATACTATATGAATCCGGCAATTGATCTCTAAAGATGCTCTGGTAAAATCGCCAAGCGCTGATATTTGCGCTTTTTACCCGGATGAATGCTTAAAAAGTGGAGAAATCCTGAATGGATTTCCCACTTTTTAAACTGCAACCATCGTTCATAAAAACCGTCATTCAGCCGCAGACATTTCCTTCATGGGTACTGAACAGCACCAAGCGCCTTAAAGCCAAGGCTTTCAGGCATTTCGCGGGTTGTTCTGATGTACCGGTTTGCATGACTCGCCATGCAAACCAGCTGCACATAAGCGGTTTGAAAGGCCGTTTTTATGGAATTACGCGCCTAAGGGTGCGGGAATAAGCCGAAAAGCGACTTATTCAGCAGACATAGATTCAGAGGTTCCTTAAAAATGCTCATCCTGAAATTGCCGGATCCGTTCCAAAAAGGCTTGCCCATACCAAGCGGCCTTGATCTCTCCCACGCCGGAGATCTTCCGAAATTCCGAAATGGTCTGGGGGCGCTTTCTTGCCATATCCATTAAGGTGGCATTGGAGAAAATCACATAGGCCGGGAGTTTTGCCTTTTTGGCCAGTGTGCTGCGAAGATCTCTCAGCTCGTCGAACAGCTCTCCCTCATCACCAGCCATCTTACCGGAAGTCTCCGCCGGAACGCCGGCATCCGGTTCGATCTCCACTTTCATCAGAACAGGCTTATTTCGGTATAGAACCTGATCCGCTTCCGAAGTAAGCAGGAGTGTCCGATGCTCCTGCTCGGTGCGCAGATAGCCTTCCGCCTCCAGGTGATCGATCATTCCGTGGATTTCACTTCTGCCGCGACTGCTGAGCAGACCATACACCGGCAATTTATCCAGGTGCAGCTCCAGAACACGCTTGTTCCGGCTCCCCCGGAGTACGTTTCCAACCAGGTTCACACCAACCGAGTATCCCAGCTTATCACCAATGGACTGGATGCAGGTGAGAATGATCCCGGCCTCCTTGGTAATATCAACTGTTTGAAAGCTGCCCGAACAGTTGCCGCAGTTCCCACAGATCTCCGGATGGTTCTGTCCGAAGTATTCCATCAGATATCCCCGCAGGCAGGTTTTGGTTTTGCAGTAGCCTACCATGGCATCCAGGCGGGCAAGTTCTTGCCTGCGCACCCGGGCTCTTTGCGCAGGATCCATTTCCTCATTCTCTGAGCTGTTATCGATGAAATAGCGAGCGGTGTACACATCCGAACCATTGTAAAGCAGAATGCAGTCCGCTTCAGAGCCATCCCTGCCGGCACGCCCTGCTTCCTGGTAATAGGCCTCAATGCTCTTGGGCATATTGTAGTGGATCACAAAACCCACATTGGACTTGTCAATTCCCATGCCAAAGGCGTTGGTAGCCACCATAATAGGCTTTCGATCGTACAGAAAATCTTCCTGATTGGCGGTGCGCTGTTCATCCGGCAGACCCGCGTGGTAGCAAACCGCTCCATAGCCCATGTCGTTCAGATTCTGGCAGACAGATTCCACCTTCCGCCTGGTGGAGCAGTATATAATCCCGCTTTTCTTCCTGCGGGCAAACAGCAGGCGCTGCAGCTCCCGATCTTTGCTCTCCGGATGAATGACTTCAAAATACAAATTCGGCCGGTCAAAGCCAGTTACCACCTGTACAGGATTCTGCAGCTGGAGGATCTGCTCCACATCTCTGCGAACCTGTATGGTAGCAGTGGCCGTAAAGGCCGCAACCACAGGACGGTATGGCAGCTGGCGGATGAAGTTTACGATCCGCAGGTAGCTTGGGCGAAAATCCTGCCCCCACTGGGAGATACAATGGGCTTCATCCACAGCCAGCAGCGAAATCTGAAGCCGTTCCGCAACGCTGCCAAATCCCGGATAATCCAGCCGCTCCGGTGCGATGTATACGATTTTATACTGACCGGCCAACAGGTTTCGGTATACCAGCTGCATCTGGGCGCGGTTCAGTGTGCTGTTGATATAGGCTGCCGGCACCCCGGCTGCCTTCAGGGCCATCACCTGATCCCGCATCAGAGAAATCAGCGGTGAAACCACCAGGGTGATCCCGGGAAGCAGCAGTCCCGGCAGCTGGTAACACATACTTTTTCCGCCGCCGGTAGGCATGATCCCAAAGGCGTCCCGTCCGGCCAGCATTCCGTCAATCAGTTCTTCCTGACCGGGACGGAACTGGCTGTATCCAAATATTCGTTGCAATAATTCCTGCTTATCCATTCTACGCTCCGTTATTTCCCACATTCTTTTGTATTTTCGCACAGATCTTCTGAAAATGCAAGGATAACTTTCCAAAAGAAGCGCCTCTCCCGGGCATTGCCCAAGGGAGAGGCGCTTCCAAAGAATATTATCGATACAGGGGGAATTTCTGACAGATTTCCCGAACAGTTTCCTGAACTTCCGCCTGGGTTCCGGTAAAGTCTCTGGCAGTCAGTGCCAGGCAATGGGCGATCTTCTTCATCTCCCCTTCTTCCAACCCCCGGGTGGTAACGGCGGCAGTACCGATTCGCACGCCGCTGGTGACAGACGGCTTCTGGGGATCTCCGGGTATGGCGTTTTTATTCAGGGTAATGTGATTGTGATCACAGCGCTCCTGCAGCTCCTTGCCGGTGATCCCCATGGGGCGGAGATCCGTGAGCATCAAGTGGTTGTCGGTGCCGCCGGTGACAAGATCAAAGCCCTCCTCCAGCAAGGCATCCGCCATTGCTTTGGCGTTCTTCACCACATTCCGGGCATAGGTTTTGAACTGCGGCTGCATTGCCTCTTTCAGACAAATTGCCTTGGCGGCAATCACATGCTCCAGTGGGCCGCCCTGGGTGCCGGGAAACACGGCGGAATTCAGCTTCTTGGCAAATTCCTCCTTTGCCAGAATCAGACCGCCCCGGGGTCCCCGAAGGGTCTTGTGGGTGGTGGTGGTAACAATATCCGCATAGGGCACAGGGCTCATATGCGCACCGCCGGCAACCAGTCCCGCAATATGAGCCATATCCACCATCAGAACCGCGCCAACCTCATGGGCGATGTCGGCAAAAATCCGGAAATCAATCGCACGGGGATAAGCGGAAGCTCCCGCAATGATCAGCTTAGGCCGGCACTGCTTTGCCATATCCCGGATCTGATCATAATCGATCAGGCCGGTATCATGATTGACGTCATAGGAAACCACATGATAATACTTCCCGGAAATGTTGGCGGGACTGCCATGGGACAGGTGGCCGCCATTGGCAAGGCTCATGCCCATCAGGGTATCGCCCGGCTGAAGCAATGCCAGCTGCACAGCCATATTGGCCTGGGCGCCGGAGTGGGGCTGGACGTTGGCAAATTCCGCGCCAAAGCAGGCTTTGGCTCTGTCAATGCACAACTGCTCGATCTCATCAACCACATGGCATCCGCCATAGTATCGTTTCCCGGGCAGACCTTCCGCATACTTATTGGTCAGGATAGATCCCATAGCAGCGATTACCGCGGGAGAGGCAAAGTTTTCCGAGGCAATCAGTTCCAAACCATATTCTTGGCGGTCAAGCTCGCGCCCCATCATAGCCGCCAGCTCCGGGTCATATTGCGATACAAATCCGATGGAATCAATGGGTTTACCGTACATGGGCAACGTCCTTCTTTCTATAAAATGATCCTGAAAAAGAGCAGTCCGCAAAGGACTGCTCCGCACAAACCACTGTTACGCGTCTCTGTCCATTTGCCTGAGAGATTCGATTCCAGAAGGAATCTTGCACCTTCGGCACACAACTGAATGTGTTCTCCAGAGAGTCCTCTGCTTTCCGGTCTTTTCATCCCGAAAAACTTCTTCGGATATTTACTTTTCTGTATTCAGTATACCCGTTTTTCCAGAATTGTCAATAGCATCTTTCCAAGAGAAATGTTCCGATGCCGCTGTGGCAGAACACAGGCCGGCATGGCGTTCGCCGGAATCCATGGTTTCTGCTTTGCATTATCAGGAAACCGGAACCCGCTCGGCGGCCTCCGGTCAGGCAGCGATCCATGGGCATCTGCGCAGCAGAACAACGCAAAAATGCCTTGAGAGCCTTGGCCCTCAGGGCATTTTGCGTTGCTTCAGTACGGAATTTGCCAACCATAGGCCTATACAGGACTGGATGCCTGTTTATATGCGGCCGTCACCCCCGGATTGCAAAGAATTATGGAAAAATTCCCTTCGAAAATAACGTTTTTTACCTGAAAGGGGAAAAACAGTTCGCTGCCCTGTTTTACCGGAATGGAGGCAGTGCCGCACCGAACATTTCCCTGTCCGGATAACACAATCCCGATTTGAACATCTCCGGTATTGACTCTGGATATGGCTCCGGATACCTGAACGACGGTACAGGAAAACGACTCCGTTTCCTGCTCGCCAAAGATCTCAATTTCCTTGCCGCCGGCCCCCTCCCGCAGAACCCGCTCTTTGCTCTTCACTCTGGAAAGCAGCTCTTCCTTACACATCCCTTGATAACAGAAGGTGTTGAGCATACGGGTTTCGTAGCGGGTTTCGTCTTCGGCCACAAACACCCCAAGGGGATTTGCCTTTCTCCGATACTCCAGCAAATATTCCTGCGAGCACGGAACTGCTGTCAGATCAGAGGGTTCCTGTATCTCTGCCACAAAGCAGCCTGCGCCCAACGCGTGAGGAACGCCTCCGGGAATCAGGTAACACTCCCCCGGCTGAACCGGGATCTTGTGGCACATGCCTTCCAGTTCCTGAAGGTCTCCACGTCGGTAGGCATCCTCAAATGCCTCCCGGGTAATCCCCTTCCGGAATCCCAGCAAAATGTACGGCTTCTCCGGAACATCGTCCCGGATCCCCAGAACATACCAGCATTCTTCTTTTCCGAAGTCACTGTTCCAATACTTCTTCGCGTTTTCCCTTGTGGGATGGCTTTGTAAAAGGAACTGTGTTTTGGCGTCCAGCATTTTGATCAGCATACCAAGACTTGTGCCATAATATGCCATATGCCGCTCCCCCAACACCTGCTCGGGAGCATTCATGACCACCTGGTACAGAAACTTCCGTTCCCCGTCCGGCAGAAGCACCTCCGCACAGCCAAGGTTGGGATTCGCTTCTGTGGCGCCGTTGGCACGGGTCATGGATCCCACCCAGGCCTCAGCACCGTTTGGTGTATCCAGAGGCGGTTTGACGCCCCGAAACCGATCCAGTTCCCTTCCGCCGGATGCACGAACTTTATTGGGTATCAATCTCCATGGTTGCTCGTAAATCGTCATGGGACATCCCACCTGCTTTCTTTAGTCGCGGTATTTGTCCCGGTAGGCCATCAGGATCAGGGAACCGATAAGGATAGCGCCTCTGACAATGTACTGCAGATAGATGTTCCAGTTCAGAATGGTCATACCGTTAATCAACACAGAGATCAGGACCACGCCGATCACTGTGCCGTAAATGGTGCCGGAACCGCCGGCCATTGAGGTGCCGCCGATGATCGCCATGGACAAGCAGTCGGTTGGCCACTCTTTGCCGTAGGACCAGTCAGCCTGGTTGACCTGGGCAGAGTTGATAAATCCAGCCAAGGCTGCCAGAATCTGAACCGCAATGAAAACAAAGGCCTTGGATTTGAATACGTTGATACCGGTCAGACGCGCGGCTTCCTGGTTGCCGCCTACCGCGTACACAGAACGGCCGGTTGTGGTATGTTCCATAACGAAATAGCAGATAATGGCCATTACAAAGAAGATGATAACCGGATAAGGAACAATTCCAAACAGTCTTCCCATGCCAATCTCCACGAACCACTGGGGAAAGGCATTGGGGATCGGATAGTTGTTGCAGATAATGGCTGCCAGGCCGAACATCAGATACTGGGTACCCAAAGTAACGACAAATGGCGGAAGATCATACTGGTTTTGCAGGAAGGCATGCAGCAGTCCGATTATAGCCGCAAAAATAATGGCTACAGTCATGCCGATCAGGCAGGCTGCCGTTTGGTTGTGGCCGGCTGCAACCATATGCTTGCAGAACACCGCTACAAACATACCGGACAGACCCACCTGGGATCCGGTGGACAGGTCGATTTTTCCGCAAATCAGCACCATGGTGACACCAAGGGCAATCAAGCCCTTGATCGCGCCGGAACGAAGCAAGTTCATCCAGTTGTTCAGGGTCATAAAGTTATCTGTAGCTATCCATAAGGCAATCACCACCAGAATCAAAACAATCTCAGTAACGTGATTCAGGAAGTGATACATGATCTTTTTCTTATTGATTCTCTCATTCACCGGATTTTCCTCCCATGCATAACGTGTAAAGATCATTGGTGGTCATGCTGCTGATCTGCTCGGATGTCAGTTCTTCGCAAATCTTTCCGCCCCGCAGCACCAGGATGCGGTTGCAAACACCGGGAAGCTCTTCCAGTTCCGTAGAAACAAAAATCGAAGAGTTGCCTTTTTTTGCCTGATCCCACATGATCTCAAATACCTGCTGCTTGGCATTCACATCGATCCCCCGGGTTGGCTCATCGTAAATCATGATCCTGGGATCATTGTTCAGCCAGTTTCCAACTACCACCTTCTGCTGATTGCCGCCGGACATGGAACTGGCCTTGGCTGAAATGCTGGACAGCTTGATCTGAAGCGCCTCCACCTGCCTGATGGCCATTTCCTTTCGCTTTTTTCTGCTTTCAATCCAGCCATTGATGGTGGTTCGCTTCATCCCCGCATAGCAGAGATTGCTCTCAATGGAGTGTTTTAAAATCAGGCCGGTGGTTTTTCTGTCCTCAGGCGTCAGGCCAAGACCCGCATGCTTCATAATGGCGGGGGTTCGGTGGACGTATTCCCTTCCGTCTACGATCACCGAACCGGAATCCGCCGGATCGGAACCAAAAATACCGCCCAAAAGCTCGGTTCTGCCGGAGCCAAGAACACCGGCAATTCCCAGTACCTCTCCGCGATACAGCTTGAAGGAAACATCTTCATACCAGCCTTCGCGGGTCAGACCCTTCACCTCCATGGCGACTTCCTTCAGGGGAATCACATCCTCAGGGCGCTTCCGCATCTGCGTCTGACCGAACATCATGGCAATCAGGCCGGCATTGTCGATCTCCCGGATTCCCTTGGTGCCAATGAATTTCGCGTCCCGGAGGACTGTGACGGTATCCGCGATTTCGTGGATCTCCGCCAATTTGTGCGATATATAAATAATGATGACATCATTTTCCTTCACTTTACGAATGGCGGAAAACAGCTTTTCCACCTCTGCCTTGGCCAATGCCGAGGTCGGTTCATCCAGGATCAGAACCTTGGGATTCTGGCTCAAGGCCTTGCAGATTTCAACCACCTGCCGCTTCCACATAGGCAGATGCTGCACCTTCGCTTTGGGGTGGATCTTAACGTCCATAACCGCCAAAAGCCGCTCCGTTTCCGCCTGCATTCGCTTCCAATCCACCATGCCGTTGGGTTTCTTCGGAAGGCGTCCCATAAAGATATTCTCCATAACCGTCAAACTCGGCACCAGGCTGGTCTCCTGATAAACCAAAACGATGCCATTGGCAGATGCGTCAATGGGGGTTTTAAACTTCAAGGGTGTGCCATCCAGAAAGAATTCACCGCTGGTAGCCGTTTCCGCACCGGCAAAGATTTTGCATAAGGTTGATTTGCCGGAACCGTTCTTTCCCAACAGGGCATTGATCTTTCCACTTTCAAAGCTGGCAGAAACATGATCCAGGGCACGGGTGCCCGGATAGTCTTTTACGATGTCTGTACACGATAACGTACTCACTCAGCTTCACCACTCTCTATAAACTTAGGGAACCTCTGAATCAATCGTCTGCGGCTGAATGTCGGATTTTTGTCCCATCCGCGCAGTTGAAAAAGCGGGAAAACCATACAGGATTCCTCCACTTTTCGAATGTTCGACTGTACCAGAATCTTAAGCATCCGCTCTTGCCGATTTCATCGGAGACACGGACGGGAAGAAACAGGATCCGGGGAACTTACGCTCCCCGGATTCGCCTCCAACTTGCGTACAACTTTATAACAACGGAAGAAACCAATCAGCTGTTGGCCAGTTCGTAGTAACGGTCCAGCCACTCCTGCACGCCGTTCAAATCCTCTTTGCTGTGGATGATTCCTTCCAGGTATACGGTATCGCCCCGGGGACACTCTGTCTCTTCGCCGCGCAGGCTCTTGACCAGCTGCTCAACCGCCTTGTATCCCATGGTGTACATATCCTGCTCCAAAGTACAGTACAGCGGAGAAGTCTCGTCCAGAATCTGGGTAGCGGACTGTTCACCCATGTCGTAGCCCACCACCATGATCTGATCAGACAGACCCATGTTCATAACCACCTGCACAACCACATTGGTGAACGCAGCGGAATTGCAGAAGAATACCTGTGTTTCAGGCGCGCCGGCCAACATGGCTTCCACAATGGGAACATTGTCATTCTTGGAGGTGGAGGACTGCTGGGCAACGATCTCGTAGGTGATGCCTTCAGCCGTCAGGGATTCCAGGAAGCCGTTCCAGCGGGCCTTGGACTGCTCGGGGATCGCGGCGTCGTAATCCATGATCGCAATCTTGATATCCGTACCGTAGACTTCCTTGATTTTATCCGCGGCGAACGTGCCCAGCTTCTGGCCGTTCAGCAGGTCCTGGGAGGTAAATCCGCCGCAGACAAAGGAAGCGTCGTTCAGCTTAATGTTGGCCACAGCAATTTCGATGTCCTTGTCGTAGGCCTCTTTCAGAATGGGAACAGAGGCTTCTTCCGAGTACGGAGTAATGGCAATTCCGTCCACGCCCATGTCCATATAGCTGTAAACCAGCTGCTGTTCATTGGCCAGATCTCCCATGGAATTGCCGATCACAATCTCAACGCCGTAATCAGCAGCCGCGTCTTCGTAACCCTGCTGTACCATCTTCATGGTGAACTCATCCTTAAAGACGATGCCGGCAATGGTCAGCGGTTTCTCTTCTTCCTGTTGCGTTTCTTCTTCCTGTGTCGTTTCTTCGGCAGCCGGAGCAGATGTGGCTTCTGCAACCGGGGCCGTGGTTTCTTCGGTTCCGGAATTGCATGCCGTCATCATGCTCAGTGCCAAAGTCAATGCGAGGACGATTGCGATGATCTTTTTCATTTTGGGAGCTCCTTTGCATTATATTTTTATGTCACAAAGTGGCATAATTTACCAAATACTTTTTCTATCAGCCCAGTAATTTTATAATGAATGATAAGTTTACGTTTGCGTAAACGCTTACATTTTTCCGGTCAAAAAAATGCAAAGAAATACGATCAGCAAATTCCTTTACATTTTCTTGTTTATCGAAGGAGCCGAACCGAGTCGCGTTTTACCAGGGAAGCTGACAGCACAATTGCCTCCGGGAACTCCTGCGCCCCGGCAACTTCCTTCAGCATCAGCTGAATAGATCTCTTGCCCATTTCATAAATCGGCTGGCGGATGGTTGTCAGCTTCGGTTCGAATTCCGAAGCCATTTTGATATCGTCATATCCGACCACGGATACATCATTGGGAACCCGAAGGCCTACCTCCCCTACTGCAGCACATACGCCAAAGGCCATGGAGTCATTGGCCGCGAAAATCGCGGTGGGCCGGTCAACCATCGAGAGCAATTCTTTGGCAGAACGCCTTGCCATCTCCCGATTATGATTGTCCATAATCGTATAACGATCCGCGTATTTCTTTAACCCGGCTTCACACATGGCCCGGTAGTATCCTTCGTATCGCTGATAACTGGGATATGAAGAGGTTCTGCCGCCGATGTGCCCGATCCGTGTGTGGCCGCACTCCAGCAAATGACGGGTAGCCTGATAGGCAGCCTGGTCATTGTTAATGTAGATTCTGGGAACATTCAGCTCGTCAATGGGATCATTCAGCAGAACCAAATGCCTGTTTTCCTTCGCTACCATCTTAGCGAAGTTGATGGTTTCCGGGAGACCTGTGGACGCAACGATCACCCCGTCGATTTGTTCCGAACGCAGGGCATTCAGAAAATAATCGGTAACATAGCAGTCACATATGATATTGAACAGCAAAATTTGATGGGCTTCCTTGGCGCCGTCGATGGCGCCCCGGATCAATTCCGTGAAAAAGGGGTTGTCCGGTGTGTTTTCGTACACGAACAACAGCGTATTTGTTTTTTGCTCCGCAAGTCCCTTGGCTGCTTTATTGGGCTGGAAATGGTATTCGTCGATAATCTGCTGAATTTGCTTTCTTGTGGCTTCCGATACGCCCTTTTCATTGTTGATCACACGGGAAACAGTTGCTGTGGAGCAGTTTGCCAATGCCGCAATGTCTTTTAGCGTCATGTTTGTCTCCTATTTGTAATCCTTTACGTAAGCGTTTACTTTTCTCTATCATACCAAGAAATCCACTTCTTAGCAATCCCGAATAACACACAAAAATGTCAGACGGGATTTGTATATTACTTCCAACATTTTCCATCATTTCCCCATCAGGGTATAAATCTCCTTCTGGAGGGGCAGCCGTTTTCTTCTGGGATAGCGCCGGTCATATTCCTTTTGCAGCAGCTTTCTGCGGTCTGGCGGCAGCACAGCCAGCAGCCTTCTGGAATGCTCCTGAGCCGCAACCAGGAACCACATGGCAATGCTGTTTTCGTGCTCAGCGGCGGAAAACAAGATCACATTCAGCGCCTGCTCTGCCATATCCGCGTCATAGGATTGCTCCAGGAAGCTGTCCACCCACCCTTTGACACCATTGTAAAAGTCCATATGGCAGGGATGGCTGCTGTCAGGCGACTGTCCGCTGAAGATCGAAGCAAAGATATTTGTCTCCCTGCGCAGTTTTTCCGCCTGTTCGATATAGGATTGATAAAGGTTTGTCAGTTGTTCCATAATTTCATTCCTCCACTTAAGTTATATCAGGAACTTCGGGCAAATGTCAAGACAAGGATAAATCCCCCTTGACATTTTTCGCGTTTTCAGCTACTCTTGAAAGAAAACACTCAGGAGGATAATTTGTGAAGAAAGCTGCTCCGCAAAACAGAAATCGCAGCCTTGTAATCTGCGGTCTGGTTTTTCTGCTTCTGGCCTCCATGCTTTGGGATACTGTTGGCGCGTATCTTGCCGGAGGGGCAGACGCCCCTACCCTTCCCATTTTGCTGGTATCGATCCTAGTCCTTGGCGGCGGGATGGTATTCTCCGCGGTTCTGGGCTACCGGCAATGGAAAGAAACAGGGTCCTCTGCCAAAGAATCCGATCCGGCAGACTCCGGCGGATCGGAGGCGCAGGATTGACTTTTGCCAGCTGCCATGGAAGCAGTTTTTCCATGGCAGCTGGTTCTTTGCGTCATAGAATTTGCCCCTGCGCTTCCTGCATGATGAATAATTTTATTCAATTGCCAAGGATTTTCAGATGACAAATTTCTGTAAATATGTTATATTGGTCACGGAATGCAGAAAACTGCAAAGTTTATCTTCAAAAGGGATGGCGATTGCCAATGAAATATGATTATTTGATCGTAGGCGCCGGTTTGTTTGGGGCGTGCTTTGCCCAGCAAATGGCTGCTGCGGGCAAATCCGTTCTGGTCATTGAAAAAAGGGATCACATTGGAGGAAATGTGTTTACCAAGGAAGTGGAAGGCATCCAGGTGCACCAGTATGGAGCCCATATTTTCCATACCAACGATAAGACGGTCTGGGACTATGTAAATCAGTTTGCGGAATTCAACCGTTATACCAACTCGCCGGTGGCAAATTATCAGGGGGAGCTGTACTCTCTGCCTTTTAACATGTATACCTTCAATAAAATGTGGGGTGTTGTCACGCCTCAGGAGGCGGCGGCGAAAATTGCTCAGCAGCGAGCCGCGGCAGGCATCACGGAGCCGAAGAATTTGGAGGAGCAGGCGATTTCTCTGGTGGGCATCGATATCTATGAGCGGCTGATAAAGGGATATACGGAAAAGCAGTGGGGGCGCCCTTGTTCCCAGCTGCCGACCTTTATCATCAAACGCCTTCCGGTGCGTCTGACCTTTGATAACAACTATTTCATTGCCAAGTATCAGGGGATCCCCGTGGGCGGTTACACAGCCATGGTTGAGAAAATGCTCGCGGGCATTGAAATGCGGCTGAATGTGGACTATTTGAAGGATAAAACTGCCTGGGATGCTATGGCTGAGACCGTGGTCTATACCGGTTCCATTGACAGCTATTTTGATTATTGCTGCGGTTGCTTAAGCTATCGCTCGGTTCGTTTTGAAACGGAAGTGCTGGACATTCCCAACTATCAGGGAAATGCCGTGGTGAATTATACAGACGCCCAGACCCCTTATACCCGCATCATCGAGCATAAATTCTTTGAGTTTGGCACGCAGCCCAAGACGGTAATCTCCCGGGAATACGCTTCCGAGTGGCATCCCGGCATGGAACCCTATTATCCTGTAAATGACGAAAAGAACAATGCTCTGTATGAGCAGTACCGGGCTTTGGCGCAAAAAGAAAGCCGCACCATCTTCGGAGGCCGTTTGGGCGAATACCGCTACTATGACATGGATGCCGTGCTGCTGTCCGCGCTGAAGCTGGCAAGTCAGGAACTGACCGGAAAGGAAAGAAAAGAAAAATGAAGCTGTTGACTGTTACTGTGCCTTGTTATAATTCCCAGGATTATATGGAAAACTGCCTGAACAGCCTGCTGTCCGGCGGCGAAAGGGTGGAAATCATCATTATCGATGACGGCTCCAAGGACAATACCGGCAAAATTGCTGACGCCTATGTAGAAAAGTATCCCGATATCTGCCGGGTCATCCATCAGGAAAACGGTGGACATGGCGAAGGCATCAACCAAGGCCTGAAGCACGCTTCCGGCATCTATTTCAAGGTGGTGGACAGTGACGATACCCTAAGCGGTGATTTTCCGGCGTTCCTGGACGTTCTGGAGCGGTGTGAGCAGGCAGGCGGGGTCGATCTGGCAGTCACCAATTACTACTACGTTCACGCCGACGGCCAGGGCGACCGTTCCATAGACTACTCTTCTGTCCTCCCGGAAGGGAAAATCTTTACCTGGCCGGACACGAGACCCTTTATGATCCATCAGATGCTTACCATCCACTCCTGCACCTTCCGCACGGAGGCAATGCGTCAGTGGGGAGAGGACCTGCCCAAGCATGTGTTTTATGAAGATAACCTGATGGTATACAAGACCCTTCCCCACATTCGGAAGATGTATTACATGAATGCGGATCTCTACCGCTACTGGATCGGCCGTCCGGATCAGTCGGTGCAGCAGAGTGTGATGTCCAAGCGGTACCACCACCAGATTCTGGTGACGGAGAAGTGCTTTACCTCCTGCCACCTGGATGATATTACCGAACCCAGGCTGAAGCGGTACATGAAGCATGAGCTGTTCATGATGTTTGGCATTTCCATACTGTTTACCCGTCTGAACAAATCCCAGGAGACCGATGACGCGTTGGAAAGGATGTGGGAGAACTGCATTGCCTTCGACGAAAAATGGGGCAAGCACTTCAAGACCAAGACACCGCTGTGGCTGATTTGCCGTCCAGGCTCCGCCGGTCAGCATTTTTCCGGCCTTGTCTATAAACTGGCTAACAAAGTGGTTCGGTTCAACTGAAAAATACCTCCCGGCAGTTTCTTGGGATTGCATCCTGAAGAAATTGCCGGGAGGTAATTTCTTTGATGATTTCGGAGCATTTCCGCTCCCCTGCCGAATGGGCTGGGCGGATCCTCAGTCCAGAATAAACGCCGGCGCGCAGAAGGTCACGTTGGGATGGCGCCGAAGCAGGGTCGCGGGGATCTGCGCCTGAACCGGTTCCGTCAGCACCCTGTTAAAAATGCCATACTGCCAGTCACGGCTCAGAGAAATATACACTTCTCTGGATTGCAGAATCTGCTTCATGCCAATGGTGATGCAGTATTTGGGCATCCCGCGGATATCGCCGCGCAGGTATCCAAATGCGTTGACAGCCAGAGTTTCCCGGCTGACAGGGAGCTGCCGGGTTCCCAAGGACGCAAACGTGTCCGCGTCCATTGGTTCATCCGGTTCAGGAGGCTCATTGAACGCAAGATGTCCGTTGATCCCCAGCCCTCCCAGGCAAAGCTCCGCGCCTCCCAGTTCTGCAAGCATGGCGTCATATTCCCCTTCATGGCCGGGTTCCGGGAAGTGGCGGTTTTCCATGGGCATCGCCAGCTGCGGAAGAACCCGGGAGTAGAATTCCGTCTCCATGCGCTTATGGAAGCTCATGGGATCATCGGGAGAGATGGGAATCCCGGGCGCGATCAGATATTCGTCCATATTGAAAAAGTGGACGTGCTTCAGGGAGATCCCCAGATGGTTCACAAGTTCCGCCAAAACGGGATACTGGCCTGTGGGACCCACAGGAACGATCATCACGCATTGCCGCTGTTCCCGCTGGCAGCGCTGGATGGCCTCCAGCATTTTCAGAGCCATATCCAAATACATATCGCTCTCTGCGGCCACTTTTTTGATTTGAATCTGGAATTCTTTTGCAGACATAACTGCTTCCTCCTGTTTCTGTTTAGAATGCATTCGTTATTCCATCGGCACAGACGGGTGAATCCAAGTCTGAAGGAAGTCTCTCATTCCTTGACGGATCCCATGGTCATGCCCGATATAAAGTCTTTTTGCAGCGCCCACACCAGTATCACAACGGGTATAATCAGAACCATGCTCAATGCCGCCATTGGCCCCCATTCCAGTCCCCTGTCTGTCATAAAGCCTGCCAGCACAACAGGAAGGGTTTTGGACTTGTTAATGCTGAGGATGCAGGCGAACAAAAATTCGTTCCAAGTGGAGTTGAATGTCAGAATGGCGGCGGCGATTAGACCGGGCTTATTGATGGGCAGCGCCAGCAAAAAGAAACGCTGGAACATGTTACAGCCGTCGATGACGCCGGCCTGCTCCATTTCCTCCGGCATATCCTGAAAGAAGCCGATCATCAGCCAGGTGGTCAGGGGCAGGTTAAAGCTGGTATTGACAATGATCAACCCCAACTGGGTGTCAATCAGTTTCACTTCCCGCATCACCAGGTAAATGGGGATTGCAATACAGACGGCAGGGTACATTTTCTGAATCATGTACCAGAGACTGAAGCCGGAACGGAGCTTTTTGTTCATTTTCCCTTTGGCAATGGCATAGCCGGCCATGCTGCCCAGGGATACACAGGCAACGGTTGTGCATACCGAAATCACCACTGTATTAAACAGGCTTCTACCTGCACCGGATTCTGAAAAAACACTGCGGTAGTTGTCAAACGTCACTTGGGAAGGAACCATAACCGGTGGATTGCGCAGATATTCAGATTCCATTTTCACAGAGTTGGATGCCAGCCAATACAGGGGAAACAGCACGGAAATCAGCATAATCGCGATGGCAATCTTTCGCACAGGTCTGCCCAGAAAGTTGTTGATGGTATCATCCACCGAAAAATGCGTTTTACGTCTTTTCATAAAGATTACCTCACAGACCGATATGCTTTATTCCGCAGGTGGATAAAGAAAACGGATATGACGGCCATACAGCCTATCAGGACAAAGGCCAGAGCCGAGGCATAGCCGACATTCATATATTTCAACGCCTGATTGTAGATGTAGTTGGGCAGCATCTCAGTGGAATTGCCCGGACCGCCTCCGGTCATTACATAAACCGTATCAAACACCTTGAATGCATCGGTAAAACGGATCATCAACACCAGCATCAAGGTGGGACGAAGCAACGGAAGAATGATGTTTTTAACGATCTGAAAACGAGAAGCACCATCCACCACCGCAGCCTCGATGTAGGATCCGGAAATACCCTTCAGCGCGGAGGAAACAATAATTGTCACCCAGGGAGTCAGCCGCCAAATATCCACAAAGGTCACAGCGTAGATGGCATATTTGGAAGAACCCAGAAAATTGATCGGTTGAAAGCCGAGCAAACTGATCAGATAGTTGATAACACCTGTGGTTCGGTCAAACATCATGCGCCACAGCGTACCGGATGCGATGGGCGCCATAATCATGGGTATCAGCAGAATGGCTGTAATGATACGGGTGCTTTTGCGGTTGTTGGTCAGAAGAAGGGCAAAAAGAACACCAAAGATAATTTCCAGACTTACGGACAGCACCGCAAAAAACGCCGTATTTTGCAGAACCGTCCAGAACATGTCCTGTTGAAAAATCTGGGCGTAGTTATCCAGTCCCACCCAGGAAGGCTCCGCATTGGGCCGATTCAATTTATACTCAAAAAAGCTGATAATAAAGGAATAACACAGAGGAGCGACGGCTGTAATCAGCAGCACGAGGCTGGCCGGTGTCAGAAAAAACCAAGTGGATGCAGGTTCGCCTGTCAGACGTCTGCCAAGCATATTCTTCTTTTTCATCGGATCCTCCTTTGGGCAAAGGAGCATGGAAGCATACGCCTCCATGCTCCGTGGTGATTTACTGATTCAGCAGGGCTTTTACTGTTGTGATGGTGGTGTTCTTCATGCCCTCTTCAGGAGGATTGTTCGCCAAAGCATTTTCCACACCAGTCTGCATCTGCTCAAGCGCCTCGTCCACACTGATGTCGCCGCACATAAACGGGTGCAGCGCGTTATTGATCTCCGCGCGGGCTTCCTCAGAAGCGGCAATCCGCCACCAGATTACGGAACTGTCCAGATATTCCTTGGTTTGGTACATGTTGCTGTTCTTCACATCGGGTTCTTCCCAAACGGACATCCGTGTGGGCAGGATGGAATACTTATTAAACGCAATCAGCTGATTCTCAGCGGAGGTATACTCTTTAATAAATTCCCAAGCCAGCTCTTTCTTTTCGGAAGCCGCATTGATTCCGATGTCCCAGCCGGAGAGCAGATTGATGCCGGTACCGTCAGTGGGCATAGGCATCAGTGCCCACTTGCCGGCCACCGCAGAATCCGCACTGTCGCCGGTTAGACAAATCCCCAGGGTAGGCCAGGCCTCCAGGAATACGGCATTGCCGTTTTGGAAAGCTGCCGTTGCTTCAGCGGTGGACCAGTTCAGGCAGGCAGGATCGGCCACACTGATCTCGTCCGCGATGGATTCCAGCGTCCAGCGGACAATATCGGTATTCATCGTCACATTCCAATCCTCGTCTGCCCAGTCGGCGCCCTTGCCCCAGATGCGGGTATAGAATCCGGCGCCGTACTGGGACTTTGCGCAGGTAGGCGCAATCCCGTACAGTCCTTCCTCGGGATTCATATACTTGCGAGCCACTTCAATATACTCCTCCCAAGTGGTGGGAATTTCATCCTCGGGCACAATGTCGGTGCGATATGCAATACAATAAGGTGTGTTGGCATGGGGAATACCGTAAATCACGCCGTTCCAGCGGCCGCAGTTGTCCAGAATATTCTGGTTGAAGGCATCAATGTCAAAGCCGTCGCTGGCGATCATATCATCCAGAGGTTCCAGGAACGGCGCCATCTCTCCATCCCACTGGCAGGCAACGGACACAACATCATAGGCAGCAGAGCCGCTGGTGAAGTCCAGCAGCATTTTCTCATGCAGCTGCGCATAGGGAAAATCCACAATCTCAAGATCTGCGCCGGTACGCTCTTCAAAGGATGCTTCGATTTCCCGAGCCATGTCTGCATAAGTCCCGGACATAAACAGCAGGGTGAGCGTTTCTCCCTCATAGGGTCGCTCATTGGATTCTGCGTTTTCAGCTGCCGCAGACTGGCTGGCGGCAGGCGCTTCTGTGCTTGCCGACGTATCCTGGGTGCTTTCAGAATTTCCACACGCAGCCATAGTCAACAGCAAACATACGACCAGTAACAGTGATACGTATTTTTTCATTTCAATTTCCTCCATTTTTAATATTTTACCGGGAGAATCCGCGGTAATTCAAAAAGCCAGCCGCTCACCATTGCTTAACTGATCCAGAAGCTGACAGATGAGCATAAAGGCGCGGACATTGTGATAGGGGCCTTTCCAGTCACTTCCTTTGATATTGGATATGGGGGTGCCATCTCTGTGCAGATGGCCGAACCATTCCGGATGGCCTTCATCCGAGAAATAGCGGAAAATGTAGTCCGTAATCCGGTCAAACCACTCCATGCAGCTTTCATCGCCGGTGTAGAGGTAGGCGTACAGCAGGGAGATTAGCGCTTCACATTGGGGCCAGAGCAGCTTCATATCCCACTCAAGGCTCAGCACAGGCTTATTTTCCACATCCTGAAAGTAGAAGATGCCGCCCATTTCCGAATCCCATCCCCGCTCCAAAGCCCAGCGGTTGATCTCAATGGCCTTTTCCATAAGGGCGGCATCCTTACGATAAATGGCTTCCTGCATCAGAAACCAACAGGTTTCCATTGTGTGCCCGGGATTGATCAGTCTGCCTTCCGGTGAATGCACCCGTTCGCCGTTAGGGCCGACTGTTTCCAGGAGCGCATGCTCATCTTCTTTCACGAATTCCGTTAAGATCGTATGGATGCACTCACGAATCAGACGATCATACAGCGGATTATCATCAATACGGCGCAAATACTGGCAAACATTCACGGTAACCATCACAATATTGTGCCCTTTGTTCTTTCGGGTAGCAGGATTCACCTTCGGCGGGAAGCAGCCGGGGGTGGTGAAATAGTAATGGTACAAACGGAACAGATCCAACGCACGCTTCCGCACCTGCTCGTCTCCCGTGGCAAGATAGTATTCCACATACCCCATGATGGCAAACGCCTCAGAAAAGAAGTAACGCCGATTGACCAGGGGCTTTCCATCCCGGGTTACGCGAAAATACATATGTCCTTTCTCGTCAAAACAATAGGCATTGATAAAATGATAGCCGCATTCCGCTGCCTGCAGCCACTCCGCTTTTTTTCCAAACTCGTTGTATAACTTGGAAAACATCCAGAGGCTTCTCCCTTGCTGCCACACGGATTTGTCCTCATAAAACAGTTCTCCATCTCTGTCAAAGCCGCACAAAAAACCGCCATAGACCGGATCCGGTGAGTATGTCTCCCAAAACGGTACAAAATTGTTCATGAGTGTGTCATAAAAACGCCTGTGGTATTGTTGAAATCTGTTCACCTGGTATCTCCCCTTTTGAAGTAAAATTCAATACAAATCCTGTATCGATGCATCTGAACCCGAGGAGCAAATTTATTCGATGGGATGCAGAAGTGTTTTGCATAATTCGTAAAAATGATTCCGGGACATACCGACTGCATTTTGTCTAAATTGCCCCCTTAGGCTTAATATACTAGAAAGGTCATAAATTTACAAGAAAGCATTTGCTCCAAAAAAGGTATGATTCGATTATTTTGACAGGTGCAGATTTCTATGATAGAATATCACAAAAAAGGAAATGGAGTGCATGCCAATGACGCCGCTGAGTGTTTTGTCCCAAAAAAGTTTCCATTTGACCAGCATCTCCTCCCGAATTGAAACATGGGAGCACGGCTTCGTGGTGGACAATCTGCAAAACGGAAGACAGCTGAATCTGATTCATATCATCACCCTGGGAAAGCGAAATTACGAAGCGTACGGAAAAAGCATGCAGTTAGAGGCAGGAAGAATTCTTTTGATCCCTCATGGAACAAAGTACATCACCGAAACCCAGTGTGAGACTTCCGGCATTGGCGTGTGCTTCGGTCTGTCCGACGGGATTCAACTGCCCCAGGATGTATATGGCGACTGGCATGACCGCAACGGCGAGTTTTTGCGTTTGTTTCAAACCCTCCATGAAACACTCCAATCTGGTATCCGCAACGAACTGCGCTGCCAATCGCTGCTGCTGCGGATCCTGGACAAAATGAACCAGGAAACAGAAATCAACAGCCATCTGCTGGCCGTTTTGGAGCCTGCCTTAAAATACATTGAGGCGCATTGCTGTGAAAATATTCCTGTATCGGAATATGCCCAGATTTGTCACCTCTCCGAAAGTTATTTCCGGCGGATTTTTCTCCAATATACCGGTGTTTCCCCCATAGAGTACCGGGACAATTTGCGGTTTCAGCTGGCTTTGAGGCAAAAGGCGCAGGGCATCAGCACCGCGCAAATTGCCCTGAACACAGGTTTTTGCGACGTGTCCTATTTTCGAAAGATCTTCAAAAAGAGATACGGCGTCTCCTTTTCCCGCAGCGAAATGCCGGAATTCATCTGACCGTAAAAAAGGGCGAAAGCGCAATTTGCCTTTCGCCCTTTTTGATCATGATCCGATATCCGTTTTTCATGGAATGTCCCCATTGGATATCCCATTTTGCCGCCGGCGGCTGTTTCTTCAAAGCCCATCCCCGGCGGTTGTTTCTTCTTGTATAAGGCTCCACACCCGCAGAGTGTGGCTGGAGAAGAAAGCAAGGGGCGGTCAAGACGCCCCCTGCAATCAAGTTTTTCCGAATGCAAAATAACATTTGCCCACGACGCTCGTCACAGCCTTGTTTGCTTCCGTACTTTGACGTTTTCGCGTCTTCAGCAGCGTCTTTACAGCGCTTTCAGCACTTCCAGCAGGAACCTCCAGGTACGCTCCGTAGAGGCAATATCCAGCTTTTCCCGGCTGGTGTGAATGTCTTGCATCTGCGGTCCGATGGATACGCAATCCAACCCGGGCAGCTTCTGCGCCAGAAGGCCGCACTCTAAGCCCGCATGGATCGCCACTACCTGAGGCTCCTTGCCAAACATTTCCTTGTAGATCCGAACCATTACATCCCGGAGATGAGAATCCTTTCTGTACTCCCAAGCGGGATATTCGCCCATCTGGCTGTAGGTGCCGTCATAAAATTCGGCTAAGGTCTTCAGCTGCTCCAAAAGTTCCTGCTTCTCCTCATTTACGGAGCTGCGCACAGAGGAGGTAACAGAGAATCGATCCCCCAGCTTAATAATTCCCATATTCAGGCTGGTCTGAACCAATCCGTCAATATCCTTGCTCCAGGACTGCACACCGTTGGGAGCTGCGCACAGAAGGCCAATCACCTGCGCGGTGGAATCCGCCGTAAGGCTGTTTCCTCCCAGCGCGTCCACATCAAAGGCTTGGATGGTCGCTTCCGGCTCATCATAGGTTTCCCGGATTTCCGCTTCGAACTGCTTGGCAATGTCATTGATCCGCTCCAGATGGGCGCCCATGGCTACCAAAGTAGCTTGACAGGTTCTGGGAATGGCGTTGTCCTTACTTCCGCCAGCCAGAGAGGTCAGCCGAAGGGGCATAATCTTCTGGATCCGGCTCATAAATTCGCCCATGAGCTTATTGGCGTTGGCCCGATTCTTGTCAATCTCCTGCCCGGAGTGGCCGCCTCTCAGTCCATCCACACTCAAACGGATGCAGGGGCCATAGACGGCACGGCGTTCTACAGGAATCGAAATGGTCGCTCTGGCACCGCCGGCGCAGGACACTGTAAAAATCCCCTCATCCTCGGAATCCAGGTTGATGAGGGTACGCCCCTTCAACTGGGACAAATCAATCGCGTCCGCACCCAGCATGCCGATCTCTTCGTCCACAGTCAGGATCACTTCCAGGGGAGGATGGGGAATTTCAGAATCTGCCAGCAGCGCCAGGGCATAGGACAAAGCAATTCCATCGTCACCGCCCAGCGTTGTATTGTTGGCAAATACATACTCTCCGTCGTGGTTGATCTCCAATCCCTGCACTGCCATATCAATGGGGTTCCCGGCTGCCTTTTCACACACCATATCCATATGCCCCTGCAAAATCACCGGAGCATGATCCTCCATTCCGCAGGTGCCTTCCGAGAAGATAATTACATTATTCACTTCATCCTGAATGTACCTCAGGCCATGCCTTTTTGCAAATTCCACCAAATAATCGGAAATCTGCTTTGTATTGCGGGAACCGTGAGGAATGGCGCAGATCTCTTCAAAATAGCCGAACACAGCAGCAGGCTCCAGACCCGCAAGCATTTTCGTATCCATATCAGTCGCTCCTTATCAACAATAAACATCCCGCCTGCCATTATCGTGACAGCAAGACAAGACTCTGATTTACTAACCCCTCTGGGGTCAGTATAGCATAGTCTGCCAAAAAAATCTACCCAAATTCATAGGAATTCCTGTTTGAATATTCGTCAGCTGTCTGCGGATTCCTTTTTCCAATTCTGATACTGTTTCTTGATGAAAGGATTTCCCTTTCATCAAGAAGGCATCGCCTTACGGCGCTGCCGAACATGTGATTTTCGGAATGGAAAATCACAGATTCCCGTCTCATAGCATATCAAAACCGGCCTGCACGGCTCCGATCCAGCCGGTGATACTGATGGCCGGCAAAGGAATGCCCCCGGAAACAGCGAAAAAGAGACGGCACGATAAACATCATGCCGTCTCTTTCGTCCTTAGGTAGTTACACCAGGCTCAGCCACAGCGTTAAAACAATCCAGACAAGGGCAATCCACTTGGTAGAGGAAGCCAGGATCTGATCCAAGCTGCCTTTCTTATTCTTGTTCAGATAAGAGTCAGAAGAACCGGTCAAAGCTCTGGAAAGACCTGCCTCCTTACCGGACTGAAGCAGTATGACCACGATCAGAGCAATGCTGCACAAAGCCTCCAGAACAACCAAAACAGTTTCAAAAATTTCCATCTTTCGCGTAACCTCCTTCCGCCTGATTCGCGGAATGCGAATAGTAAATGGCATCATGCAATAGCATGAGCTCGCAACAGCCCATATAGTATAGCATAATGCGTTTCAAAGGTCAAGTGTTAATCGGTACTTTTTTATCATTATTTTTGAACCCAGCTGCCGGTAGCCAGACAGTTGAGATAGGCTTCAATAAAGGGATCCAATGCTCCATCCATCACCGCGTTGACATTGGACGTCTCGCAGCCGGTGCGGGTATCCTTGACCAAGGTATAGGGCATGAATACATAGTTGCGAATCTGGCTGCCCCATTCGATTTTCTGCTGCACACCCTTAATGTCGGAAATCTTATCCAGGTGTTCCCGCTCTTTGATCTCCACCAGCTTTGAGCGCAGCATCCTCAAACAGGTCTCCTTATTCTGGAACTGGCTCCGCTCTGTCTGGCAGGACACCACGATGCCGGTGGCCTTATGAATCAGACGAACAGCGGAAGAAGTCTTGTTAATGTGCTGACCGCCGGCGCCGGAGGAACGGAAGACCTGCATTTCATAGTCTTCCGGGCGAATTTCCACATCCTGGCTGTCATCTTCAATATCAGGGATCACTTCAATGGCCGCGAAGGACGTCTGGCGGCGGGCGTTGGCATCAAAGGGAGAGACACGAACCAAACGATGGACGCCGTTTTCCCCCTTCAGAAACCCATAGGCATTTTCTCCCTCGATCAGAATATCCGCAGACTTCAGCCCGGCTTCGTCCCCTTCCTGATAGTCCATGATCTTGTAGGAAAAGCCATGGCGCTCAGCCCAACGGGTATACATACGGTACAGCATCTGGCACCAGTCCTGGGCTTCTGTGCCGCCTGCGCCCGCATGGAAGCTCATGAGCGCGTTATTTTTGTCATAGTGGCCGGTAAGCAGCGTCTCCAGACGGCAGGATTCCATATTCTCCGCCAGAAGCGCGAAGCCTTCCTTCAGTTCCTCCAGCATGGAATCATCGTCTTCTTCCGCAGCCATTTCACAGATGGTCATCAGATCATCCCAGGAGGCGAGCATTTTCTCGTAACGCTCCACCTTGTTCTCTGTCTGCTTGACCTTCATTACAATTTTCTGGCTTTTCTCCGGGTCATCCCAGAAGCCGGGGGCTTCCTGCATCGCATGCAGGCGCTCCAACTCATTGCGCATCCCTTCCAGATTCAGGGAGTCCGCCAACCCTTCCAGAGCGGGACGGCAATCATTGAGTTTTTGCTTATACACATCAAATTCAATATTCATAACATCTACGCTCATTTCGTTAGTAATACATAAGAAACGCTTCCGCGTCTCCCAGCCGCCGGAACACAGCACGGGAGGATCCGTCTTTTTTCCGAAGCAGATCGTATACCTTTTAATATTATAAGGCCTGCCTGTAAAAAAAGCAAGGTGGTAAATCAAACCAAACCCGCTGTTTTCAACACTTTGATTATAGGAATTTCGACAGCGGTCTATCCCGACGTTTTGCCTTCCCCGCAGGTTTCCCCGGAGCGTCTTCTCCTGTTATCTCTTCCCTGCCCCGTTGTTTTGTATTCCTTGATCCAATCGATCAAAAGAGAGGAAACCGTCACAGTGATCATGGAATATCCAATTTGATCAACGGGGATGTACGACAGCGAAAGGCCCAGAACCACAAAATCGGTAAATAAGTAGCATCGGGACAAGCGCCATTTTGTGAAACGGGAGATGGTCAGCGCCAAGGCGTCATCTCCGCCGCTGGAACCACCCTGCCGGATGATCAGCCCTACCCCCAGCCCCACAAACAATCCCCCGCAAAGCGCGGCCAGCAGCGGCTGATCTGAAAGATCCGGGAGCATCGGCGGAAACTGCTCCCAAATCCAATAAAAGCCGGATATGCACAGGGTAGATACGATGGAACGTTTGATAAACCTGCCGCCCAGCGCCCGGAACGCCAGAGCGTAACACAGGGCATCCAGCAGCGGTGTAAGATAGGCCGGGGATATTTTCAGCCAATGCTCCAGCAAAAGCATCAGGCCAAAAACGCCGCCCTCAGTGATATTGGTTCGCTGATGAATGTTATGGATCCCAAAAGAGCAGATCATGGCGCCGGCCAGAATCCCCAGCAGACTCCTTTTGGTGAATCCATCAGAAATACTGCTCCAAAAAGCAGCGATACGGGGTTTCATTGGAACAACCTCCTTGCAAAGCATGGTTTCATCCTGTATAATAACCTATATAGCAACTATACAGTCAAGGAGTATTTTATGAACCAGTTGTTTTCCATCGGAGAAATGGCAAGGCTGCAAAATATATCCAGGCAGACGTTAATTTTTTACGACAAAATCGGCCTGCTGTCCCCTGCCTACGTGAATCCAGAAAATGGATACCGCTATTACAGCACCGGTCAACTGGATCTTTTGGATACCATCCTGATTATGAAGAAGATCGGCTTTTCTCTGGAAGAGATTAAAGAGCACATCCAGAGCTATACCATCGAGCGATCCCTTGCCGCCATGAAAAGGCAGCTGACTGTGATCGATCAGCAGATCCGGGAACTACAGGTGATCAAAAGCCGCGTGGAGCATCGCTGCCGGCAAATGGAGTGCTTCCCTGCCCTGCTCAAACACCGCCCGGAGGTTTCCCTGGAGCAAGTGGGTGCCCAATGGATCCTGCTGCAGGACGTGACCTCTCCCCACTCTCTGGAAATGGTCAGCCTCGCCACAAAGCAGTGTTTTGTCCGGGCTTTCAAAGAAAACCTCCCTGTCTTTTACCAAAGCGGCGCTGTTGTGCCCTATGAACGGATTCGCCAAGGCCGCTATACAGAAGCCTCGGCAGTCTTCCTTCCCATGGAACCCTGTGGGGACGCCCCGGGCATTGTAATGCTGCCGGCAGGCCGATGCGTATCCACCTACCATGTGGGCGACTATCCTTCCATTGGCCGCGCCTATGAGCGGCTTCTTGCCTACTGCAAGGAAAGGAAGATCCAAATCTGTTCCGACTCCTATGAATTTGCCATTAACGATTACCTTTCTACCGGCGACGAAAACGAATATATCACAAAAATCCTGTTTTATATCGCCAGCGCCGGGGAAAGCCAGTCCTGATCATACCCATATAGGTCTTACCCCAACGGCGGAAAGGAAGCGGGCTGCGGCACCATGCCGCAGCCCGTTTGTTATACAGCTGCTTTTTGTTTCTCTTTGGCGGCAGAAAGCATCAGCTTGATCCGATTCAGCTGGTTGACCTCGGACGCTCCCGGGTCATAGTCCACCGCCGCGATATTGGCCTGGGGATACTCCTTTTTCAGCGCCTTGATAACGCCCTTGCCCACCACGTGATTGGGAAGACAGGCAAACGGTTGAATGCAGACAATATTGGGGGTGCCGGTGCGAATCAGTTCCACCATTTCACCGGTTAGGAACCAGCCCTCGCCGTATTGATTCCCCAGCGAGAGGAAGGGCTTTGTCAGCTCACCGATCTGCTCAATGGGCATGGGCGCTTCAAAGCGTTCGGAACGCTCCAGAGCCTCCAGCGCAGGCTTCCGAACCTGACGAATAAACTTTACACCCAGATCCGCGATCATATTGCTGGACTTCCTGGCGCCCAGGAACTCCGCCTTGTACTTTCCGTTGTACAGGCAGTAGTTGATAAAGTCCATCAGGTCGGGAACCACCGCTTCCGCTCCCTCTTTCTCCAACAGCTCCACCAGGTGATTGTTTGCCAGAGGCATATACTTTACCAGGATCTCGCCCACAACGCCCACGCGGGGTTTCTTGATCGTCTCATCAATGGGGAATCTGTCAAATTCCTCAACAATTCGGGCACACAAGCTCTTATAGCTTTCCCCATTGGTATTATCCGTCAATGCGTCAATGCACGCTTCCCGCAGCCGGACATGAAGTGCGTTGGCAGAACCGGGAACCTTTTCATATGGACGAACCCGATACAGACAGCGCATCAGCAGATCGCCGTAGACCACCGCCTGCAGCGCGTCAAAGAGCAGAGAGGGCGTTATCTGGAAGCCTTCATTTTTCTCCATGCCGTTGGCGTTGAGGGATATAACCGGAATGTGCGACAAGCCAACCTTTTCCAACGCTCTGCGGATAAATGCCACATAATTGCTGGCCCGGCAGCAGCCTCCGGTCTGGGTCATGATCACCGCCAGCCTATTTGTGTCATATTTCCCGGACAAAATGGCCTGCATAATCTGCCCCACCACCGTAATGGACGGGAAGCAGGCATCATTGTTGACAAACTTCAGCCCCACGTCAATGGACTCCCGATTGTCGTTGTCCAGCAAAACCATGTGGTAGCCGTGTTTGCGCAGCACCGGCTCCAGCAGATCAAAATGAATGGGGCTCATCTGGGGAGCCAGGATGGTATACCCTTCCCGGCGCATCTGCTTGGTAAACTCCCGGCGCGAGTCAGGGAGCGTGCTGGGATTGCAGCGGATGTTCTTCTCCCGGCGCATGTCCATTGCCGCCAGCAAGGAGCGAACCCGAATGCGAACTGCCCCCAGGTTGTTCACCTCGTCAATTTTCAGCAGTGTATAGAGCTTGTTGCTCTTCTCCAGGATCTCAGACACCTGATCGGTGGTCACAGCGTCCAGGCCGCAGCCAAAGGAATTCAGCTGGATCAGCTCCAAATCATCTCTGCCGCTGACAAATTTCGCCGCGCGGTACAGCCGGGAGTGGTACACCCATTGATCCACCACCCGCAGATTCTCCACCTGGATTTGATCTGTGGGAAGCGAGTCTTCCGTAAAGACCGTCAAACCATAGGAAGAGATCAACTCCGGGATACCATGGTTGATTTCCGGATCGACGTGATAGGGCCGTCCAGCCAAAACCACGCCTCGGCCGCCTGCCGCCTCCATTTCCGCAAGCAGGCGCTTTCCCTCCGCCTTGATATCTTCCTTGGCCTGGTGCTGCTCCAGCCAGGCCTTATGTACCGCGGCGCGAACCTCCTTTGCGGGGATATTCCATTCCTCCGCCGCTGTTTTAACCAGACGATCCGCAGCCGTTTGCTCTGTGGTAAAGGCGATGAACGGACGGATATAGTGTACGCTGCCGTCCGCAATGGCCTCTACGTTGTTTTTCAGGTTTTCCGCATAGGAAACCACAATCGGACAGTTATAGTGGTTCTGCGCCGTTTGTGTCTCCTGATTCTCATAGAATACACAGGGATGGAAGATGGTTTTCACACCCTGATTGATCAGCCACTGAACATGCCCATGGGAGAGCTTCGCCGGATAGCACTCCGATTCCGAGGGAATGGATTCCATGCCCAATTCATAGATTTTCCGGTCAGAAAACGGCGACAGCACCACCCGGAAGCCCAGTTCCTTGAAAAATACCGCCCAGAAAGGATAGTTCTCATAGATGTTCAGCACTCTGGGAATGCCAATAATGCCTCTGGGCGCTTGCGCTTCTTTCAGCGGCTGGTAGCCAAAGATCCGCTGCTGCTTATACAGCACCATATTGAGCGCTTTCTCGCCCTGACTGCTGCTGCCGGCGCCTTTCTCGCATCGGTTGCCGCTGATATGCCGCCGTCCGCCCGGGAACTTATTCACTGTGAGCATACAGTGGTTGGAACATCCGCCGCAGCGGACACTGCTGGAGCTGTAGGACAGCTTCTGCATCTCGTCCAGAGAGATCATGATGCTGCTCTGCCCCTTGTAATGCTCCCGCGCCACCAGCGCGGCGCCGAAAGCGCCCATCAGCCCGGAGATATCCGGGCAAGTGGCTTCCACACCGGCAATTTTTTCAAAGGCTCTGAGTACGGCCTGGTTGTGGAAGGTGCCGCCTTGCACCACGATATGCTGTCCCAACTCCTCAGCGGAAGCCAGCTTGATCACCTTGTACAGCGCATTTTTGATTACAGAATACGCAAGGCCTGCGGAAATGTCAGAAACGCTGGTGCCTTCTTTCTGCGCCTGCTTCACATTGGAGTTCATAAACACCGTGCAGCGGGTTCCCAAGTCCACAGGCGCTTTGGCGAACAGCGCCTTTTTTGCAAAATCCTGGGGGGTATATCCCAGAGAAGACGCAAAATTCTCAATGAAGGAGCCGCACCCGGAAGAACAGGCTTCATTGAGCATAATGGTATCCACCGTACCATTTTTCAGCTTGATGCACTTCATATCCTGACCGCCGATGTCCAGGACACAGTCCACGGCAGGGTCAAAGAAAGCGGCCGCCGTGCAATGGGCAATGGTTTCTACAACGCCCTCGTCCAGGGAAAAGGCAGACTTCAGCAGCGCTTCTCCGTAACCCGTGGAGCAGCCGCGCACAATATGTGCCGTCTCCGGCAATTGCCGCGCCAGTTCTCCCACCGCAAATTGGGCGGTGAGAATGGGATTCCCCTGGTTGCCTGCATAAAAATGGTACAGCAGTTCCCCCTGCTCACCGATCAGTGCCAGCTTTGTGGTGGTGGATCCGGCGTCAATCCCCAGAAAGCAGTTTCCGGAGTAGGAGGCCAAATCGGATTTTTTCACCACAGCCGCAGCGTGGCGCCGGCAGAATGCATCGTATTCCGCCGCATCCCGAAACAACGGCTCCAATCTGGGCATTTCAAAGGATACCTGAACCCCTTTTTCCAGACGCTCAATCAGCGAATTCAGCTCCACAGATTGGGCATCCTCCGCTTCCAGCGCTGCTCCCATGGCAGCAAAAAGGTGGGAGTTTTCCGGATCCACCGTTGTTTCCTCCGTGAGCTTCAGGGTTCGCACAAAGGCGGCTTTCAGCTCCGTAAGGAAGTGCAGCGGCCCGCCCAGGAAGGCAACATGCCCCCGGATGGGCTTGCCGCAGGCCAGACCGGAAATGGTCTGATTGACCACTGCCTGAAAAATAGACGCAGCCAGATCCGCTTTGGTGGCACCTTCGTTGATCAGCGGCTGAATATCGGTTTTGGCAAACACGCCGCACCGGGCAGCGATGGAATAGATCTGCTTATAGTCCTTGGCCGCTTCGTTCAATCCGGAAGCGTCTGTCTGCAGAAGAGATGCCATCTGGTCAATAAAGGATCCGGTGCCGCCGGCGCAGACGCCGTTCATCCGCTCCTCCAGGCCGCCCTGAAAATAGATAATCTTGGCGTCTTCACCACCCAGTTCGATGGCAACGTCCGTCTGGGGTGCTGCTGCCTTCAAAGCTGTAGCCACCGCCACAACTTCCTGCACAAAGTCAATAGACAGCGCTTTCCCCAGGTTGATGGCGCCGGAACCGGTGATTTTAGGGCGCAGGGTGCACGAACCCACCTGCTTGCTGGCCTCGATCAGCAAAGAGCGGAGGGTCTGCTGGGTATGGGCATGATGGCGCCGATACTCTCCGAAGAGAATCCGGTCGTCATCTCCCAAAATCACCAATTTGACCGTGGTAGAACCAATGTCAATACCGGCACGATAAATCTGATTCATACTTTCTTTCTCCTTACATAGCAAAGCCAATACACCAATGCGCAAATTGGGATGGCTGCCAAAACATCCAAAATGGAATGCTGCTTTAAGAAAACCGTAGACAGGCTGATGCAGACTGTCAAAACAGCAAAAATGAAGATCTTTCCGGGAGTTCGCAGGCTTTTTGTGTTGAGCGCCGCAGCCAGTACGGCCATAGAGCCGATGGCATGCTCAGAAGGAAACACATTGGTGTTGGTATCCATAGAATACAGCTTTTCAACCACCCTGGTCAGAACATTGTCCCGGGGAAACACCGCAGGACGCAGTTCCTGACAGCTGGGGAAAACCAGAAAGATCGTTGTGGAGATAGCAATGCTTATGATCAGAAATTTGCTGTAGTTTTTGAAGGCTTCCACGTCATACAAAAGGGTATACAAATGCATACCCGCAATCAGTACATACCAAACCCCGTAAAAGATCAGGAACCACTCACAAAATGGAATCCTGTCGTCCAGAGCGCAATGGATTACCGTATAAGTCGTGGCCGGGTGGCAGTTTTCAATCAATAAATACCGAAGGCCAAACACCGGCCAGAACAACAACAGCCACATATGCTTGTATTCTGCGGTATTGATATCGCGAATGCGGAAGTTGCGGTAATCTGCCGCAAAGTTTTGGGATCTCATGAGAACAGTCCTTTATTGATTCAGAATCTGCATGAACTCGTCGCCGGTTATGGTTTCTTTTTCATAAAGGTATTTGGACAGCTCTTCCAGCTTTTCTCGATTCTCCATTAACAGACGGCGGGCCTTTTCATGCTGCTTTTTAACCAGCTCCACCACCAAGCGGTCAATGTTGGTCTGGGTCTTGTAGTCCACTTCCCTCACCTGCCACTGGGACAAATACGGCATTGCCAGGAAGTTGAACAGCATCAGTACGATCATTACCAGGCAGTAATAGAAAATCAACGGTTTCTTTGGACTTTTCACTTCATTCATAGGATCCATCCATTCCATATCATTCTTTCTAAGGAAAAGAATACTCATGAAAACTAAACTGAAGCGAAACTCACAATATCCAAATTGTGAACAATCATCGCTTACCCAATCGTTTTTCCAGCGTCTCCTGCATTTCTTTCAAATGCTCAGCCAGAGGACGTTCTGTCCGGAACGGACGGAAGAACTGATACTTGGCCGTGGAGTTTTCACGAACTGTGCGGATATGGGCTTTCAGTGCCTCCACCTTCACGATCACATCGTTGTCTTCCGCAAAGGCCTTCATGCGAGCCACCATCTGGGTCGAATGCACCACATCAATGATGAATACACCGTAAAACATACCTATGAAAAAAGAAAATGCCAAATTCCGGGACAGCCATTGCAGCCCTTCCAGAATGTACGGATGAATGAAAAAGTAATATACCGCTCCAAGCACCGCCCATGCCAGAGAGAATGCGGGACAAATGATCCCGTTTACATTCCATTTCAGATTGGAATAGTCCCACAAGCGGACTTTAAAATATTTCAGCAAAAACAGGCCGGCAATATATTCGATCAGAGTCATGCACACAGCCATGGACAGGAACAGTACCACCTTTTCCCAAAACGGGCTTGCAATCAGGTGAAACTGTTCCAAAGATGCCAGCAGGTACAGTACACACAAGCCAAAGCCATAGATCGGCAGATAGGGACCTGTGCAAAAACCGGGATTGACCATTTTCTCTTTCCGCCGGTTCAGATTCCGGTACAGCAGTTCCAGACACCACCCCAGAACAGAACCTACAAAAAACAGAAAAGCCAATGTCAGTAATAAACTCAAAGCCGTTCTCCCCTTCCTTATTTCAAATCCGTTTCGGCAGCTCCACAGTAAAGGTGGTTGCATTGTCGCAGCTTTCTACGCTCACAGAACCGTTGTGCAGCTCCACCACCCGTTTAACGATGGCAAGTCCGATGCCGTTCCCCTCAGTGGCATGGGACTCATCCCCCTGATAGAATTTGTTAAAGATCTTATCCTGCTGCTCCGGAGGGATGGTACTGCCTGGATTGTGCACGGATACACAGTAGCTGTTTTCCGTTTCCGCGATATCCACTTCGATCATCTTTCCCGAAGGCGTAAACATAATGGCATTGTGTATCAGGTTGATCCAGACCTGCTTCAGCAGTTCTTCATTGGCGCAGATATCATGATTTTGCAGCGAGAGATCAAAATCCAGGTTCTTTTCCGCCCATTTGTTTTCTAAAAGCAGGATACACGATCGGATCTGTTCCGACAGATTAAATCGGGACAGGTCGGATAAAATGGTCTGGTTCTCCACCTTGGTCATGTTCAGCACATTGGTCGCCATATAGGAAAGGCGTAAGGATTCCTCTTCAATCACTGCCAAATATTCCCGCTGATCCTCCTGGCTCAGATTCCCCCGGCGCAATAGCTTGGCAAATCCCGCAATGGAGACGATAGGCGTTTTGAATTCATGGGAGAAATTGTTGATAAAATCATCCCGCAGCATTTCCGTGTTTTCCAGCTGCTCAGCCATTCTGTTAAAGCTCTCCGCCAAACACACATAGGCCGGGTAACGCCGCATGATTCTGCCCACATTAATCCGGGTTTTAAAATCCCCGGACGCCAGACGATCCATGCTGTTCATCAGATCCCGGATGGGCTTCAGCGGAACATTACCGGCCAGGAACGAGATCAAAACGCCGAAGGGAATACTCACCAGCGTGGAGAAAATCAGGAGCTGTCCCGCCGCCTCCTTGGTTGCTCCGGTAATGGATATGGTGCCGGTGCGCACCAAAAAATACATTGTCGCGGCTGCTATGGCAGAGTTCAGCGCCATGGCAAGAAACACCACCAGCATAAACAGCGGCAGCATACCAGACTGAAGGATTCGCCTTTTCATACCTTTTTTACCGCCTTATATCCCAGTCCCCGCACAGAGACAATCTCAAACTCCTCCCAGCTCTCGAACCGTTTTCGCAAACGGCCGATGTGCACCGTAACCGTTTCCCAACCGGTTTCACTGTCCGCGCCCCAGATTTCATCCATCAGCTGGATCCGGGTAAAGATTTTCCCCGGGTAAGAGAGCAGCTTGTACAGCAGTAAAAACTCTTTCTGGGGCAGTTCCTGGGTTTCTCCCGGCCGGGAAACTGTCAGGGAATCGTAATCCAGTACCACGCTGCCAATCTCGATTTTATGCTCGTTGACGATTTTTGCGCGGCGGAGCAATGCTTTGATCCGCAGAAGCATTTCTTCCTCGTCAATGGGTTTGGTCATATAATCGTCTGTTCCCACCAAAAATCCCTTTTTCTTGTCAGCCGGAAGCTGTTTTGCGGAAACCATCAAAATAGGCAGATTGTTATTTGTTTGGCGCAGGATTTTTGTAAATTCATAACCGTCCATTTTCGGCATCATCACATCCAGCACCACCAGATCAATGTGATTTCGATCCATCGCCTCCAGGGCTTCCTCCCCGTTTTCCGCAGTGATCACAGAGTAGCTCTCCGACTCCAGAACAGCTTTCAACAACAGACGGGTGTTTTTATCATCGTCAGCTACCAAAATTTGAAACACATGCCTCACCTCTGAAGAATCATACTTCAGGAATCTAAACTGAAAGAAAATTCCTGGACTCAATCACCAAAAATGGTCTCAGTCTATTTCTGGATTAATACTATTATATTTCATTTTAATAAGGAAGGCATCGCCTTGCGGCGCTGCCGAATCTGTGATTTTCGGAATAGAAAATCATAGATTCACGTCTCATAGGATTCTCTAATAAAAATCTTTCATCCAAATGGATGAAAGATTTTAAAAGAGAATCCGTATCAAACCGAATTTGGCTGAGGCCGTCCTGTCAATCTTCGGATGTTTTCCGGTATGCCTCCGGCAGGGAACCCTCGCCGCCCATCAGCGCAGTCATCTCCTCAATGCGCTCCAGCGGAAAGGGCGGATTTGCCAGAGGCTTCATGGCAATGGACATGAGCTTCATGGGATTGTCATCGGCCAGCACCCGATTGGAGCGCATTTCTCCGCATCGGCGGCAGCGGTGAATAATGGCCCACTCTCCTTTGTTGCGAACCCACACCGCCACCGGCTCCATCAGCCCGCCGCAGTCCGACTCCCGATCCCCCGGTTCGATATCCACATGAAGGCTGTGCAGGCAGTTGGGGCAGTGATTTCGATGGTCGCTTCCCGCGCCACCGGGTACGACCAGACGGCCGCAGTTTTTACAGGTAAAGGATTCTTCACAGGCATGGGTTTTATAATAACCCTTTTCATATTGCTTACGCTTATTCTCCCGATTCATAGACCGTTTCCTCAATTCTATCCGTTTTTCTTTCATTATATCCAAAACAGAGCATATGTCAATGTACAGATCCTGCCTGCGTCCCGCACGCCATTGGCATGCGGGACATTGGTTCAGAAAAATGTTACCTGGCTGGTATCCGGCAGACTGCCAAAAGCACCTGCGTCCTTTAACATCTGAATGTGGGTCTTGGATACTTTGGGACAGGCGGCGGCCACTTCCTCAATGGACAGGAAGGTCTTCCCCTTCCGTCCTTCCACCAGGTCGAGGGCTGCGCTTTCCCCCAAGCCCGAAATGGCCACAAAGGGCGGCCGCAGCTTGCCGTCCTTGATCAGGAACTTGGTTGCGTCGCTCTCGTAGATGTCGATGGGCAGGAAAGAGAATCCTCGCAGATAGTATTCGTAAGCCACTTCCAACGTGGTCAGCAGATCTTCATCCTTGGCGGTGGCCTCTTCATTTTTCTCAATGGCCTGGATGTTTGCCACCACCGTATCCTTTCCCTGGGTCATGAGCACCGCGTCGAAGCCGCCCTTTTGGCTGCGCCGGTAGAAATAAGCGGCATAAAACGCCAGAGGGTAATGTACCTTAAACCAGGCGATCCGGAAAGCCATCATCACGTATGCCACCGCATGTGCCTTGGGAAACAGATATTTGATTTTTTTACAGGAACCGATGTACCAGTCCGGCACACCTGCCGCCTTCATTTCTTCCTCTGCGCCCTCGGGCAGACCTCTTCCCTTTCGAACCGACTCCATGATCTTAAAGGAGCGCTTTTCCGGCATGCCGCACGAGATCAGATAGATCATAATATCATCCCGGCACCCGATGGCCTGATCAACCGTCGCGGTTTTGGACGTAATCAGATCCTTTGCATTGCCCAGCCATACGTCCGTTCCGTGAGAGAAGCCGGAAAGCCGCAGCAAGGTATCAAACCGGGTGGGCATGGTATCCATGAGCATGCCCCGGGTAAACCGGGTGTTGAATTCCGGAATGGCCACTGCTCCGGTAGACCCCAGAATCGGATCGTCCTCATACCCCAGCACCTTTGATGAGGTGAAGATAGACATGGTATCCTTGTCGTCCAGGGGAATGGTCTTGGCATCCACGCCGGTGACGTCCTCCATCATGCGGATCATGGTGGGGTCATCGTGTCCCAGCATATCCAGCTTCAGCAGGTTCTCCTCCATGGAATGGTATTCAAAATGGGTGGTGATCTGGTCGGCATTGGGGTCATCGGCCGGGTGCTGAACCGGACAGAAGTCCCAGATCTCATTTTCCTGGGGAATCACCACCAGTCCCCCCGGATGCTGACCGGTGGTTCGCCGCACACCCACACAGCCGGAAGCCAATCGGTTTTCCTCCGCCCGGCTGGCGGTTTTCCCCCGCTCGGACAGATACTTTTTCACATAGCCAAATGCGGTTTTTTCTGCCACCGTACCAATGGTGCCCGCCCGGAATACGTGGGATTTTCCGAACATTTCAATACAGTACGCGTGGGCCTTTGCCTGATATTCGCCGGAGAAGTTCAGGTCGATATCCGGCACCTTGTCGCCGCCGAAGCCCAGGAAGGTCTCAAAGGGGATGTTGAACCCGTCCTTCTCGAATTTGCTTCCGCACTTGGGACATACCGCGTCAGGAAGATCTGCCCCGCAGCCATAGCCCTTGGGCACATCAAAGGTGGTGTACTTGCATGCGGGGTTGGGGCAGCGGTAATGGGGCGGAAAGGAATTAACCTCAGTAATGCCCGACATATAAGCCACAATAGAGGATCCCACGGAACCACGGGATCCTACCAGATACCCGTTTTCCAGAGAGTTCTGCACCAGCTTCTGGGCAGACATATAAATCACATCGTAGTGGCAATTGATGATATCATTCAGCTCCGTCTCTACCCGCTTGACCATCAGTTCCGGGGGACTGTCTCCGTACAGGCGATGGAACTTGGTGTAAACCAGATTCTTCAGATCCTCCACGGAGTTCTCGATTTTCGGGGCAAACAGGTTATGGGGAACCGGCCGAAGGGTCTCACACATATCCGCAATGAGGTTGGGATTTTTGACCACCACCTCATAGGCCTTTTCCTCCCCAAGGTAGGAAAACTCCCGCAGCATTTCATCGGTGGTGCGGAAATACAGGGGATTGGGTTTGTCGGCATCATCGAAGCCCTTGGTGGCCAGCAGAATATGCCGGAATATCTCATCCTCCGGATTCAGGAAGTGAACGTCCCCGGTGGCAACCACCGGCTTCCCCAGCTCCTGCCCCAGCCGGACAATGGTACGGTTATAGTTTCTCAGATCCTCTTCGCAGGAAGCCATTCCCTTTTCCAGCATGAACCGGTTGTTGGCCAGAGGCTGGATCTCCAGGAAGTCATAGAAGGCGGCAATCCGTTTCAGTTCGTCGTCGCTTTTTCGATCCAGAACCGCCTGGAACAGCTCACCTGCCTCACAGGCAGAGCCGATAATCAGCCCTTCCCGCAGTTCCAGCAGCTCGGACTTGGGGATCCTGGGCACACGCTTGAAGTATTTCAGATTGGAGTTGGAAATCAGGTGGTAGAGATTCCGAAGACCCACTTGATTTTTGGCGAAAAGAATAATGTGCCGTACCTGGCGATCCGTGATCCGCCCCTTGGCCCGCAGCCCCATCATAGCCGGATTGATCGCCTGCAGGGTATGGATATTGTGATCCTCTTCCAGCATCGCCATCAGCTTGGTCATGATCAGGCCGCAGGTCATGGCATCATCCCCTGCCCGGTGATGGTTGAAGTCCGGCAGACTCAGAGCCTCCGATACGATATTGAGCTTGAACTTATTCAGATGGGGCAGCAAATTTTGAGACAGAATCAGCGTATCGGCGGCCGTAAAGGTATATTCCAGCCCCTGGCGCCGGCACTCTGCCCGGATAAAGCCTGTGTCGAAGTCCGAATTGTGGGCAACCAGCACCCGATCTCCCACAAACTCCAGAAACTTCGGCAGCACCTCCCGGATCTTGGGAGCACCCCGCAGCATATCGTCGGTGATGCCCGTCAGCTCCACGATCTTCCGCTCCAAAGGCTGCTCCGGATCCACAAAGGTCTGGAACCGATCGATCTCTTTGCCGTTTTTCAGACGAACCGCGCCGATCTCAATGATCCGGTCTTTCTGAGAGGACAGGCCGGTGGTTTCCAGATCAAAGGCCACAAACTCTTCGTCAAATCCCATGTCCCGGGTGCCGTGAACCACCACCCGGTCATCCACATCGTTGACATAGTAGCCTTCACAGCCGTAGAGTATTTTGATATTATCCTCTGTTCCGGCAACTTTTGTCTTGGAGGCCGCCTTCATGGCGTCCGGGAAGGACTGGACAACACCGTGGTCTGTAATGGCAATGGCTTTATGCCCCCAGGCAGCCGCCTGCTTGATGGCGTCAGCCGTAACGGTCAGGGCATCCATGTTGGACATGGTGGTGTGCAGGTGCAGTTCTACCCGCTTTCCGGCTTCCGCGGTATCCCTTCGCTTGGGCATGGAACCGGGCATGATGGCATAGGGCTTCAAGACCATCTCATTTTCGAACCGGTCTTCAATGGGCTTGCCCTGAACCCGCAGAACACTGCCCACCTTCACTGCGTCGATTATGGGTTTTGCCTCTCCCGCCTCCATAAACCGACTGATCCGGATGGAGTTGGAGTGATCGGTCATATCAAACTTGATGACCCAGGCATTTCGCTTCTTCAGTTCTTTATGATCCACATGGAATACCCGCCCCTCCAGGATCACAGTGCCCATGTCCAGATTCAATTGGTTCATAGGCGTGGCAGTGCCTTTAAAGGGCTTCCCGTAAATGGCGTCGCTGGACACCGGCGCCGGCTTCGGTTCTGTTTTGCTTTTTCCGGCAGTGGCGGCAGCCGGTGAGGCTGTCAGAGCCGCATCACGAATGGACTCCATAGCGTCAAACAGCGCTTTTCCTTCCAGCGATTTTCCCGCCTCAATGGAAATGGTCACTGGGGTGGAAAACCGCTCCCGGAGAATGTTCTGAACAGCGGGGACGTGCTCCATCAAGGCGTCCTTGCCGTTGGCCGCCAGAGCAATGGTCAGCTCAGTATCCTTCCAGACCCACTTTGCCCCGGCCAGAGAGCCTCTGGCCATGGAGTTGTGTACCACAAACATCTGCATCAGCTCGTCCGTCTCAATCTTATGCAGCTGGCTGGCGGGATAAATCCCCGTCAGTTCCAAACCGCGCAAGCCGTACAGCCGGGCAATCTCCTTTCCCAGCCGATCCAAAAGACGCTGGGGAACATATTGTTCCATGCGAAGAATGACACTGGCGCTTCTGGTTTCCATGTCCAGTTCCCCAGCGGCGATGGCCGCCTGAGACAGCGCTGCTTGCAGCTCCTCAGGCGGCTGGTAATCCGGGAACATATTCAGTAAGTATATTTCCTCGGTCATATACACCTCGTGTAGTTGGGATGGTTCCGGAGTCTTACAGCGCTTCGATCCGCTTCAAAAGCGCGTCCAGCAGCTGCTCGTACGGGAGTTTTTTCACCGGCTCTCCTTTTTCAAAAATCATGCCCCAGCCGTTTCCTCCGGCGATGCCGATATCCGCCTCCCGAGCCTCACCGGGGCCGTTGACCACACAGCCCATAACCGCGACAGTAATGGGCTTTTGGCAGTCCCGCAGCGCCAAATCCACCTGGTTGACCAGACCGATGAGGTCAATCTGGGTTCGTCCGCACGTGGGGCAGGAGATGATGTTGACTCCCTCCTTCCGCAGACCCGCGGCTTTCAGAATATCCTTTGCGGCATATACCTCCTCCACAGGATCATCCGTGAGGCTGACCCGGATGGTATCACCGATTCCATCCAGCAGCAGCGCGCCGATGCCCATGGCAGATTTGATCAATCCCTGCTTCACAGGTCCGGTTTCCGTTACACCGATATGGATGGGGTAGTCGCACCTGCTGCGGAACAGCCGTGCCGCGGCGACCATTGTGGGCACAGCGGAGGATTTCATGGAAACACAGGTATCGTAAAACCCGTGCTTTTCCAGCAGTTCCAGATGGGCAAAAGCGCTCTCCACCAGAGCTTCCGCAGTGGGATGGCCATATTTTTCCAGAAGCCGTTTGTCCAGGCTTCCGCCGTTGACGCCGATGCGGATAGGGATATGCTTATCCTTGCACACCTCCACCACCGCCTTGACCCGGTCTTCCCCGCCGATGTTGCCGGGGTTGATGCGGATCTTGGCAGCGCCGCCTTCCGCCGCCGCAATGGCCAGCTTATAGTCAAAGTGGATGTCTGCCACCAGAGGCAGCGGACTTTCCCGGCAAATCTGCGCAAAGCCCCGGGCCGCGTCCATATTGGGCACTGCCAGCCGGACGATCTGGCAGCCGGCGGCCGCCAGCTGCCGGATCTGCCCCAGGCTCCCTTCCACATCCGTGGTTTTGGTATTGAGCATGGACTGAATCACCACCGGCGCGCCGCCGCCGATGGGCACACCGCCCACAAGAATTTTTCTGGTCATCTCTCTCACCCCTTGAACAGGACAAAAATGTCTTTAAACATCACCACCGCCATCAAGCCCAGCAGAAGCACCATGCCGGCGCCATGGAGATATCCTTCGTATTTGGGATCCACCTTTTTTCTGGTAACTGCTTCCACAGCAGTTGTCACCAAAAGGCCTACCACCCGGCCGCCGTCCAGAGCCGGAATGGGCAAAAGGTTCACAACCGCCAGATTGATGGCGATAAACGCGCCGAGATACAATAGATTCAGCAATGCGTCTGTCCAGGAGGCGGACGCCTCTGTTACGGCGGACATCTGATGGACGATCCCAACCGGGCCGGACAGATCCGAAAGCCCCGCCTGGCCGGTGAACAGCATTTGAAGACTGAGCCGCACCCAGCGGACAGAGTCCAGAGACTGGTTCCAGGCGTACTGAATTTTCTGGAAGGCTGTGAGGGTTTCCACGGAAAAATTCATACCGTAAAGCATCACAGTGGTTCCGTCTTCCTGGGTAATTTCATGCTTTTCCATCAGGAAGTCATCCAAAACCACCCGTTCACCGTCGCGTTCTACCACCAGGTCGTGGACATCGCCGCCGTTCAGGCTGAGAATGGTGCCGAAATCCGACTGAACGTAGATTTTTTCTCCGTCCACCTCCAGAATCCTGTCGCCCACCTGAAGGCCATCGGCGCCATCCAGTGTGCAGAACTCCGTAAAGCTGCTGATCACAGGAGTGACCACCTGATTCACCGGAAGATACACCAAAACCATGAGCAAAACACCCACCAGGAAGTTCATGGCGGCGCCGGATACCAAAATAATCAGCCGTTTCCACCAAGCGGCATTTCCAAAGGCGCGGGGGTTATCACTGTCGGTATCTTCCCCCTCCATGGCGCAGTAGCCGCCGATGGGAATCAGGCGAATGGAGTATAACGTCTGGCCCACCTGCTTTTTCCAAAGCGCAGGTCCCATAAACATAGAAAACTCGTTGACCTGAACACCGGACAGCTTTGCAGCCGCAAAGTGTCCCAGCTCATGAACAAAAATTAAAATACTGAACAGAAGGATTGCAAACAGAACGCTCATAAATTGCCTCGCTTATTGATGGGATAACCGCCTTACCGCCTCACGGGCAAGGCGATCCGCCTCCAGAATCTCTTCCAGGGTGGGATTGGGCACAAAGGGAACCGCATCCACCCCTTGGGAAACCAGGCGGTAGATGTCATAGAAGCCGATCTCATCCCGCAGGAACATGGCCACAGCCTCTTCATTGGCTCCGTTCATAGCCGGACAGGCGGTGCCGCCCCGGCGGGCACAGCTGTAAGCCAGCGCCAGGCAGGGGAAGCTGTCCAGATCCGGCTTTTGGAAGGTCAGGCTTCCGCAGGACAGCAGATCCAACCCTTCCGCCGGGCTGGGGATCCGCTGGGGATAGGTCAGCGCCAGCTGAATGGGCAGACGCATATCCGGTGTGCCCATTTGCGCCATAACCGCCCCATCGGCAAATTCCACCATGCTGTGGATAATGCTTTGCCGGTGGATCACCACATCCACCTGATCCAAAGGCATGCGGTACAGACGCATGGCCTCGATCACTTCCAGCCCCTTATTCATCAGGGTCGCGCAGTCTATGGTGATCTTCGCCCCCATTTTCCAGTTGGGGTGCTTGAGCGCATCTGCTTTGGTAACGGTCTTCAGTTCCTCACGGGTCATGCCGAAGAAGGGGCCGCCGGAGCAGGTGAGGATCAGCCGCTTGACTTCCCTTCTGTCACCGCAGCCCATAAGGCACTGGTAGATGGCAGAGTGCTCAGAGTCCACAGGAATGATTTCTACCCCAAATTTCTCCGCCTCAAACATGACCAGTTCACCGGCACATACCAGGGTTTCCTTATTGGCCAGGCCGATGCGCTTTCCGGCGCGGATGGCCGCGAGAGTCGGCTTCAGCCCAACCATCCCCACCACCGCGGTAATCACACAATCGGCAGCGGCCGCGGTGGCAGCTTCTATGAGTCCTTCCTCTCCCCAGGCAACCCGAATGGGCAGGTCGGAAATCGTCCTTTGCAGCGCCTGGGCGGCCTCCCGGGTCGCCATTACAGCCAAAGCCGGATGGTATTGACGGCACTGCTCTGCCATGCGGGAAACATTGGTTCCTGCAGTCAAAGCCGCCACCTGAATTTCAGGAAGGCGGCTGATGACATCCAGCGTCTGCCGGCCGATGGAGCCGGTAGATCCAAGTATACTGACACAATGTACCATAATGTCTCCTTTGTTCTCAGACAACCAGGGGCATGACCAGGATCAGAGACTCCATCAAGGGGGCCACCATGGTCAGGGAATCAAAGCGATCCAGCACGCCGCCGTGGCCCGGGATCAGGTTTCCATAGTCTTTGATCCCAGTTTGGCGCTTGATCACGGAGAAGCACAGATCGCCGAAGGTTCCCGCCAGGGAACCGATCAGTCCGTACAGCAGAGCCACGGAATAGCTGGTGGTAAAGCGGAAGCCAATATCCAGGATCAACGTGTAGAGCAGCGTTCCCACCATGGCAGTGGCAATGCCGCCCAGCAATCCTTCAATGGTCTTATTGGGGCTGACCACCGGCGCCAGCTTATGCTTGCCAAACCGCATGCCCACAAAATACGCGCCGGTATCGGACAAAAAGGCCACCACAAAAGGCAGCAGAATCAGATAGCGGCCAATGGTCAGGGTCAGGATCCGGATCAGCGCACTGAGCATATAGGGAATGACCAGCCCGGCCACATAGCACATGGCCAGCATCTCAAAATGGATCTTAATATGGTCGCGCATCATCTCCGAAAACAGCAAAACGGAAAATGCCAGGAGCATCAGCAAAAAATACGCCCGAACCGCGCCAAAATAACTCCACATGCTCACGCTGAACGCCATAAGGGCAGAATAGATCACCAGGCGGGGGTGCAGCAGCAGCCCTGTTCTGTACAATAGTTCATATGCGGCAATAGCCAAAAGAATGCCCAAAACCACCGCCGCCACGATTTCCGGGACTACTAGGGTCAACAGCAGCAAAATCGGCACGAGAATTGCCGCCGAAATAACTCGGGTCTTCATCTTTATTTAGACTCCTCCAAAACGGCGATTCCGCCGGTGAAATTGGGCAATGGCTTCATCCAGGTGTTCCGGAGAAAAATCAGGCCACAGCACGTTCATAATCACATATTCCGAATAAGCAGACTGCCACAGCAGGAAGTTGCTGGTTCGCATTTCTCCGGACGGACGGATGATCAGCTCCGGATCCGGCACATCCTTGGAGTACAGATAGGAAGCCATCAGCTCTTCCGTCAGATCCTCCGCCTTGTGGATGCCCGCCGCCACATCAGAAGCAAAGGCTTTCGCCGCATGGACAAGTTCATCCCGTCCGCCGTAATTCAGGCAGAAATTCACCTGCACATCATACTCCTCTGAACGGCTTTCCGCATCCGCGCAGAGCTTTTGCAGCTGCGGGCTCAAGCGGCTCAAGTCTCCGAAGAAACGGAAGCGAACGCGATTTTTTTCCATGTCCCGCAGCGCTTCATCCAGGTATCGGCGAAGCAGGCGCATGATCCCCTCCACTTCCTCCTGGGAGCGTTTCCAATTCTCTGTGGAAAAGGCGTATACCGTCAGATATTCCACCCCAAGGGTACGGCAGTAGTTGGCAATCCGTCGGAAAGCCTCGGCGCCGGCAGCGTGGCCGGCCGTGCGGGGCAGTCCCCGCTGCTTTGCCCATCGGCCATTGCCATCCATGATAATGGCTATATGCCGGGGCGGCGCCAGTTGTTCATTTTCAGAAAGTGCCATGAATGCGCCTCTTTCTATGCGGTATTCTCCCCAATCAGGAGTGTGAGAAAGCGGGGGGCGCTAAAAACGCCCCCTGCCATATTGATCGCGAAATTACAGGGACATCAGTTCCTTTTCCTTGGCGGCCAGGGCATTGTCAACCCGCTTGATGTTCTTGTCCAGAAGATCCTGCAGATCCTTTTCCGCCTTCTTCTGCTCGTCCTCGGTGATTTCACCGTTCTTTTTCAGCTTCTTTACATAGTCCATGCCGTCCCGGCGAATGTTCCGCATAGCGACCTTCGCTTCTTCGGAATACTTTTTGACCTGCTTCGCCAGATCCTTACGGCGTTCCTCCGTCAGCTGGGGGAAGACCAGGCGGATCACCCGGCCGTCGTTCTGGGGATTTATTCCCATGTCGGAAATCTGAATGGCTTTCTGAATGTCCTTCAGCAGCTTGGTGTCCCAGGGCTGAATCACCAGGGTACGGGCGTCGGGCGTGGAGATGCTTGCCACGCCGTTCAGCGGGGTTTCGCTGCCATAGTATGAGACGGTAATCCGATCCAGGACCTTGGCGTTGGCTCTTCCTGCCCGGACGGCCGCGAATTCCTCCTCCAGATGCTCCAGAGCCTTGTCCATTCTTCTTGAATAATCCTTAAAATCCACACGCATTTGTTAATCCTCCTTCACAATAGTACCGATTTTTTCCCCGCGGACAACACGGAGAATGTTCTCAGGATCTTTCAACGCAAAACAAACCATGGTCATATGATTGTCCATTGCCAAGGTCATTGCCGTAGTATCCGTGGCTTTAAGGTGCTGTGCCAAAACCTGATCATAGGTCAGCGCATCATATTTTACAGCAGTGGGATCCGTATTGGGATCGGCAGAATAGATGCCATCTACATTCTTTGCCATTAAAATCGCATCTGCCTCAATCTCCACACCGCGCAGAACCGCGCCGGTATCGGTAGAGAAATAGGGATTGCCGGTGCCGGCCGCGAAGATGACCACTTTCCCTTCCTTCAGGTAGCGGTCAGCAATGTCTCTGGTGAAATACTCGGCAAACTTATTCATCTCCACAGCAGACAGCACCCTTGCGTCCACGCCGTGCTGCTCCAATGCGTCTGCCACAGCAATGGCGTTCATGACAGTGGCCAGCATCCCCATGGCATCCCCATGGGAGCGCTGCATCCGATCCGCGCCGTCCTTCACGCCTCTCCAGAAATTGCCGCCCCCGATCACAAGGCCGATCTCCGCCCCCATATCCCGACAGGTTTTGATCACTTCACAGACGGTATGAATGATATCAAAATTCAAGCCCCTGTGGCTGTCGCCCGCCAGAGCCTCTCCGCTGAGTTTCAGCAAAATGCGCTTATACTTTAGTTCAGGCAAATTCGCTTCCTCCTTCTGGTAACTCATATCTTTTCCTATTTTAATATAAGACGGCCAAAATGACAACCATTAATTTAAGAATTCTTAATTTGTTTTCTATTTTTTCACACTGTTTCCCATTGGGCGCCTGTTCAAAACAGGTAAACGCCGGGTAATTTCGGAATATCCCGGGAATTAAGGTTGCAAAATGGGAGTAGATGGTTTATAATGACCTATCATGGAATGATACTGCCGCGAAGAGAGGGTATTGATTATGGCTGAGCTTACTGAAAGCAAGAATTTTATTCACGCCTTTATTGACGAAGACATTGGCGAAGGCGGCCGTTACGAAGGCATGACCGTCCACACCCGGTTTCCCCCGGAGCCCAATGGCTATCTGCACATTGGCCATTGCAAGGCGTTGATCATTGATTTCGGCACCGCCGAGAAATACGGCGGCCTTTGCAACCTTCGGATGGATGATACCAACCCCACCAAGGAAGACGTAGAGTTCGTAGAGGCTATCAAGGAGGATATCCACTGGCTTGGCTTTGACTGGGGCGACCGGTTCTACTACGGCTCCGATTATTTTGAGAAAACCTATGAGCTGGCAGAGGAGCTGATTCAAAAGGGTCTGGCTTATGTTTGTGAACTGACGCCGGAGCAGTTTAAGGAATACCGGGGCGATACGGATACACCGGCCAAATCCCCCTGGCG
>CALXDT010000015.1 GCA_944387125.1 uncultured Oscillospiraceae bacterium | reverse complement strand
TTTTGCCTCAGCCGAACCTTCAAAAAGTGGAGAAATACTGTATGTATTTCCCACTTTTTGAACTGCACGGATGTGGTAAAAGATCCGGCATTCCGCCGAAGACGATTTATTCAGAGGTTCCTTAGTCTTTGTTTTGGTCAATATACAGGCCGCTGCGGAATTCGCTGGGAGAGCGTCCGGTTTTGTCCTTAAAATCCCGGCTGAAATAATACACGGAGCGGTAACCGCAGAATTCCGCGATTTCACCAATGGAGGAATCGCTGTTTATAAGCAGGTGCCTTGCATGGGTGATTCGCAATTTATCCAGATATTGATGGGGAGACAATCCGGTTTCCTGGTGAAACAGCCGCCGCAAATGGGAGGCGCTCAGCCCGGAGAAATGACACAAGTCATGCAGGGACAAATCCGGATCGCCTATTCTCTGCTTCATGATGGTTATCGTGTTCGCGACGCGTGGATCGGTGGTGGCGTGGGTGTTGGCGTGAAAAGAACTGAGAAGTGCGTAGATTTGACTTCTGCACAGCAGCAGGTTGTTCTCTTCCCAAAGCCGCAGGATTTCCCGAAAGCGGCGGCTGGTATCGGGAAAGCCCGGGAAAAGAATGGGGAGGCCAAGGCTGCGAAGCTCATGTTCGGCGGCAGTTTCAAAGTCAATAACAATAAAGCGATTTATTTCGCACACACGCAGACCGGAATAAACGATGTTTTTGGGGAGAATCATCACATCACCGCATTTGGCGGTTAAGGTTTCTGATTCAAAGGAATAGGTGATGGAGCCTTTCAGAAAGTATACCAAAGCGTTGGTATATCGCGGCATAGGCTTAGGACGAAACCATGTGGCGGTGGTCAGATCATATATGGTTAAGATTTTTGTGATGCACAAATCATGGTTCAGATCCATATCGATTCCTCCCTTATCCAGATCATAGCATATATGGGTGAAAATTGCAAATAAAAGAGTGAAATGTTAATTGCGCTCTTTTCTATGAGCATTTAGAATATATGTATATGAACGCCTGAAATTTAGGGGGAGAATTTATGCTGAATTTCTATAAACAACGTCCGTTTTTGGAAAATGAATTTGAAGAAGCGGAATGGATTCCTGAAAGCGGCCTGAATGAGGATGCATTATCAGATGGATTTCACGCATATTTGGTTGAAAATCAAAATATGGAACCTCCCTTGCTTCGCGCGGGGGGGCTGCGGTATCTTCTGGAAAACTGCCAGATTTCCATTAACCCCCACAGTATTTTCTGCCAGAAAATGAACTTGGGCGTTCGCTATAACAGCAGCCAATCCGACGCGGATTTTTTGAAAAAGCAGCTGCATGAGGCCGGACCGGATATTATGGAGAACTGTATGTTCTACCCCCGGAATCGGGATTTCCAGGAGCAAATGGCACCGGAGCAGGCGGCCTTAAACCGGAAGGCGATGTCCATAGGCGCAGGTCGGGCATGTGCGGATTTTCGACACGCCTGCCCGGACTGGACAGCGGTGTTCCAACTGGGATTCTCCGGACTGCGAAGCCGGCTGGAGAAGGCCAAAAACGAAAAGGAAATGGCGGGAATCCTGACCGAAGAGCAGCGCGTTTTTTATGATGCTGCCATCATCAGCTATGACGCGATTTTGGCATATATTGACCGGGTGATCCGGTACTCGGAAAAATTCGATGTGCCGGAGTATACTGCGGCGCTGCGGCAGCTGCGGAATTCCCCGCCGCAGACCACTTACGAGGCAATGATTCTGACGATTCTGTTTACCAATTTCGCGGAAATCGGCTATGAGAAAGTCCGTACCTTGGGTCTGCTGGACGTGATGTATGAGCCGTTTTACCGGCGGGATTGCGAGCAGGGGCGTTGCAGCAGAGAGGAAATGAAAAATATGCTTTGCTTTTTCTTCCTCTACTGGAACGCGGCCCGGCGCGGCGCGCAGCAGCCCTTCGGCCTTGGGGGAACGGGAGAGGTTACATACCTGATGCTGGAGGTTTATGAGGAACTGAACATCATTAATCCCAAGCTGCATATGCGCTGCGCTGCGGATATACCGGAACAGCTTCTGCGTCGTGTGGCGGAACTGATCCGGAAGGGGTCCAGCAGCATTGTGCTGATAAATGACGAAGCGGTGTACCGGGGCTATGAGCTGCTGGGAATCCCCAGATGTGACAGCAAAAACTATCTGCCGATGGGCTGCTATGAACCTTTCCTGATGGGCAAAGAGGAAGCCTATATCTGTGCGTCATGGCTGAATATCGCAAAGCAGGTGGAATTAACCATAACCGGCGGGGTTGATTTGCTGACAGGAGAAACCTTCGGAACCCCAACACCGCAAGAGTACGACACCTATGCTGAATTTTTGGAGGGCTTTTACAGCCGACTTCATGAATTTGTGAATCAGACGGTGGACATGATCGATACCTTTTCCGCCTTCGGAGTGAAGGTGAATCCATCCCCTGTCCTTTCGGCCACGATGGAAAGCTGCGTGGAAAAAGGTGTGGATATCTATGACGGCGGTATGGTATATAACAACGCCACGATCAAAGCCTATGGCATTGGCACAGCCACAGATGCGCTGCTGGGCGTAAAAAAACTGGTATATGATGATTGCCTGTTTTCATTGCCGGAATTGGCCCGGGTTTTGCGGATGAACTGGAAAGGGTATGAGTACCAGCGTCAGCTCATACTGAATGACCAACAGAAATACGGAAATCACCTGCAGCAGCCGGATGACCTTGCCCGGGAGATCTATGACCATTTGGCATGCTGGATCATCGGAAAAAGCAATACGCGGGGCGGCGTTTACCGCCTGGGAGCGGACAGCGTTGATTTCGCTATGACAGAGGGGGAGAAGATGGGGGCTTCCGCGGATGGCCGCTTGGCGGGAGAACCGATTTCCAAGAATCTGCGGCCTGTGAGCGGTATGCAGCGCAGAGGCGTTACTGCGGCGATGGAAAGCGCCCTGCATCTGGGCCAGGAGCGGTTCCTGGGTTCCGCGCCCTTTGATTTCCTGGTGCATCCTTCGGCGGTACAGGGAGAGGATGGCCTGGATGCTATGGCAGCGTCCTTCCGTGCTTACTTTGCTGCCGGGGGGATGGCCATACACGGAAACGTGATCTCTTATGAGACACTTCTGGAGGCTCGGGATAATCCGGAAAAGTATTCGGATCTGCAGATCCGGGTCTGCGGTTGGAATGATTATTTTGTTAATCTGTCTCCCGCGCAGCAGGAGCAATTCCTGCGACAGGCAAAGGTGAGCGTATGACACAGGGAATGATTACTGGAGTAAAACGGTTTGAGATCCACGACGGCCCTGGAATCCGAACCACCGTTTTCCTGAAGGGATGCCCGCTCCGCTGCCTTTGGTGCCATAACCCGGAAACCAATCTGCCCGGGGCGCAGCTGCTGTATTACCCTGACCGATGCATTGGCTGCGGTACCTGCGCGCGTCTGTGTACCTGCCATAAGATTGGGAAGGATGGACATACGCTTGACAGAATGGCCTGCACGGGTTGCGGGATGTGCGTATCCGCATGTCCCGCCAAGGCGCTGCAGCTGCGAGGGCGGTATGTCCCGGCGGAGGAACTGGCTGAGGAATTGGCGGAAGATCGAATATTTTTTGACGCCTCCGGCGGCGGTGTGACGCTGTCGGGAGGAGAACCCCTCATGCAGCCCCTGTTTTCTGTGGAATTGCTGAAGCGGCTGGGGGAAATGGGGATTCACACTGCGATGGATACCAGCTTATATGCATCTGAGGCCGTAATCGCCCGGGTGACTCCCTTTGTGCGGCTGCTTTTGGTGGATATCAAAGCGATTGACGAACAGGTTCACCTCCGGTATACAGGCGTATCCAACGAACCGATTTTGCGCAATATCCGCAGACTGGATCAGGATAACCGCGCAATGGAATTCCGGGTTCCTTGTATTCCTGAGTGCAATATGGGTCAGATTGAAAAAATCGCGGAGTTTGTTGGTTTGCTGAAGCATCGGTATCCTGTAAAACTTTTGCCGTACCATGACTTCGGAAACGCCAAATCACAGGCGCTGGGCAGAAAACAGCCGCGGTTCAAAATACCGTCGGATCAGGAGATGGAACAGGCGGCGGAGGCCTTCCGGGCAAGGGGAATTGCGGTTAAAGTGAGCGGGAAGGGATAAAGAACGGTTTGCAAAATTGTAACGACCAAAACAATTTATGCAAGATAAATAAATATTACGATTCTGGCAGAGAAAAATAGTTCAAATTTCCGTGTGTACTTTACACAGAAAAATGTCTTGTAAACTTTGCACAAAGAAAATATAATATTGTAAGTAGAAAATGTTGCAGGAGTCTTAAAATCTACCCGTGAAGAAGCTGACTGTTTTCTGCTCAGAGAGATGGTCGGAGACTGAATGGTGTTGTAAGGGGGAGCACATGGAAAATAAAATAGAGTTCAGAGGCATTACCAAATATTTTCCCGGTGTTAAGGCGCTGGATAATATCAGCTTTACGGCCAACGGCGGCGAGGTTCTTGCGTTGATGGGCGAAAACGGTGCTGGTAAATCCACGCTGCTGAAGATATTGAACGGTGACTATCAGCAAACCAGCGGCGAGTATTTGATCAATGGAGAGTCCTGCCACTTCAGCAGTCCCAGTGAAGCGGTGGCGGCTGGAGTGGGCGTGATCTACCAGGAACGGCAGGTTATGCTGCAGCTGACGGCAGGAGAAAATATATTCTTGGGCAGACTGCCGACCGGTGCCTTTGGCCACATCAAAACGAAGGAAATTCATGAAAAGGCTCAGAAAATCATCGATGAATTTGGGCTGAACATGAAGTCTACCGATAAGGTTAAAGACCTGTCGATTGCCTATCAACAGATGGTGGAGATCATGAAGGCCTATAGCCGGGAAAACCTGAAGATGATTGCCTTTGATGAGCCCACGGCCTCTCTTTCGGATACGGAGATTGCGTCGCTGTTCCGGATTATCCGCAAGCTGAAGGCAGAGGGAAAAGTGGTTATTTATGTCTCCCACCGGATGGGCGAGATTCGGCAGATTGCGGATCGGGTAGCCATTTTCAAGGACGGCTGCTTTGTAGGTGACTCCAAGGTGGAGGACATCACAGATGCCGAGCTGATCCGCAAAATGGTCGGCCGTGACCTGGGCGATGTTTTCAGCAGCCTGGACAGAAACAAGACCATCGGCGATGTAGTTCTGGAGGCAAGAAATGTTCAGTCTCCGTTCCTGAAGCCTACCAGCTTTTATGTTCGGGCAGGGGAGGTTCTGGGGTTCTCCGGCCTGGTTGGCGCCGGACGGACAGAGTTGGTTCGGGCGATTACGGGTGTGGATCGCATGACCGGCGGCGAGGTTTTCTTGGAAGGAAAGCCTCTTGTATGCAAATCACCCCACGACGCCATTGCCAAAGGTGTTGTTATGGTCCCGGAAGACCGCAAGCTTCAGGGGATTATTCCCAGGCTCAGCGTAGGCTCTAATATTTCCGTCGGTTCTTTGGATAAGCTTTCCGGCTTCCTGGGACATATTGATCTGAAGGCAGAGCGGAAAATGGGCGAAGAGGGGAAGCGCAACTTTAATATCAAGACGCCTGACCTCGAAAAAGCCATTGTGGAATTATCCGGAGGAAACCAGCAGAAAACCATCGTTGCCCGTTGGATGGCCAGTAAACCAAAGGTTCTGATTTTGGACGAACCTACCAAGGGCATTGACGTGGGTGCCAAGGCGGAGTTCTACAGTATGATTTGCCAGTTTGCAAAAGAGGGCATCGCAGTAATTTTGATTTCTTCTGAGATGTCTGAAGTAATTGGCCTTTCTGATCGGATCATTGTGATGAAGGGCAGAAAGATATCCGGTGAAATTTCTGCTATGGAGGCCACGGAAGAAAAGCTGCTGACTATGGCTATGATGGAGGAACATACAAATGTCTAAGAAAACAATCAAGCTGCCCATTTCTGCAAACTCGCTGATTCTGGTCATTGTGATGCTGCTCATTACCGTGATCTTTACAGCCATTAATCCGAACTTTTTGACGGCGGCCAACATGGTCAACATTCTGGTCGCTTCTGTCCAGATCGGTCTGACTTCCATTGGCATTACCTTCCTGATGATGACCGGCGGTACGGACCTGTCCGCCGGCGCGGTAGCGTCGGCCTGCGCGGTGTTTGTGGCCTGGGGCCTGCAGAATACACCGTTGAACTGGGTTGTTCTGGTTCTGCTGGCGATGGTAATGGCTGCGGTAGCCGGCACGCTCAATGGCCTGATGGTCACAAAATTGAACTTGGTTCCCTTCATTGCCACCCTGGTCTCCCAGACGGTGTGGAAGGGCGTCGGCTACCTTTTGTGCAACGGTAAGCCGCTGGTTTTGTCAGATAAGGGGCTGTCTCTTTTCTGCAAAGGCAGACTGTTTGGTGTGCCTTACACCGTTTATCTCATGTTTGTTTTCTTCATTATTTTTGGGTACATCCTGGCTAAGACCAAGTTCGGACGTTCCATTTTTGCCATCGGCGGCAATGCGGAGGCGGCTCGCCTGGCCGGCATCAACTCCACGCGCATCAAAATTCTGTGCTATATTATGACCTCTGTGTTTGCGGCATTGGCGGGCATTATCTTGGCAGGCCGTATGAATTCTGCAAATCCCGCTTCCAACGCTAACATCCACTTCGATGCCATCACTGCGGCAAACCTGGGCGGCGTTTCCATGGTGGGCGGTGTCGGCTCCATATCCAGTGTTGTCTTGGGTGTTCTTTTGGTACAGGCGTTCAACTCAGGCTTGAATATGATTGGCGTTTCCCAGTATTGGCAGTATGTAGCCCGCGGCGTGCTTCTGTTCGGCTCCCTGGCCATTGACTTCTACCGTCAGCGCGCGAGAATGAAACGGTTGCTGGCAGATTCGATGAAGAATCTGTAACCATTCATTACCGGATGTTATTCGGCATCAGCCAGCCGAGAACATAAAAATTCAAAAACGGAGGAAAAACCAGATGAAAAAATTGATTGCATTGATCCTTGCTCTGACGATGATTATGTGCATCGCTGGATGCAGCACATCGGAAGAAGAAACCACTGCTGCCAGTACGGAAACGAATGTGGAAGCGGATACCTCTGCAGCGGAAACGACGGCTCCTGCTGAGGAAGTGAATGAGGTTTGGAACATTTACGGTATTTACAAGTCTGACGGCGCGTATTTCGTAAATGAATCCTGGGCTTTGGAAGAGGCATTGATTGAGATCGCGGAGCCTGCCGGTATTGAAGTCGCTTGGAAATATCTGTCCTGTGACATGGATCCCGAAAGGTGTATGACGCTGGTTGAGAACGCCATCGCCGACAAGGCGGACGCCATCGTTATCTGCGTTCCTGATCAAACGATGTCCATTTCTATCGTAGAGCGCTGCGACGAAGCCGGCGTACCTGTTATTGCTGTTGACGACGGCTTGATCGACGAAACCGGTGCGAAGATCGCTCCCTGGTTTGGTATTGACGCATACAACATCGGTTATGCTGCCGGTGAGTGGCTGGCAAACTATGCAAAGGACAACAACTTGCTGGAGGATGAGTCTGTTGGTTTGATGTACTCGACCATGAGCACCGTTTCTTCCTGCGTACCTCGTACCGAGGGTGCTGAAGACGCTTGGGCGGATGTTCTGGGCGAAGGCGTTATGGCCGACCGCACCTTCTACGCTGACTTTGAGACAACTCTGGAGAGCGCTTACAATGCTGCGTCTGCCGTCATTACCGGAAATCCGCAGATTAAGACCTGGCTGGTTATGACGCCTTCTGAAAATGGCGCCTTGGGCTGCGGCTCCGCCATTGAGGAGGCTGGCCTGGTAGAGACTTCCTGCGTGGTTGCGCTGGGCGCCGATGAAGTGGCAAATCAGTGGGATCAGGGCAACTACGAGGTGATCCGCGAGGCTGCGTACTTCTCCGGCATGGTCGTTGGACGTGAGTGCGGTAAGGCGCTGGGTGAGTATTTGCTGAACGGAACAGAACTTCCCAACGAGTATGCGACTCCCGCTGTCATGATCGACCGCTCCAACTACCAGGACGTCGTCATTCGTATCCCGGAATAATTGACGCTGTCCGTGTAACGTATTTTCGGCTTTTCGCCATTTCCCTCAACAGGCCGCCGGTTGTCCGGCGGCCTCAGACTGTTGAAAAAGGGGCTGTAAAAAACGCCGATCAGGAAGGATAAGCCCTATAAAAACGTTAAAGATCCCTCGCAAAAGTCAGGTAAAACGTCCTGTGAACTGCTCCCCGTCACTGCTTTTGCGGGGGATCATTTCGCATAATTTTTCGTTTGCGCGTGTTTTTGCAGCCCCTTTTCGACAGCCTGAAAGCACCGTATTTCGGTTGAAATACGGTGCTTTTTTGGTTGCAGAGGCAGGACTCGAACCTGCGGCCTCCGGGTGATGAGGGCGTTTTTCAGGTTTGAAAAGTTCTAAATTAACCAGAAATAACTTGCTTAACTTAAAATAACAGGAAGCAAATGTTGAGAAACCAAAACTACGGGAATAGAACTTAAAATAAATTATCCCCCAAACTATCCCCCACGAAATTCTCGGAAAAGTTTGGAAATTCACGAATTTGACAGATATCACGCTACTGCTTCTATTTTTTCATTGCTTGCAGAACCTTTGCTACATTGGCAGGCTGAAGATAGGATGGGTTCAAACGGTTTTTGCTATAATGTAATACGGTATCGTGTGTCAGTTGAATCAGCAAATCGGTGAAATATTGTTCCCAGCTGAAATAAAGGCTGGATTCAATATTATCAGATGGATTTGCGAGGATTTCTCCGGGCGTCTGGCCTCCGAGAATTCCAGACTTCAAGATCAGCCACTCAAAGGATTCTGGAAGATAGAGTGTAATCTTATTGGGTTGCGCCTCCATCAACTGATGGATTTTCCCAAGTTCAGAGCTAAACGCCGCGCCATCTGCAACTACAAGAACACGGTCTTCAACACGATTGGCCAATTGAGAAAAAACATTGGTTTTCCCCTGGGCGGATATACAGGTAATGCTATTTTTTGCTGCAATGTGATCGAATTTGAAAGGTGTAATTATCACAGAAGTAAAAAATATGGCAGATCAGCTTCATGTGTATCTACAGTTGCCTCGCAGGGAACACCGCTGCCCCTGCTGCGGGGCCATCACGAACCGTATTCACGACTACCGGGAGCAGATCATTAAGGATATTCCGCTTGGCCGTACCACCCTCCTGCACCTTCGTAAACGCCGTTACCGCTGCTCCTGCGGCAAGCGGTTCTTTGAGAACAATACATTCCTTCCTCGTTACTACAGAGCAACCAGCAGATTGATTGCCCAAATCATTTTCGCGTTCAAGAAGCTGACATCCGCGTCGGAGATCGGTGCCATGTACAATGTTTCCGGAGCCACAGCCATGCGCTACTTTCGATGCGTCAGCCACAGACCCAAAGAGCTTCCGCAGGTGCTGTCCCTGGATGAATTCAAGGGCAGCTCCGGCGGTCAGAA
>CALXDT010000014.1 GCA_944387125.1 uncultured Oscillospiraceae bacterium | reverse complement strand
ATCTTTTGCCCCATTCGTGCCCTTCAAAAAGTGGGAAATCCATACAGGATTCCTCCACTTTTTGAAGGTTCGGCTGAGGCAAAATCTCTCGGCATCCGCTCTTGCCGATTTCATCAGAGCTTCCCTAGCAAAACAGCCGAAATGGGATGTCGATAATTGTCGAAAACTGACAGTTAAGACAAAAAAGATTCGTTTCTTTGGTTTTGAGAACAAAGAAATCCGTCATATTTTGTCACAGAGGACATATACAAAAATACCTCCATTGGATATAATCCTTTTATCCAGGCCGGAGCAAACCGGTCAATTCCATTGGGAGGTAAAAAGATATGACAGGTATCCCGTTAATGATCGCCTTTGTGGTATGCATCATTCTGATGATCCTGGCGATCTCCAAGCTGAAAATCCATCCGTTCCTGTCCATCCTGGGGGTGTCCCTGATTCTGGCGATTCTGGGCGGCATTCCTCTGGCGGACATCCCCAACATCATCGGCCAGGGCTTCTCCGGCACCTTCACCAGCATCGGCATTGTGATCATTCTGGGCGCCCTGATCGGCACCCTGCTGGAGGTTTCCGGCGCCGCTTTGAAGATGTCCGACTGCGTGGTCAGGCTGGTGGGCAAGAAAAAACCGGAGCTGGCCATGCTGATCATGGGCTGGATCGTCTCCATCCCCGTGTTCTGTGACTCCGGCTTCGTAATCCTCAACCCCATCCGCAAAGCCCTGGTTCAGCGCACCCGGAAATCCTCCGTGGCCTGCACCGTGGCCCTGTCCATGGGTCTGTACATCTCCCACTGCTTCATCCCCCCCACCCCCGGCCCCATCGCCGCGGCCAATACCCTGGGCCTGGGCGAGCATATGCTGCTGGTCATGGGAATGGGCGCGCTGCTGTCCATTCCGCCCCTGATCGCCGGCTATCTGTTTGCCCTGTACATCGGCAAGCGGGTCAAGGCGGCGGATGAGGCTGTGGACGGAAACACCACGGTCAAGACCTATGAAGAGCTGGTGGCCAGCTACGGCAAGCTGCCCAACGCCTTCATGTCCTTCGCCCCCATTGTGGTTCCCATCGTGCTCATGGGCGTGTCTTCCGCCTTCTCCATGGCCGGCATGAGCATCCCCCTGATTCAGTTCCTGGGCACGCCCATCATGGCGCTGGCCGTGGGTCTGATCTTCGGCGTGATCCTGATGGCGCAGCAGGGCAAAATCGACGACTTCAACGGAATCACCAACGACACCCTGAAGGTCTGCGGCCCCATCCTGTTCGTCACCGCCGCCGGCGGCGTGCTGGGCAAGGTCATCGCCTCCACCAACATGGTCACATTTATCACGGAAAATGCCAGCACCCTGTCCTCTGTGGGCATCTTCTTCCCCTTCCTGCTGGCCGCCATCCTCAAGTGCGCCCAGGGCTCCTCCACTGTGGCCATCACCACCACCGCCGGCATTCTGGCTCCCATGATGAATATCCTGGGACTGAATACCCCGGTGCTGGGCACCCTGGCGGTAATCGCCATCGGCGCCGGCGCCATGACCGTATCCCATGCCAATGACAGCTACTTCTGGGTTGTCACCAACTTCGGTGAAATGAAGGTGGAAGACGGCTACAAGACCCAGACCCTGGGCACCCTGGTCATCGGTCTGGCCTCCATGGTAGGCGTGTTCATTGCCTGGCTGATCCTGCGCTGATTTCAATCTCCCCAAAACCATGCCGGACGGCAGCGCGTGCTGTCGTCCGGTTTCGTCCAATGCCGCAAATCCCAATGATACCAAGGAGGTTGCACACATGTGTCTCAGACAAGAAGCGGATCGGATCATCAAGGCGGCGCTTCACGCGGCCATGCCCGACACCGCTGTGAAAAAAGCCCTGAAGGATCTGCCTGCGTATTCCGGAAGGCTGGTGCTGGTGGCTGTGGGAAAGGCCGCCTGGCAAATGGCTCATGCCGCTCTGGCCTCTCTGGAGAAGCCGGTGGACGGGGGAATCGTCATCACCAAGTACGGCCACAGCCGGGGCCCGCTGCCGGGGCTGGAGATCCGGGAGGCCGGGCACCCGGTGCCCGATGAAAATACCTACCTTGCCACCCGCAGAGCCGTTGCGCTGGTGGAGCCTCTGGGGCAGGAGGATCTGGTATTGTTCCTGCTGTCCGGCGGCGGCTCCGCCCTGTTTGAACAGCCCCTGGTCTCCCAGGAGGAAATGGGGGACCTCACCAGGCAGCTGCTGGCCTGCGGAGCGGACATTGTTCAGATGAACACCATCCGCAAGCGGCTGTCCGGGGTCAAGGGGGGCCGGTTCGCCCAGCTGTGCGCCCCGGCAAGGGTGTTCTCGGTGGTGCTTTCGGACATCATCGGAGATCCTCTGGATATGATTGCCTCGGGGCCTGCCTATCCGGACAGCTCCACCAGCCAGGCCGCTTTGGAGATCGTCCGCCGGTACGGTCTGACCCTGTCCGGCCAGGCCATGGAGCTGCTGCGCCGGGAGACCCCCAAGGAACTGCCCAACGTGATCACCCGGATCACCGGCAGCGTCCGGCAGCTGTGCGCCGCCGCCGAGGCGGAGTGCCTGAGCCTGGGCTACCAGCCGGTGGTGCTTACCGCCAGCCTCTGCTGTCAGGCCAGGGAAGCGGGCAGCTTCCTGGCGTCCATCGCCCAGTACCACCAGGATACCCAGGATTCCCTGGCCTTCCTGGCCGGAGGAGAAACGGTGGTGCAGCTGAAGGGCAAGGGCAAAGGAGGGCGGAACCAGGAAATCGCCCTGTCCGCCGCCCAGGGGATCGGGGGGCTGAAGAACACCGCGGTGTTCTCCTTCGGCTCCGACGGCACCGACGGCCCTACCGACGCCGCGGGCGGCTACGCCGACGGAAACACCCAGGCGCTGCTGCTGGCGCAGGGCATCTCCATCCCGGAGGTGCTGGACAACAACGACGCCTACCCGGCGCTCCAGGCGGCAGACGGCCTGATTCTCACCGGCGCCACAGGAACCAACGTCAATGATCTGAGCGTTTTGCTGATCCGCAGATAAACAACAGGGGGCTGTCTCAAAATGCAAATTTTGAAAAACAGCCCAACAAATCGCAATAAAAAACGGCTGGATTACCAAAACCAAGGTGATCCGGCCGTTATTTTTGCGATCTGCCCCTTTTTCACAGGTTAATACGATTTCTTGATCTGCTTATCGACTTTACACAGCAAGCGTCTTTTCCAATGACGATCCCTTTGTGCTGGACGCCAGTTCCCAGGCCACCATGAAAAAGACCTGTCAAAGAGAAAGAACCTATACAGACCCTTTCATATCCGCTTCCGGTGGAAATTATTACTGTCAGAACGTTTTGCAGGACGGGCAATATCTGGGCTGTATCTGGATTTTTGAAGGGGATATCCCTATGTCCGATGGGGAACTGGCATTATCGGACTATGGAACCTCTGAATAAATCGTCTTCGGCGGAATGCCGGATCTTTTACCACATCCGTGCAGTTCAAAAAGTGGGAAATACATACAGTATTTCTCCACTTTTTGAAGGTTCGGCTGAGGCAAAATCTCTCGACATCCGCTCTTGCCGATTTAATCAGAGCTTCCCTAGGTAATTTATTATAGCATAAGAGACCTTGTTATGCCATAAAGATGGCAAGACTGACATTAAGACGAAATTAAGATACCCATGGGACATGAGGTGTAATTTACCCTTGACAAATCTCTTTCCAGCATTACGCAGGTTTTTTTCATACACATACACCTCTACAGTAAACTCCGAGAACATCCTTTCCCGTGGATGAACGCGCGGGCAATTATGCGAACATACCGGTCTTGGGCGTCCTCTAAAAGGAATAACAACTGACCGGCAGAAAAAAACACACCCCGGGAAAAAAATCTCGA
>CALXDT010000013.1 GCA_944387125.1 uncultured Oscillospiraceae bacterium | reverse complement strand
GCTCCCCATACATTCAGACCACCACAGGCTGCGATTAAGGGCTAAGATTTTCCGTATTTTCAATGCCCCGGCTTTTGCGAGCCGGGGCATTTTGCGTGCACGCGCCGGGCGCACGCAAGGAAAGACGCACCGCTTTAAAAACGGCGCGTCTGTTTTTTATGTCAGCGGATTACAGGCGGGGCAGTATTGCCGGGGATTGTAAACGTCCGAAAGGACAGCACCGGGTTTCGGCATGGCAGATCCCGTAAAGTATCCGCCCCGGCCGGTGTGATCGATTCGTTTCCTTGGCCGCGCCTTCTGCTTTTCTTGCGGGATACGTCCCAAATCACAACCCCTTGGGGGTGCAATAATATTGCAGTCCCTGGGGCGTGTCCATGCGGTGGATCCCCACCTGGAACACCCGCTCCAGAACGCCGCTGCGATACACATTCTCCGGCGTGTCCCACAGGGCCAGCGCCCCGGCCTCCAGCACCGCCACCCGGTGGGCTGTGGTCAGAGCCATGGGCAGATCGTGGAGAACCAGAACCACGGCTTTCCCCCCCTGCGCCAACCCCCGGGCGGTGGACATGATCTCCATCTGCCGGTGGATGTCCAGATAGGTGGTGGGTTCGTCCATGAATACCGTTTGGGTGTCCTGAGCCAGAGTCATGGCCAGGTATACCCCCTGCCGCTGGCCGCCGCTGAGATGCGCCACATTCTCCCGGGCCAGGGGCTCACAGCCGGTTCGCGCCATAGCCGAGCGGGCAATGGCTTCATCCTCCCGGCTGTATCGGCGGGGATAGGACAGGTAGGGGAATCGGCCGTGGAGAACCATGGCCAGAGCCTGGATGGAGGGGGTGTTCCGGCTTTGCGTCAGCAGAGCCGCCTTTCGGGCCCGCTCCTTGGGGGTCAGCTTCTCCAGGGGAAGGCCGTCATAGAGGATTTGTCCGCCGGTCACAGGCAGCAGCCCCAGAGCGGCTTTGAGCAGTGTGGACTTGCCGCTGCCGTTGGGCCCTACCAGAGCCAGGATCTGACCCGGACAGATGTCCAGTGTCACCTCATGCAGCACGGGTCTGCCGGGATATCCCGCGCTTACGCGTTCCAGATGGATCATCGCCGGCCTCCTCTCTGACGGTACAGGAGCCACAGGAAGAAAGGCCCCCCGGTGAAGGACAGGACAATGCCCACCGGCAGCACATAGGGCGCGAAGAGGGTTCTGGCCAGCAGGTCGCAGGCCGTGAGAAAGAACCCGCCCCCCAGAGCCGAAGCCAGCAGCAGGGGGAGGCTCTGCTCTCCAACAAACCGGCGCATGGCGTGGGGGACGATAAGCCCCACAAAGCCCAGCAGGCCGGCGAAGCTCACCGCCGCCCCGGCCAGGGCTGCCGCCAGGGTCAGCAGCAGGAACCGGGTTCGGCTCACCCGGAGCCCTAAACTGTGGGCGGTCTCATCCCCCAGCGCCAAAATGTCCATGGATCCTGCCAGGGAGAATACCCCTGCCAAGGCAAGGACAATGAGCCAGCCGCCGGGGGCGATCTTTACCAGGGTAACACCGGAGAAGCCGCCGATGCGGAAATCTGACACCGCGTTCAGGGCGTCGGGAACCAGGGTGACAACAGCGTCGATGCCCGCGCTGAAGATGTTGGACACCGCCACCCCCGCCAGAACCACGGTCATCCGGGAGGATCCGGTGGCCCGGGAGAGGAACAGGATCAGGCTCACAGCCCCCAGGGCTCCCAGGAAGGCCACCAACGGGGTCAGACCCTGAGCCAGAGGGAAGATGGCGCAGACCACGGCCACCGCCAGCCCCGCTCCGGCGTTGACCCCCAGAATCCCCGGGGAGGCCAGGGGATTGTGGAGGCACTGCTGGATTACCACCCCGGACACCGCCAGAGCAGCTCCCGCCAGTATGGCGCCAAGAACCCGGGGCAGCCGGGTGTACAGGACGATCTTCGCCGGGACGGACGACCCGCCGCCCCCGGTCAGAGCCAAAAGAACCTGGCCGGGGCTGACGGGGACAGAGCCGAAGAACAGACCCGCCGCCACGGCAGCCAGGGTCAGCCCTGTCAGGCAGATCCAGAAAATTCTGGTTTTATGCCGGGTAAAGAATGTCCGCCAGCTGCGCATAGGCTTCCCCCCATCGACCGTTGGGCTTCAGATTGAAAAACATGGGATCTGTCAGCAGGTGGAACCGATCCTCCTGCACCGCCGTCAAGCTGTTCCAGGCCGGATTCTGGAACAGCGTCTCATCCAGAACCTTCTGAGCCTTGGCAGGATCCGAGCTGCTGTGGCAGACGGCGAAGATGTAGTCCGGATCCGCCTGCAAAATGGCCTCCATGCTCAGCTGCTCCAGCAGGGCGTGATCCCCGTCGGCAATGTTGACGCAGCCCAGTTCTGAAAGCATCCGTCCCAGGACGGAATCTTCGCTGTTTTTGACCTTGCAGCTGCTTCCGGTGACACGGACGTAGAGCACCCTGGGGCTGGAGCCGTCGGCCCGGGCGATGGCCTCCTCGGCTTGCTTGCGAACCTGCTCGCCGTAGGTTTCATAGTTCTCCGGACAGCCGGTAAGTTCCGTTGCGATCTTCAGCATCTCCAGGTAGTCGGACAGATCGTTGATGGTGAAGGTGGCCACGGTCAGTCCCGCCGCCCGCAGTGTTTCGTTGGTATCATGGTTGTGATCCGCCCCGCCGCTGGCCAGGATCAGGTCGGGCTGGCTGGCGATCAGCGCCTCCAGATCCAGACTCCCGGCCACGCCCAGATTCACCGTATCCTCTCCCAGGGGCAGGTCGTAATAGGTCCAGGTGGCGTTGGTGGTGGCCACAATCTGATCCGCCCCGTCGGCGGCGGTCCAGATATCCGCCAGACCCGCGGACAGGCAGGCCACCCGCTCCGGAGGCGCTATGGTCAGCTCCACCCCCAGATCGTCGGTAAAGGTGATCGTTTTTTCGTCGGCCGCCGGTTTTGCCGATTCCCCGCCGCAGGCGCAGAGCGACAGGCACAGAGCAGCGATCATCACAAACATCCATTTTTTCATATGCAAGACTCCTTTTGAACCGTGTTATCCCTTGAGGCTTTGGGGGACATTCCCACTTGGCGATTGCCTGCTGCCCGGGGTTCCCCGGGCAGAAAAAGAGCCGGTCACGCAGGGAAAAGGGCGCAGCTTCCCCCCCTTTTATTCCGGCAGGGAAAACTCTTTCAAAGCCCTTCCATCGCCTGTCGCGATCCGGCAGAGTCTCCATATGGCCATATTGTACAAGGCAGCGGGGGATTTGTCAACGGGAAAGTTTTCCGTTCCGAAAAACCGGAGGGGATTCTCATCGATGTCCGCCCAGGGGCATAGAAGATGGAACGCCCGGAGAATTGCCTTTTTCCGGCGGGGGAACGGCCCCGGCTGCGCCTTTGTCCCAAGACGCTTTGCCTTCCCTCGATTTTCCAAAATCGATAAAATTCTCTAATAGACTGATAATAAATGATAAATTGACGTTATTAAAGAGGGGTGGTATAATCGAGGTGGGAAATGAAAAAAGCAGGAACCAGGAGGAATATCATGCGCTACATCATTCTCGGCGGCGTGGCCGCCGGTACCAAAACGGCGGCCAAGCTGCTGCGCCAGGATCGGACTGCCGATGTGGTTATTTACACCAAGAGCCAGGACATCTCCTATGCCGGCTGCGGCCTGCCTTACTACATCGGCGGAGCCATCGAAAACCGGGAGAGCCTGGTGGTCAACACCCCCGCCGCTTTCTCTGCCCTCACCGGAGCCAAGGTCTGCCCGGGCATGGAGGCGGTTCGGGTGGATCCGGCGGCCAAAACAGTGACCTTCGCCAACGGTCAGGTGGAGGCCTATGACAAGCTCATCGTCGCCACGGGAGCCGCACCCTTCGTGCCCGGGGTTCCCGGAACGGATCTGGCGGGCGTTTTCACGCTGCGAACCCCCGACGACGCCCAGGCCATACGGGACTGGGCGAAGGGCTGCCGCAATGCTGTGGTGGTGGGCGGCGGTTTCATCGGCCTGGAGACGGCGGAAAATCTCCAGGCTCTGGGGCTCAGCGTCACTGTGGTGGACATGGCCGCCCAGGTTATGCCGGGGCTTTTTGATCCGGACATGGCGGATCTGATCCGGCGCAGACTGCAGGAGCGGGGCATCCGCATCGTCACCGGAGCGGCTCTGAAGGCCGTGGAAGGGGAAGGAAAGGTCACTGCCGTAAGCACCACCCTGGGGAGCTTCCCGGCAGATCTGGCGATTCTGGCTCTGGGCATCCGTCCGGCCACGGACTTTTTGAAGGATTCCGGGATCGAAATGGATCGGGGCACCATTCTGGTGGATCGGTATCAGCAGAGCAGTCTCCCGGACATCTACGCCGTAGGCGACTGCGCCCAGGTGAAAAACCGGCTCACAGGCAGGGGGCAGTGGTCCGCCATGGGTTCCACAGCCAACCTTACAGGCCGGTGCCTGGCGCGGAACCTTACCGGCGGCGCCGCCCCCTACCCCGGGTGTCTGGGCACCGGGGTGGTGAAGCTGGCCGCTGACCTGAACGCCGGCCGCACGGGTCTGACCGAGGATCAGGCCGGAGCCGCGGGCTTTGCCCCGGTCAGCATCACCTGCGTGGTGGACGACAAGGCGCACTACTACCCCGGAGCCTCCTCCTTCGTCATCAAGCTCCTGGCCGACGAAACCTCCCACACCCTTCTGGGCGTGCAGGTGCTGGGCAGCGGCAGCGTGGATAAGGTGGTGGACACCTGTGTCGCGGCCATCTCCCTGGGGGCTAAGGTGGAGGATCTGGAGACCATGGACTTTGCCTATGCGCCGCCCTTCTCCACGGCCATCCATCCCCTGGCGCATGCCGCGGGGATTCTGGAGAACAAGCTGCTGGGGAATCTGGAGAGCTTCACCCCGTCCCAGTACGCCGCCGGAGAAGCCCGGGACTACCGGGTTCTGGATGTCCAGCCCAAGGCCGCCATTCCCGGCGCCGAATGGGTGGATCTGACCAAGGTCACAGGCCCCATTCCCGGTACCCAGAAGGATGAGAAACTCCTGCTGGTCTGCGCCAAGGGTAAGCGGGGCTACTTCCTGCAGAACCGGCTGAAGGCGCTGGGCTACACCAATACCCGGGTGCTGGAGGGCGGCGCCACAGTCAACCAGGTGAAGGTGACACGGAAACCCGGAGCCGCCCTGAGCCCGGCAGAGATCAAGCGGGTCAAGGGTTTGGGATTCCTTCAGGACAAGCGGTACAGCGATGTGTTCAACGGCCGGGTCATCACCCGCAACGGCCTGATTACCGCCCGGGAGCACCGGATCATTGCCGAGGCCGCCGTGCGGTTCGGCTCCGGCGCCGTGTCCTTGACCGCCCGTCTGACCCTGGAGATCCAGGGGGTTCCCTATGACAACATTCAGCCGCTCATTGACTTCCTGGCCGGCCACGGTTTGAACACCGGCGGCACCGGCAGCTTGGTTCGTCCTGTGGTCTCCTGCAAGGGTACCACCTGTCAGTACGGCCTGATCGACACCTTCGCCCTGAGCGAGAAGATTCACCAGCGGTTCTATGTAGGCTACCACGGGGTGATCCTGCCTCACAAGTTCAAGATCGCCGTGGGTGGCTGTCCCAACAACTGCGTCAAGCCGGATCTGAACGATCTGGGCATCGTAGGTCAGCGGATGCCCATGGCGGATCTGACCAAGTGCCGTGGCTGCAAAACCTGCCAGGTGGTCAAGGGCTGCCCCATCCACGCCGCCGCCATGGAAGGGGGCAAGCTCCGCATCGATCTGGACAGTTGCAACAACTGCGGACGGTGCCACGGCAAGTGCCCGTTCGGCGCCATGGAGGAGAGCCTGACAGGCTATAGGGTCTACATCGGCGGCCGCTGGGGCAAGAAGGTGGTTCGGGGTATCCCCCTGACCAAGCTCTTCACCAGTGAGGAGGAGGTTCTGGATGTGGTGGAGAAAGCAATCCTCCTGTTCCGGGACGAGGGCATCTCCGGCGAACGCTTCGCGGACACCGCAGCCCGGTTGGGATTTGATTATGTAAACCAGAAGCTCATTACCGGTCAGGTGGAGAAGGATGCGATTCTGAAAAAGGAAGTCATCGGCGGCGCCACCTGCTGACGAACCGCCGCAGGCGGCGATGAAAGAAACCGCGGCGGTAAGGGAATGGCAAGGGATTCTCTCCAGGCCGCCCAATCGTAATACGTACCGCGAATGTCCTGTTCTGCCAAGGCAGGAAAATGTAAGGGAAGCTCTGATTAAATCGGCAAGAGCGGATGCCGAGAGATTTTGCCTCAGCCGAAAGTTCAAAAAGTGGAGAAATACTGTATGTATTTCCCACTTTTTGAACTGCACGGATGTGGTAAAA
>CALXDT010000012.1 GCA_944387125.1 uncultured Oscillospiraceae bacterium | reverse complement strand
GGGTCAGGTAACCGGAGTCGGCGGTACGCAGAGCCGTATCCGTCATGCCCTTCCGGGCGCCTCTGGAGGAGATGAAGTATTCCAGAACAGACAGACCTTCACGGAAGTTTGCCTTAACGGGAATCTCGATGGTACGGCCGGCGGTATCGGCCATCAGGCCGCGCATACCGGCCAGCTGACGAATCTGCGCCATGGAGCCACGGGCGCCGGAGTCGGCCATCATGTAGATGGGGTTGAACTCGTCCAGGTTGCCCTGGAGGGCGTCGGTGACGTCCTTGGTGGTCTTTTCCCACTGCTGAACCACCAGGCGGTAGCGCTCGTCATTGGTGATATATCCCTGGCGGTAGAAGTTTTCGATCTCCACCACCTTGCCCTCGGCCTCTTTCACCAGTTCATACTTAATGGCAGGAACCACCATGTCCGCAATGGACACGGAGATAGCGCCCTTGGTGGAATACTTATAGCCCAGAGCCTTGATCTTGTCCAGCATCTCGGTGGCAACGGTAAAGCCGTGGCGGCGGATGCACTTGTCAATGATCTTGCCCAGCTGCTTTTTGCCCACCAGGAAGCCCACTTCCAGGTCAAACTCATGGCCGGGAATGGAGCGATCCACAAAGCCCAGGTCCTGAGGAATGGGCTCGTTGTAGATCAGGCGGCCCACGGTGGCATTGATGATCCTGTACTCCATTTTCCCGTCGATCTCCTTGCCGTAGCGAACCAGGATCGGCGCGTGGAGTCCCACAGCCCCGTCGGCATAGGCGGCAATGGCTTCCTCGGGAGAGGAATAGCTGTGGATGGGACGGAACTTGGCCTCGGCCTTGCCTTCCGCTCTGGCGGATTTGTTGGCGGCCAGGAACTGGTCAGCGTCCACCACTTCCCCGGCGGGCAGGCCGGTTTCCCCGGCATCGGTGACAAACACCGTCTCGGAGCCCTTTTCCGCCTTGCCCAGACGGGTGTATGTCAGGTAGTAGGCGCCCAGAATCATATCCTGGGTGGGCACGGTGACGGGCTTGCCGTCCTGGGGACGGAGCAGATTGTTGGCGGAGAGCATCAGCATCCGGGCCTCCGCCTGGGCCTCGGGAGACAGGGGCACGTGGATCGCCATCTGGTCGCCGTCGAAGTCGGCGTTGAAGGCGGTACAGCACAGGGGGTGCAGCTTCAAGGCGCGGCCTTCCACCAGCACCGGCTCAAAGGCCTGAATGCCCAGACGGTGCAGCGTAGGCGCACGGTTCAGCATCACGGGACGGTCCTTGATGATCTCGTCCAGGGCGTCCCAAACCTCGGTCTTGCCCTTGTCGATCATTTTCTTGGCGGACTTGATGTTGTTGGCCAGTCCGTCGGAGACCAGCTTCTTCATGACGAAGGGGCGGAACAGCTCAATGGCCATTTCCTTGGGCACGCCGCACTGATACAGCTTCAGCTCCGGGCCCACCACGATAACGCTCCGGCCGGAGTAGTCCACACGCTTGCCCAGCAGGTTCTGACGGAACCGCCCCTGCTTGCCCTTGAGCATGTCGGACAGAGACTTCAGCGCCCGGTTGTTGGCGCCGGTGACGGCACGGCCCCGGCGGCCGTTGTCGATCAGGGCGTCCACAGCCTCCTGGAGCATCCGCTTTTCGTTGCGGATGATGATGTCAGGGGCGTGGAGCTGCACCAGCCGCTTCAGACGGTTGTTCCGGTTGATCACCCGGCGGTACAGGTCGTTCAGGTCGGAGGTGGCGAACCGGCCGCCGTCCAGCTGAATCATGGGGCGGATATCCGGCGGGATCACCGGCAGCACATCCATCACCATCCAGCTGGGCTGATTGCCGGATTCCCGGAAGGCTTCCACCACTTCCAGGCGCTTGACCAGCCGCAGCTTCTTCTGGGAGGAGGCGGTCTTCAGCTCTTCCCGCAGCTGGTGGCTCAGCTGCTCCAGGTCGATCTGCTCCAGCAGCTCCTTCACAGCCTCGGCGCCCATGCCGGCCTTAAAGTCGTCCTCGTACTTTTCCCGCATATCCCGGTACTCCTTTTCCGTGAGCACCTGGTTGCGCACCAGCGGCGCGTCGCCGGGATCGGTGACAATATAGGCGGCAAAGTACAGAACCTTTTCCAGAATCTTGGGGGAGATGTCCAGGATCAGACCCATCCGGGAGGGAATGCCCTTGAAATACCAGATGTGGCTGCAGGGGGCGGCCAGCTCAATGTGACCCATCCGCTCCCGGCGAACCTTGGCCTTGGTCACTTCCACGCCGCAGCGGTCGCAGATCTTGCCCTTGTACTTGATTTTCTTATATTTGCCGCAGTGGCACTCCCAGTCCTTCTGTGGTCCGAAGATCCGCTCGCAGTACAGGCCGTCCCGCTCGGGCTTCAGGGTACGGTAGTTGATGGTCTCGGGCTTCTTGACCTCGCCGTAGGACCACTTCCGGATCATCTCCGGGGATGCAATGCCGATCTTAATGGCATCAAAGGTGGCATCTGCCATGTGTAGCCTCCTTATTCTTCATAGGTGTCGGCATCGGACTCCTCCATGCCGTCAAATACATCCATAATATCCTCCGGACCGTCCTCATCAATGATGAAGCCGGCGTCCAGCACCTCGTTGGTGGAGCCTACCACCAGCTCGCTGTCATTTTCAGCGGTGTAGGCGATTTCGTCTTCATCGTCCTCGTCCTTCAGCTCGATCTCGTTGCCGTTTTCATCCAGCACCCGGATATCCAGGCACAGCGCCTGCAGCTCCTTGACCAGAACCTTAAAGGATTCGGGGACGCCGGGCTTGGGAATGTTGGCGCCCTTGACAATGGCCTCATAGGTCTTGACACGGCCGGTAACGTCGTCGGATTTCACCGTCAGGATCTCCTGGAGGGTGTAGGCAGCGCCGTAAGCCTCCAGCGCCCAGACTTCCATTTCACCGAACCGCTGGCCGCCGAACTGCGCCTTGCCTCCCAGAGGCTGCTGGGTAACAAGGGCATAGGGGCCGGTGGAACGGGCGTGGATCTTATCATCCACCAGGTGGTGCAGCTTCAGATAATAGGGATAGCCTACGGTGACAAGATTGTCAAAGGGCTCGCCGGTACGGCCGTCGTAAAGGACGGTCTTGCCGTCTTCCCGCAGACCCGCCAGCTTCAGGGTCTCCCGGATGTCTTTCTCGTTGGCGCCGTCGAAGACGGGAGTGGCTACCTTCCAGCCCAGCGCCCGGGCAGCGTAGCCCAGGTGAACCTCCAGCACCTGACCGATATTCATACGGGAAGGCACGCCCAGGGGGTTCAGCACCACATCCAGGGGGGTTCCGTCGGGCAGGAAGGGCATATCTTCCTCAGGCAGCACCCGGGAGACAACGCCCTTGTTGCCGTGGCGGCCGGCCATCTTGTCGCCCACGGAAATCTTCCGCTTCTGGGCGATGTAGACCCGCACGGACTTGGTGACGCCGGGAGCCAGCTCGTCGGAATTTTCCTTGGTGAAGACCTTCACATCCACCACGATGCCGCTTTCGCCGTGGGGCACCTTCAGGGAGGTGTCCCGCACCTCTCTGGCCTTTTCGCCGAAGATGGCCCGCAGCAGCCGCTCCTCGGGGGTCAGCTCGGTCTCGCCCTTGGGCGTGACCTTGCCCACCAGGTAGTCGCCGGAGCGAACCTCGGCGCCAATGCGGATGATGCCGTTTTCATCCAGATCCTTCAGGGTATCCTCACCTACGTTGGGAATATCCCGGGTGATTTCTTCCGGTCCCAGCTTGGTGTCCCGGGCTTCGGTCTCGTGCTCTTCAATGTGGATGGAGGTGAACACATCCTCCCGAACCAGCCGCTCGTTGAGCAAAATGGCGTCTTAGTAGTTGTAGCCTTCCCAGGTGACGAAGCCGATCAGCACGTTTTTGCCCAGGGCCACTTCACCGCCGGAGCAGGAGGGGCCGTCGGCAATGATCTGGTCGGTATCCACCCGCTCCCCCACCACCACAATGGGACGCTGGTTGATGCAGGTGCCGGCGTTGGAGCGGGCAAACTTGGTCAGATGATAGGTGGCAGTCTGGCCGTCGTCATACCGGACGGTGATATCCGTGGCGGAAACCGCCGTAACCACGCCGGGCTTTTCCGCCTTGATGCACACCTCGGAGTCCAGGGCGGCCTTGTGCTCGATGCCCGTGGCGACCACAGGCGCCTCGGTGGTCAGCAGAGGCACCGCCTGACGCTGCATGTTCGCGCCCATCAGCGCGCGGTTGGCGTCGTCGTTCTGCAGGAAGGGAATGAAGGAGGTGGCGATGGAAATCATCATTCTGGGAGAGACGTCGATATAGTCGATCATCTCCCGATCCACTTCAATAATCTCGTTCCGGTGGCGGCAGGTAATACGGGCGTTGGTCAGACAGCCGTTCTCGTCCAGCGGCTCGTTGGCCTGGCCGATATAGTAATCGTCTTCCACGTCGGCGGTCATATACTCCACGTCCTTGGTGACAAAGCCGGTAGCCTTGTCCACCTTCCGGTAGGGCGCTTCCACGAAGCCGTACTCGTTGATCTTGGCAAAGGTAGCCAGATAGTTGATCAGGCCGATGTTGGGACCTTCCGGGGTCTCGATGGGGCACATCCGGCCGTAGTGGGTGTAGTGAATATCCCGCACGTCGAAGGATGCCCGGTCACGGCTCAGACCGCCGGGGCCCAGGGCAGACAGACGGCGCTTGTGGGTCAGCTCCGCCAGGGGGTTGTTCTGATCCATGAACTGGGACAGAGGGCTGGAGCCGAAGAACTCCTTGATCACGGCAGTGACCGGCCGGATGTTGATCAGGCTCTGGGGGGTAACGGCGTCCAGATCCTGGACGGTCATCCGCTCCCGGATCACCCGATCCAGACGGCTGAAGCCGATGCGGAACTGGTTCTGCAGCAGCTCGCCCACGCAGCGCAGGCGGCGGTTGCCCAGGTGATCGATGTCATCGGGCGTGCCGATGCCCATGGCCACACAGTTGAGGTAGTTGATGGAGGCCATAATATCGTCAACAATGATATGGTTGGGAATCAGGTCGGTGAAACGCTCGGCAATGGCGTCCTTCCAGCCGTCGGCGGGAACGGTTTCCAGCATTTCCTTCAGAACCGGGAAATAGACCTTTTCCTTAATGCCGTATTCCTTGGGATCGAAGCTGACAAAGGCGGACATATCCACCATGTTGTTGGAGAAGACCTTCACATGGTTGTCGCCAACCTGCACCACAGCCTCGTTGACGCCTTTGCGGCTCAGCTCATGAGCCATGGCCCGGGAGATGAACTCCCCGGGCATCACCAGGATCTCGCCGGTCATGGGATCGGCAATGGGCTCGGCGGCCTCCTGACCGGACAGGCGGCTCCAGATATCCATCTTCTTATTAAACTTATAGCGCCCCACCTTGCTGACGTCGTAGCGATGGGGGTCAAACAGCAATCCTTCCAGATGGGCAATGGCCGTCTCCACTGTGGGAGGCTCGCCGGGACGCAGACGGCGGTAGATCTCCAGCAGGGATTCCTCCCGGGTCTTGCAGGCATCCTTTTCCAGGGTAGCCAGAATCCGCTCGTCTTCGCCGAACAGCCCTTTGATCTGCTCATCCGTCTGCACGCCCAGGGCGCGGATCAGGCAGGTGATGGGCAGCTTCCGGTTCTTGTCGATGCGCACCCAGAAGACATTGGAATTGTCGGTCTCATACTCCAGCCAGGCGCCCCGGTAGGGAATCACCGTGGCGGTGTAGGTATGCTGGTCGGCCTTGTCCACCTCGTGGCCGTAGTACATGCCGGGGCTGCGGACAATCTGGGAAATGATGACCCGCTCCGCGCCGTTGATCACAAAGGTTCCGCCGTTGGTCATCACCGGGAAATCTCCCATGAAGATCTCCTGCTCCTTGATCTCGTCGGTCTCGGTGTTGCGCAGCCGCACCCGCACCTTGATGGGCTTGGCATAGGTGGCGTCCCGCTCCTTGCACTCCTCAATGGTATACTTGGGCTTGTCTTCCATGGTATAATCCAGGAAGCTCAGCTCCAGCTTTCCCGAGAAGTCGGTGATGGTGCCGACGTCCTTAAAGACCTCCCGCAAGCCGGTTTCCAGGAACCACTGGTAGGAATCCTTCTGGATCTTCAGCATGTTGGGAATCTGCAGGATCTCTTCATACTTCGCGTAAGATTTACGCATGGTCTTGCCGAACATTACGTCCTTGACCATTGCCATATGGATCATCACAGCCTTTCTTTCGAATTGTGCGTTGCTAATGATACGCTCGGAGCGGTTGTCATTTTCTATAAAGTTGATACTTGACAACCTCCCATGCCTGTGGTAAAATAACCATGTTGGAAGGAATGTCCAGAAATGGGCATACTGCCACAGTATGGAGTGTTATTTTATCATACTTTCCTTCTTTTGTCAATGAATAATTTACACAATCCCGAGGCTTGCCGCCTCGGTTTTTTGATGGTTATGGACAGGCGCTCCGCTGTTCAAACCGGTTTTCCCGGAGACGGCTTTCTGTATCGAGGCGGCCGTTTCCGGGATCTCTTTTTTTGGGAAGGCCGCCTTCCCAAAGAAAACCTTAAACGGAATTTCTGTTTACTTTTGCGGCTTCCTGTGGTAAACTGTTCCCAAATCCATTGATGTGAGAGGATCTCCATGAATTTTGATCTCACCTGCGCCGTTGTGGATTTGGACGCCATTGCATCCAACTTTCGCGCCATCCGGCGCAAAGCCGGGGTTCCGGTGATGGCCATTGTCAAAGCCGACGCCTACGGCCACGGCGCCGTTCCCGTTGCCCGGCTGTTGGAGCCGGCGTGCGCCTTTTTCGGGGTCAGCTCCCTGGCGGAGGCACTGGAGCTGCGCCGGGCAGGGCTGCAAAAGCCCATTCTGATCCTGGGCTATACGCCTCCCCAGGGCTTCCCCACCGCCATCCGCCAGGGGATCCGCCCTGCCATCTTCCATTATGAAGACGCCCTGGCCCTGTCCAAGGCCGCCGTGGAAGCCGGGATTTCCGCCCCCTTCCATTTCGCTTTGGACACGGGCATGAGCCGCATCGGCTTCCAGCCCACCCGGGAGGACGCCCGGCTGTGCGCCCACATCGCCGCCCTGCCGGGGCTGGATCCGGAGGGTCTGTTCAGTCACTTTGCCACCGCCGACTGCGCGGACTTAAGCCGCGCCCGGAACCAGCGGGAGCGGTTCGACCGGTTTGACGCGCTGCTGCGCCAGTGGGGTCTGCGCATCCGGCTGCGGCACCTGAATAATTCCGCGGGACTGATGAATTTTGACAGGCAGTACGATATGGTGCGCGCCGGCATCATCACCTACGGCCTGTATCCCAGCGATGAGGTGGATCCGAAGCTGCTGCCCCTAACCCCCGCATTAAGCTGGGTCAGCCGCGTCACCCATGTGAAAACGCTCCCGGCACACCGGGAAATCAGCTACGGAGGCACCTTCGTCACCCGGGGGGATACCGTGGTGGCCACCATCCCGGTGGGCTACGCCGACGGATATAAGCGCATCCTGTCCGGGAAGTTCTATGTGCTGATCCACGGGCGCAAGGCTCCCATTCTCGGGCGGATCTGCATGGATCAGATGATGGTGGATGTCACCGGCATTCCCGGGGTGGAGCCGGGCACCAAAGTCACGCTTATCGGAACCGACGGAGAGGAGACCATCACCATGGAAGCCATCTCCGCCCCTGCCGGCAGCTTTAACTACGAATTTGCCTGCGGCATCGGCCGCCGGGTACCCAGAATCTACATAAAGGACGGACAGGTGGAGGAATCTGTCCGCTATCTGCTCCGTCCCTGACCCAAAGGAGGAACCATTTCTATGTCCCGTAACCCCCGCCGCGGCGATACCGGCATCAAAATCATTCTGATTCTGCTGATCCTGCTGCTTATCGGCGCCACCGCGCTGGTGGTCTGGCTGTGCATTGACCTGGTAAACAATTCCGCCGCTCAGGCTCCCACCCAGGACACCACCCTGACCCTGCCGGTATCCACCCGTCCCACGGAAACCGAAACCCAGCCCCCGGAGACGACCCTGCCGGAGCCGGAAACCGTGGTGTCCACCGCCACCATCGGCGCCATGGGCGACCTGCTGATGCACGAGCCGATTTTCCGCCACGCAGCCCAGGGGGACGGCAGCTACGATTTTGAGTTTATCTTCCGTTATTTAAAGGAATATACCGAAAAGCTGGACTATGCGGCAGCCAATCTGGAAACCACCCTGTGCGGCACAGACAACGGCTATTCCTACAGCGGCTACCCGCATTTCAACTGTCCCGACGGCATTGTGGACAGCGCCCGGGACGCGGGCTTCGATATGCTGCTCACCGCCAACAACCACAGCTATGATACCACTCTGGTAGGCTACAAGCGCACCCTGGAGGTGGTTCGGGAAAAGGGCCTGGCCACCCTGGGCACCATGCTCACCCCGGAGGAGGACAAGTATTCCATTGTGGACGTGAACGGCATCCGGATCGGCATGGTCTGCTACACCTATGCCAGCTATGTCACCTCCGACGGCCGTCCTTCCCTGAACGACAACGCTCCGGTCTCCGAGGCAGGGATCACCAACTACTTTACCTACCAGGATCTGGAACGGTTTTATAATGAGCTGTCCGGGTATCTGTCTGACATGGAGCAGGCAGGCGCCGAAGCCACCGTTCTCTATATCCACTGGGGCACCGAGTACCAGGTGGAGGAAGGCGAGATTCAGAACACCATGGCGCAAAAGCTGTGCGACCTGGGCATTGACGTGATTATCGGCGGCCATCCCCATGTGGTGCAGCCCATGGAGCTGCTCACCAGCACCGCCGATCCCAACCACAAGACCATCTGCATCTATTCTCTGGGCAACGCCGTGTCCAACCAGCGCCGGGAACACATGAATCTGAACACCGGCCACACGGAAGACGGCGTCCTGTTCACCGTCACCTTTGAAAAGTATTCCGACGGCAAGGTGTACCTGGCCGGCACCGACGTGCTTCCCACCTGGGTCAACCTCAGCTCCGTCAACGGCAAGACTGAGTATAACATCCTGCCTCTGGACAATGACCGCCGGGAGGAATGGCAAACCCTGTTCAACCTCACCGACAGTCTTTATCAGAAGACGCTGGAATCCTATGACCGCACCCAGGCCATTGTGGGCGATGGTCTGACCCAATGTCAGAACTGGCTGACCCAGGCCAAGGAGGAGCGGGAGGCCTACTACTACGATCTGGCCATGAACCCGGACAAGTACCCCCAGGAGACTGCCGGGGAAACCCTTTCGGAAACCGCCGGAGAGACCGCTCCGGAAACCACCGGGGAGGACGCCGCAGCCTGATATCGATCAAAACGGCCTTGCTGCAACGCAGCAAGGCCGTCAGTCTGTCGGAACTGCCCCGATATTTTGCCCTCAGCAACGCCCCCGGCCTGACGGCCGGGGGCGTTTTCCAATCACAGGGCAGGCTTGCACACATCCACCCAGGCCTCAGCCCGGGAGTGGGTTTCCAGCTCCGGGATGGTTATTTCCATTACGGCATTGCTGCCGCCTGCCCCGGGAAAAATCGTTTCAAACCGCTGCAGGGAGCAATCCAGATAGACCTGCACCCCTTCGTTGACGCCGAAGGGACAGACGCCGCCCACCCCATGGCCGATCCGCTCCGCCGCCTCCTGACGGGAGAGCATCTTCGCCTTTACTCCGAACCGGTGCTTGTATTTGGCATTGTCGATCTTCTGATCTCCCGCAGTGACCACCAGAATGGCCTGTCCATTCCGGTCAAAGGACAGTGTTTTGGCAATCCGGCATGGGGCGCAATTCAGCGCCTGCGCCGCCATCTCAACCGTGGCGCTGGACTGGGGCAGCTCCCGGATCCGATCCTCCATTCCGAACTGACGGAAATAGGCTTTGACTTTCTCAACAGACATAGGATTTCCTTCTTTCTCAATGCCAGCGAACCCCGGAAAGCAGGCTTTCCAGATCCACATAGTAATGCCGAAAGGCATCGTCCTCTATATAGTGCCTGCTGAATAAGCCGCTTTCCGCGGCTTATTCCCCGCCGTAGGCGGGAAATTGAAAAAAACGGCTCTTTCCAACCGTTTTTTTCAATTCAGGCACGTATCAATGTGTACTTTGGATGATGCGGCGCACCGCATCATCCAAACAGGTGCAAGATTTTTTCGCTGAAAGGCGGAAAAATCTTGCACCGGAACAACGCAAAAAGCTCGGAAAGACTTGGCTTGCAAGAACGTTTGCGTTGTTCCGTACACATTACGGAGACCTTTACCTGCCGGCCGATCAGGGATTGATCCCGGAACATCCGCACATTGGCACTTTTAAACATATGCCGCACAGCATCGGGTGCGGTATAGCACGCCAGCACCGCGCAGGGGTGCGAGCCGTTGATGGTTACGTTATGCTGGACGGTGATTTCCACCACCTGCGCCCAGAGATAGCGGCCGGCATCCACCAGCCTCTGCGCCCGGCGCTTCCGCCGAAGCTCTGTCAGAAGAAATGCCAGCCCCAGCAGCAGAAAGATGCTGCCGATCCCCCCAAAGATCAGTCCGAACAGCATTCCGTCCCTGTCCGGCATAAAGGAAAGCAGAATCCCCAGCGCCAGAAATCCGGCGCCCAGAATGGCATAGACCATTCCGAGGATCCGCAACACTCCCCAGCCAAGCCTTGCTTTTGTTTCCATGGGCTTGCCTCCTCTTTGGGTTTCAAAGAATCTCTGATAAACGCGCTTTCCGCCGCCATACAGGAAAACCTTCGGCTCATGGGCAGGGAGACGCATCCCCAATTGTTCAGACTTGTCCGTCTCTATGCCGCTCCCCCACAGACGGGAATTTATTTTTGTTCCTCATATTGGCACAAAATCGTTTTACAATCTTTGCAATGAAACGCTTCTACATATGCGCCTGTTGGACGATAAGCCAATGTAAACCCCTGTTTGGACGGAGTCCATATGAGACTATGCGTTTTTGTATCCCATATGAGGTTATTCCCGCCAGTTCCCAGAAAACCTGTTTCCATCTCTTTTTCGCAATAAGGACATTTCATAAGCGCGCCTCCTGACGAAAATTCCGATTTGTTCACTTCATGATGCTGAAAAAGACTTTCCTGTGAATGCGGAGAAATCCTCCCTGGATTTCCCGCTTTATGAACTGCGCGGATGGGGCAAAAGCTCCGGCATTCCGCCGAAAGGCCATGGAATCAAAGGTTCCTTACCCCCGCATGGCACGGCGGCGGGCGATGTTGATGGGGCCTTCCTGCATATTGTTGATCCAGGCCAGGCTCTTGCCCGCGCCGTAGGCGGTGCAGGAGTCCGGATCGTCCGCCAGAATGCAGGCAATGCCTGTACGCTCCATAAGCAAAAGATCCATGCCCCAGATCTGACCGCAGCCGCCGGTGATGGTGATGCCGTTTTCAGAGATATCGGACACCAGCTCGGGGCTGGTCTGTTCCATAACGGAAAGCACCTCGTCGGCGATCATCCGGGCAGGCCGGCGCAGAACCTCATAAACCTCCGTGGACGTCAGTGTGACCATCTTGGGCATGCCGGTTTTGGCGTCCCGCCCCTTGACGTTCATGCTCCGTTCTTCATCCCGGGGGTAGACCTGGCCGATCTGGATCTTGATGTTCTCGGCAGTGACCTGGCCGATCACCACGCCGTGCTGGCGGCGCACATACCGGGCGATCATTTCGTCGAAATAGTTTCCCGCGACCTTCAGGGAAGAGGACACCGCCACGCCGTTCATGCTCAGCACCGCGATATCCGTGGTGCCGCCGCCGATGTCCACCACCAGATGGCCGCTGGCCCCCCGAATGTCCAGCCCGGCGCCCAGGCCGGCCGCCAAAGGCTCTTCAATCAGGAACACACGCCGGGCGCCTGCTTCAATGGCGGCGTTGATCACGGAGCGTTCCTCCACTTCGGAAACCCCCGAGGGCACGGAAATAACCACTCTGGGCTTGGGGGTGAATACCGAAGCCTTGGTGGCGGTTTTGAACATCTCCTGAAGCATCCGAACCGTCATCTCATGGTCGGAGACGATGCCGTCCTTCAGCGGGTGCATAGCCACCACGTTGCCCGGAGTACGGCCCAGCATATTCCGGGCGGCCGCGCCAACCTGCAAAATTTTGCCTGTGTTCTTGTCCACCGCCACCACGGAAGGCTCCCGAACCACCAGGCCCTTGCCGTCGGCGTAGATCAACACATTGGATGTACCCAGGTCAACACCCAGGTCGTTGGAAAATAAAAACATAATCGCACTATTCCTTTCGTGCCGCCGCAATCACGGCGCAATGAACTTCTTCCGCCCCGGCCATCCGCAGAATCCGGGCAGCCTCCCCGGCCGTGGCGCCGGTGGTGAGGATATCATCCAGCAGCAGGATCTTTTTCCCTTCCAGGGAACCGGTTCCCACATACCGATAGACACCCCGGACGTTGGCCCGGCGCGCCGCAGCGCCGGACAGGCGGGATTGGGAGCGGTTGTGACGCGTTTTCTTCAACAGCGGGACAGGGCTTTGACCCAGCTCCCGCCCCACTTCTCCGGCCAGCAGCTCCACCTGGTCGTAACCCCGGCGGAGCCTGCGCAGAGAGCTGATGGGCACCCAGGTAATCAGATCAAATCCCCGGGGAGCTTCCTCTATGAGCTTCATGGCCAGCAGCCTGCCAAAATTCACCGCCAGGCTCCGGCCGTTGTAAAACTTAAACCGCAGAAGGCTCTTTCTGACCTTCCCTTCATAATACCAGACAGCGGCGACGCTGTCAAGAAAATGGGGGTTGGATTTCCCGGAATGGTACGGTTCCGTCTCTTCCCGGCAGGTTTGGCACAGGTCCTGCTCCCCTGTTTTCAAAATCCGACCGCACAGAACACACTTGTCCGGAAACAGCAAATCGGTGATCCAGGCCATGATCCTCAACCGACCTTTCCCTGCAGACGCAGCTTTAAGCCGGTGTACCGGCGGTTTTTCTTGGCGTTCCGGGTCATCACCGCCACAGTCTCCTCCCGCCCCACCAGAATCAGCAGCTCCCTGGCACGGGTGATGGCGGTGTATAGGATGCTGCGGCTGAGCAGATATGGGGAGCCGTTCCAAACGGCCAGAATCACCGCCCGGTACTCGCTGCCCTGGCTTTTGTGCACCGTCATGGCATAGGCCGGTTCCAGCTCGTTCAGCTGGGTAAAGTCGTATTCCGCCTCCCGGTCATCGAAAAGCAGGGTCATGGTCTCTGCCGCCGGGTCAATTTTCGTGATCCTGCCTATGTCCCCGTTGAACACCCCGCAGCCCACAGCGCTGCCGTCGGTTTTCTTCCACATCAGGTCATAGTTGTTGCGGATCTGCATCACCCGATCCCCTTCCCGGAAGGTAAATTCTCCGAAAACCCGCTCTTTTTTGTCCGGCGCCCCGGGATTCAGCGCCGCCTGCAGAATCTGGTTCAGATGTACCGTGCCCACGCCGCCTTTCCGGGTGGGAGAAAGCACCTGAATCTGCTCCGAAGGGATCCCCATATTCCGGGGCAGCCGCTGGGCGCACAGATCCCGGATCAGCTCCCAGACGCTTTCCTCGCTTTTCCGGCGCAGGAAGAAAAAGTCGCTGTCCACTGTTTTCAGATCCGGCATTTCTCCCCGATTCACCCGGTGGGCGTTCATTACAATCAGGCTCTGCTGCGCCTGCCGGAAAATCTCCGTCAGGCGAATTGTGGGCAGCATCTGGCTGCGGAGCATATCGCTGAAGGGAAACCCCGGTCCCACAGGGGGCAGCTGATCCGCGTCCCCCACCAGTATCAGCTGCTTGTTCCCGGGCACCGCCTGAAGCAGGGCATAGAGCAGCTCCACATCCACCATAGACATCTCGTCCACAATCACCGTATCGGCCTTCAGGGGGTTGTCCGCGTCCCGGGCAAAAAACATATTCCCGGTGTTGGGATCAATGGTGGCTTCCAGCAGCCGGTGGATGGTGGAGGCCTCCTCCCCGGTCACTTCCGACAGCCGCTTGGCCGCCCGGCCGGTGGGCGCTGCCAGCAGGCAGCGCCTTCCCATCTGCCCCAAAAGGGCAAGGATGCCGTTGAGAATGGTGGTTTTACCGGTGCCGGGGCCGCCGGTGATCAGCAGCAGTCCGGAGGTCGCCGCCTCCCGGATGGCCTGCTGCTGCTCCAGGGAATAGGCAATGCCGCTCTCCTTCCCGATCCGGCGGATCATCCCCTCCAGATCCCCGGGCGCCGGGAATTCCTGCATTCCAAAGGCCAGCAGCCGCTCCGCGCAGCAGCACTCCGCCTCATGGAGCCGGGGCAGATAGATCACCAGGATCCCTGCCAGCGTTTCCCGCACCAGCCTCTGGCCTTCCAGCAGCCGCTCCACCGCCTGTTCCGCCACCGGGGGTTCCACGGTCAGCAGCTGGGCTGTGGCGGCAACCAGCTTTTCCTGCGGCAGAAAGCTGTGTCCCGCGGTGAGGTTATAATTCAGTTCATACAGGATCCCGGCCTCCGCCCGGCGGGGATCGTCCGCCGACACCCCCAGGTCAATGGCAAACCGATCCACCGCGGCAAAGGGCGCTTCCAGCCCCTCCTCCATCAGCAGGTATGGGTCGTCATAGAGCAGCTGGATGGTGCTTTCCCCGTACAGCTTATACACCCGCACCGCCAGCTCAGCGGGCAGGTGGTGCAGGGCAAAAAACTCCATCAGCTGCCGGATCCCCACCTGCAGCCGGAACGCCTCTCCGATCTCCAAAGCCTTTTTCCGGGAGATCCCCGGCACCTCCGACAGCCGCTGAGGCTCCCGCTCCATGATCTGCAAGGTGGCGTCTCCGAACTGATCCACGATCCGCGCCGCCATCCGGGGGCCGATGCCCCGAATCACCCGGCTGGAAAGGTAGCTTAAAATTTCCGCGCTGCTCTGGGGCATCAGCCGCTCCAGAAATTCCGCTTCAAACTGCTTTCCGTAGTTGGGATGGGTGCTCCACCGGCCTGTGACCATCAGCTGCTCCCCCACCACCGGCAGCGGAATGGTGCCCACCACCGTTATATTCTGCCCGCCGCCCACATGCAACCGCAGCACCGCGTAGCCGTTTTCCGCGTTTTGATATACCACGGCGCTGATGGCGCCCTGGAGAACTTCCAATTCTTCCGTCAATGTCGTTCGCTCCTATACTTCGTGTATGCCCTTTTCCATATCCTGCCGGGATGCCGGCTCCTTTCGGTCAGGCCGTCCCTCCAGCAGCTCCGGGATCCGCTGCATCAGCCGTTCACAGCTCCAAACCTGGATGCCCCGTTCTTCCAGCCAGCGGCGGTCCTCCTGGGACAATCCCAGATCCGCCACCACCAGCGGACAGCGCACCAGCCCTATCCACCGCAGCCACAGGTAAAGATACGCGAAGGCCAGACCGTCGCCGGGATACAGCAGCCAGCCCCGCTTCACAGAAGGTAGCAGACCCCCGAACAGCGCCCACAGCACGCTGACCGCCCCAAAGGCCGCCAGCACCGCCAGAAGAAAATTCCCCGCCATGCAGATCACCTCTGGAATAGGATATGGAAACCGGGGCAAAAGGGTTCCGTCTGCCGCTTCCTTTTCGTCTCTGCCCCGGGGCAGGCGGCGGGAAGGCGCCGCAGGCCTTTGAACGCCCCGGCTTTGTTGTTTCGCATACATTATTTTACATCATTTTGGGAAGAATGAAAAGACCCGGCGGATATTTTTTCCCCGAACGGCCTTTTGGGAGATTTCAAAAAGAATTCTTCATTTTCTTCTTGCATATCCGCCGACCCTTCGGTATAATGTCGGTAAAGAAATCTTTACCGCTGGAGGAACCACTATGAGATGGCTGAGCTTATTGCTTTGGGTGGGGCAGTTTGGATTTTCCGTTCTCTTTCCCACAGTGGCTCTGGTTTGGGGCGCCGTCTGGCTGAAGGATCGGTTCGGCCTGGGGCTTTGGGTTGTGATCCTGGGATTGCTTTTGGGTGTGCTGACCTCCCTGGCCACTGCCCGCTCCTGTCTGGCGGCTTTGCGCAAAGAAGCGGAGGCGGCCGGCTCCCAGGAGCCTCCCCACGTCTCCTTCAACCAGCATCAGTAACAGAAGGAAGGAAGATCGTTATGAAATTTCAGTCCGCGTCCCGCAAGGAGATCCGCCGCGTCGCCCTGGGGGTCGGGGTATGCGACGGCATTGTCATCGCCGCGTTGTTCCTGCTGAGTCTGGCAGGCATCGGCACCTTCCGCCCCCTGCCCGTTTTCCTGGGCGCTGCCTGCGGCTCGGCAGTGGCCATCGGCAACTTCGCCCTGCTGTGCCTGACGGTGCAGACCGCCGCGGAAACAGAAGACCGGCGGGCCATGCGCCGCAAGTTCCAGCTCAGCTACAATCTGCGGCTGCTGGTGCAGGCCGCGTGGGTGGTGGCCTGCTACCTGATTCCCCAGATCCATTTTATCGCCGGAGCGGCGCCGATCCTGTTTCCCAACCTGGTGGTTTACTATCTGCAGTTCCGGGGCAGGCTGATTTCTCCCGGAGAGCCGGGAGCCTCCCCCCGGGAATCTTCGGATCCCTGAGGAAGCATGCAGACATCTTTCAGACATGAGGTGAAGCGTTCATGGAAGTAGAAATCAACGGCGCAAGGATCCTTGCCACATTTGAAAACGTTCCCCTGCTGGGAACGGTTCAGATCACCCAGACCCTGGCCGCCGCCCTGCTGGTGATGGTCATCATCTCCGCCCTGAGCATCTGGCTGGGTTCCGGGCTGAAAGTCACCGGCATCTCCCGAAAGCAGGCGGCGGCAGAGATGCTCTACACCTCCCTGGTCAAGTTCGTCCGGGGAAATATGGGTGTGCAGTTCGATCATTACATCCCGCTGGTGGGTACCATTTTTGTCACCAGCGTGGTCTCCAATCTCATCAGCCTGCTGGGAATCTGGAGCCCCACCGCCGACCTGATGACGGAGCTGGCCTGGGCGTTGGTGGTGTTTGTGCTGATCACCTACCATAAAATCAAGGCCTCGGGGATTTTGTCCTACCTGAAGGGCTTTCTGGATCCCATTTTCATCCTGGCGCCCATCAATGTGATGAGCGAGTGCTTTACCCCGGTTTCCATGGCCTGCCGTCACTTCGGCAACATTCTTTCCGGCACGGTCATCAACGCGCTGATCTACGCCGCCCTGACCGCTGCCAGCAGCGCCCTGTTCGGCGTTCTTGGCTCCAGCCTGGCCGCCGCCGTCCTGCTGGCGCTGCTGGGCGCCGGACTGATCCTGCTGGGCAGAAAGAAGCAGAAGAAGCTGCCGTTTGTGCTGGGAATCCTGCTGGCGCTGCTGGGCATCTGCGCCGCCCTGACCAACCTGGGCGCAGACTATCCCTGGCTGACCATAGGCATCCCGGCCATTCCCAGCTTGTATTTTGACTGGTTCGGCGGCTGCATCCAGGCGTTCATCTTCTGCACCCTCACCACCCTGTTTATCAAACAGGCTGCCGGGGACTGACCCTTCGGCCATTTGAATACACCAAGTTATTTCATTTAGGAGGCTAATTGTATGGAAATTTTGGCAAAAGGCATCGCATTGGCAGGCTGCGCCATCGGCGCCGGCCTGGCGCTAATCGCGGGCATCGGCCCCGGCATCGGCGAAGGCAACTGTGCCGCCCGGGCCTGTGAAGTCATCGGCCGCAACCCCGAATGCAAAGGCGACGTAACCAGCACCATGATCCTGGGCATTGCCCTGTCTGAGACCACCGGTATCTACGGTTTCGTCACCGGTCTGCTTCTGATCTTCGTAGCCCCCGGTATGTTCATGAACTACCTGAGCTGAGCCGCACCCCAAAATCATACCGGAAGGAGGCACCTCCATGGATACCATTTACCAGTCTCTGGTAACGGTAAACCCTGTTACGCTGATCGGCCAGATCTGCAATCTGTTCATTCAGCTGTATATTTTCAAGCGCTTCTTCCTGGACAAGGTAAAGGCGGTGCTGGATCAGCGCCGGGAGGCCGCTGACCGGCAGATTGCCGACGCGGAGGCAGCCAAAAGCGAGGCTCTGGCCATGAAGCAGACCTACGAGCAGAATATGCTCCAGGCCAAGGCCAAGGCGGATGATCTGCTGCGCAATGCCCAGAAAACCGCCGCTGCCCGCAGCGAGGAAATGCTGCGCCAGACCCAGCAGCAAGTATCCCAGCTGAAGGCCAAGGCGTCCTCCGACATTGTCCTGGAGAAGAAAAAAGCCATCAACGACGCAAAAAACCAGATTTCCGACCTGGCTGTGGCCATTGCCGGAAAGGTGGTGCAGCGGGAGCTGAATGAGGCGGATCAATCCCGGCTCATTGACAGCTTCCTGGCGGAATTGGGTGAAGACCTATGACAGACGCAGGAAAGGTTTACGGCGAAGCCCTGTACCAGCTGGCCAGAGAAGAAGATCTGGACGAAACCATCTTTCAGCAGATGGGCGTGCTGGAGCAGAGCTTTCGGCAGGAGCCGGATTTTATCCGCCTGCTGACCTTCCATAATCTTCCCAAAGGGCAGCGCTGCCGGATTCTGGACGAGAGCTTTCGGGGACGGATCCATCCGTACCTGTTGAATTTCCTGAAAATTCTCACCGAGAAGGGCTATATGCGCCAGTATTTCCACTGCTGCCGGGCCTATGAGCAGCAGTACCACCTGGATCACGGCATTCTTCCCGTCACCGCTGTGACCGCGGTGGCCATGACATCCGGCCAGCAGAGGAAGCTGACCCATAAGCTGCATCAGCTCACCGGCAAGCAGATTGCCCTGCGCTGCCGGATCGACCCCAGGGTTCTGGGAGGCATCCGCCTGGACTATGACGGCCGGCGGCTGGACGATACCCTGTCCCATCGTCTGGACACCCTCCGGGAGCTGCTGAAAAAAACCGTACTCTGAGGAGAAAGCAGGGACTATATGGAATTAAGACCGGAAGAAATTACCAAAATCATTCGCCAACAGATCAAAAACTACGAAAGCCAGCTGGAGGTCAGTGAAACCGGTGTGGTCATCCTGGTGGGCGACGGCATTGCCAAGGCCTCCGGCCTGGAGCAGTGCATGGCCGGTGAGCTGGTGGAATTTGCCGACGGCTCCTTCGGCATGGCCCAGAATCTGGAAGAGGATACGGTCTCCATCGTGATCCTCGGTTCTGACCAGGGGATCAAAGAGGGGGACTGGGTGAAGCGCACCGGCAAGGTGGTCTCCGTCCCGGTGGGCGCCGGGCTGATCGGCCGGGTGGTCAATGCCCTGGGTCAGCCCATCGACGGCAAAGGCGCCATTGCGCCGGAGGGCTACCGCCCTGTGGAAAGCCCCGCCCCGGGGATTCTCCAGCGCAAGCACGTGTCCGTGCCGCTGCAAACGGGCATCAAAGCCATTGACTCCATGATCCCCATCGGCCGGGGGCAGCGGGAGCTGATCATCGGAGACCGGCAGACCGGCAAAACCACCATTGCCACCGATACCATTCTCAACCAAAAGGGCAAGGACGTTATTTGCATTTACGTGGCCATCGGCCAGAAGCGCTCCACAGTGGCACAGGTGGTGGACGGTCTCACCGCCGGAGGCGCCATGGACTATACCATCGTGGTTTCCGCCACCGCTTCGGAGCTGGCGCCCATGCAGTATCTGGCTCCCTACGCCGGCTGTGCCATGGGCGAGCACTTTATGCGCCAGGGCAGGGATGTGCTGGTGATCTATGACGATCTGAGCAAGCACGCCGTGGCCTACCGCGCCATCTCCCTGCTGATCCGCCGTCCTCCCGGCCGGGAGGCTTACCCGGGAGACGTGTTCTACCTCCATTCCCGGCTTTTGGAGCGGGCGGCGCAGCTGTCCGATGAACTGGGAGGCGGCTCCTTAACGGCGCTGCCCATCATCGAGACCCAGGCCGGTGACGTTTCCGCCTACATTCCCACCAACGTCATCTCCATTACCGACGGTCAGATTTTCCTGGAAACGGAGCTGTTCAACTCCGGCATCATGCCCGCGGTAAACCCGGGCATATCCGTGTCCCGGGTAGGCGGCGACGCCCAGATCAAGGCCATGAAGCGGGTGGCCGGCTCTTTGAAGCTGCTGTACTCCCAGTACCGGGAGCTGCAGAGCTTTGCCCAGTTCGGCTCCGACCTGGATGCGGATACCAAGGCGCGGCTTGCCCTGGGCGAGCGGATTGTCGCGGTGCTGAAGCAGAAAAACCACTCCCCCAAGGAGGTGGCGCACCAGGTGTGCATCCTCTACGCTGTGACCAACGGCTATCTTACCGATATTCCGGTGCCGCAGGTGCCGGAGTTTGAAAAGCGGCTGGAAGAGCATATGGAGAACTGCCACCGGGACATTTTGGAAACCATCCGCACCACCGGCCGGCTGGACACGCCCACGGAAACCGCTCTGAAGGCCGCTCTGGAGGAGCTTTTGGGGCAGCTTGCCCTGTAAGGAGGGAAGACCATGGCTGGCGTTTCCACCAAGGAAATCAAAAACCGCATTCGAAGCATGGAGAACACCCGGCAGATCACCAAGGCCATGGAAATGGTGGCCTCCTCCAAGCTCCGCCGGGCGCAGGCGCAGGTATTGCGCTCCCGTCCTTACTTTGAAACCCTCTATTCCACCATCCAGACCATCGCCCGGTCTGACCGGAGCTTTTCCTCCCCTTATCTGACGGAGCGGGAGGGCAGCAAAACCCTGTACCTGGTCATTGCCGGGGACCGGGGTCTTGCCGGCGGGTACAACAGCAGCATTCTGAAGCTGGCGCTTTCGGAAATGGCCGGCACAGAGGCCGCCGTCCTGCCCATCGGCAAAAAGGCCGTGGATTTTTTCCGGAGCAAAGACATTCCCGTGTTTACCCAAAGCTACGCGGAAGCCGCCGCCATGGGCGTCGGCGACTGCTTCTCCCTGGCACGGCAGCTGAGCCAGGCCTTTCTGGAAGGCAGGTTCGACCGGATCCACATCGCCTATACCGGCTTTTCCTCGATGCTGTCCCAGATCCCCACCGCCCTTCGGCTGCTGCCCCTGGAGCGCCGGGGGGACACGGAAACCGATGCTTCCCGGCGTCCCGGCGACCCCATTTACGAAGGCAGCAGCGAAGAGGTGTTCGCCGCCATCGTTCCGGAGTACCTGGGCGGTGTGATCTACGGCTGTCTGTGCGAAAGCCGTGCTTCCGAGCAGGCCGCCCGGCGGTCTGCCATGGACTCTGCCACCCAAAATGCCGACGAGATGATCGCCAGCCTGAGCCTGCAGTTCAACCGTGCCCGGCAGGCGGCCATCACCCAGGAGATCACCGAGATCGTGGCAGGATCCTGATAACCTCAAAAAAGGAGTTGAATCCCAATGGCCAACAACCGCGGAACCGTGATCCAGGTAATGGGTCCTGTTCTGGATATCCGCTTCCCTGACGACCAGCTTCCCCAGCTGCTCAACGCCATCCGGATCCCCAACGGCGGCGAAACCATCGTTGCCGAGGTGGCGCAGCACATCGGCGACAATGTGGTGCGCTGCATCGCCATGTCCTCCACTGACGGACTGCAGCGGGGCGTGGAAGGAGAGGATACCGGCGCGCCCATTTCCGTCCCTGTGGGAGACGAATGCCTGGGGCGGGTGTTCAATCTGCTGGGACAGCCCATTGACGAAAAGCCTCCGGTGGAAGGCAGCGACCGCTGGCCCATCCACCGTCCCGCACCGGCCTATGAAGATCAGCAGCCTGCCACAGAGATTCCGGAGACCGGCATCAAGGTCATTGACCTGATCTGCCCATATGCCAAGGGCGGTAAGATCGGCCTGTTCGGCGGCGCCGGCGTGGGCAAAACCGTGCTGATCCAGGAGCTGATTTACAACATTGCCACCGCCCACAACGGTTACTCGGTGTTCACCGGGGTGGGCGAGCGCACCCGGGAAGGCAACGATCTGTACAACGAAATGACCGAATCGGGTGTTATTTCCAAAACCGCCATGGTCTTCGGTCAGATGAACGAGCCTCCCGGAGCCCGGATGCGGGTGGGGCTTTCCGGCCTGACCATGGCCGAATACTTCCGGGATGTGAAGCACCAGGACGTACTGCTGTTTATCGACAACATTTTCCGGTTCACCCAGGCCGGTTCCGAGGTCTCCGCCCTGCTGGGACGGATGCCCTCCGCTGTGGGCTATCAGCCCACCCTGGCTACGGAAATGGGCGCCCTGCAGGAGCGGATCACCTCCACCAAAAACGGCTCCATCACCTCCGTCCAGGCGGTTTACGTGCCTGCGGATGACCTGACCGACCCGGCGCCCGCCACCACCTTCGCCCACCTGGACGCCACCACCGTTCTGGATCGGGGCATTTCCTCCCTGGGCATTTATCCGGCGGTGGATCCCCTGGCCTCCACCTCTCGAATCCTGTCCCCGGAGATCCTGGGCACCGAGCACTATGAAACCGCCCGGGCGGTTCAAAGCATCCTGCAGCGGTACAAGGAGCTGCAGGACATCATTGCCATCATGGGCATGGACGAGCTCAGCGAGGAAGACAAGCTGACCGTCAACCGCGCCCGAAAGGTGCAGCGGTTCCTCAGCCAGCCCTTCCACGTGGCAGAGCAGTTCACCGGCTACAAGGGCAAGTACGTCCCTTTGAAGGAGACCATCCGCAGCTTTAAAGAGATCATTGAGGGAAAGCACGACGACATTCCCGAATCCTTCTTCCTGTTCGCCGGCTCCATTGACGAGGTGGCGGCCAAGTTCCGGGGCGGTGAGCGCCGATGAGCACCTTTCCCCTGAAAATCCTCACCCCCGACGGGCTGATCTACGACGGGGCGGCGGAACGGCTGATCGTCCGCACCGCCGGCGGCGACGTGACCATTCTCCCCCGGCATATGGACTATGTGGCTCCTCTGGGCATGGGACGGGCGGTGGTGGTGGCGGACGGACGGCGGCGCACCGCCGCCTGTATCGGCGGAATGCTCAGCGTATCCGCCGGAGAGGTGACGCTGATTCCCACCACCTTTGAATGGGCGGAGGATATCGATCTGAGCCGGGCGGAGCGTTCCTACCACCGGGCGAAACAGATCATTCAGAACACAGACGCCTCGGAAACGGAGATGCGCCTGGCCGAGGCGCGCCTTCACCGGGCGCTGGTGCGCAAAAGCGTGGCCTCCCGAAAATAAGACAGCGGGCAGGAAGCCGATGGCTTCCTGCCCGTTGTTAGCGATTCTCCCCTCCCCTTTCTCACCGGTTCGGCAGACCTTTCCCTCTAAAAGATTCCGCTGCCCAAAAAATCACGTCCTCCGGCGTCGGCATCGGCGCTTCATGGGGAATCCGCGCCCACTGCTTCCGGATCTGCGGATCCGGATCAGGTGCGTAATTCCATAGAAGCGGCGCTTTGAAACCGTTTTTATGGCATTCAGCGGCAACCCATGGGTACTGATACAACCTGCGAAATGTCTGAAAGCCTTGGCGTGCAAGCTGTTTTGTGTTATTCCGTACGCATGATATGCATTCTGTATTGTCTTGTCACAAATATCAAATGTCGCATTTCACACAATTTAGGATTATGCTTATCGACTTTACACAGCAAAAGAACTTTCTGTGGATGTTCTTTTCAATATCGCGTCTGTGCTGGAAGTGGAGCCGTATATCCTGCTGAGATTCTCCCCGGACAAGTGACCTGTTCGGAAGGGCACCTGCCGGGTATCCGGGAAGTAAGGTTTGCACGCAGATCGGGCAGGAAGCCGATGGCTTCCTGCCCGATAAACGTTTTTCAGAATTTACAGATAATTTGTCTCATCTCCGGACCAAGGCTCCCGAGGGGGCTGCCGGGGGATGTCCGTCTGCT
>CALXDT010000011.1 GCA_944387125.1 uncultured Oscillospiraceae bacterium | reverse complement strand
AACAAAATTTGATCATTTTCTGCCGGGGCGCACCCCAGGGTGGTCTCTCTTGCCCCTTCGGGGCAATTCACCTTCTGTACCTGGCAGAAAATACATCTCAGGCTGCGCAGTGTGCGAGTTGTGCGCCTGCGGCGCACAAGGAGTGCGCGCAGCTTACCTGCAAAAACCTGTCGGAAAACCCCAAAGGGGATTTTCGACAGCCTAAGGGCGGCGGAGCCGCCCTTAGGCTGTAACAGATTATTCGCCGAAATACTTCTCGTAAATGGCGGGGATGGTGCCGTCGGCATTGAGTTCAACCAGAGCCTGGTTGATGGCGTCCAGCAGAGCGGTGTTGCCCTTGCCCACGCCGATGGCGTAGTTGTCTTCCGCCAGAGAGCCGTCCAGCAGCACCAGACCGGCGTTGTCATTCACAAACTCCTGGGCGGGGGAGGCGTCGATCACCACGCAGTCCACCTGACCGTTCATCAGAGCCTGAACAGCGCTGGCGCCGTTGTCGTAAGCGGTCACATGATCTTCGCCGTAGGTGTCGGAAATATAGATGTAGCCGGTGGTAGCCCGCTGAGCGCCTACCTTCTTTTCACCCAGGTTGTCCATGGTTACGTCGGAACCTTCCTTAACGATGACCTTCTGGGAGCTGGTGAAGTAGTACTCTGTGAAATCCATAACCATCAGACGATCTTCGGTAACAGAGACGCCGGCCATAACAATGTCGGATTTGCCCTGCTGCACAGCCAGCAGCGCGGCGTCAAAGTCCATGTCGTCGATCTGCAGCTCCAGACCCAGCTTCTCGGCAATGGCGGCAGCCACTTCCACATCGTAGCCTTCAAAGGAGCCGTCGTCGGCAACCATCTCAAAGGGAGGGAAGGCGGCGTTGGTGGACATAATCAGCTTGCCTTCTTCCACGGTGGTCAGCGCGGCAGCGGTTTCGGCGGGAGCCTCCGTAGCAGCGGAAGCCTCTGTGGCAGCAGTGGCGGCGGGAGCTTCGGTGGCGGCAGTGGTGGCGGGGGCATCGCTGCCGGAGCAGGCGGTGAACATACCCAGAACCATCAGAACAGCCAGAACGAAAGAAAATACCTTTTTCATAAACGTGACTCTCCTTATCATCTTCTTGTTCACCTTACCTGCCGGAAGGGGCAGGTAAGATGAATAAATAGTACACCGAATATTATTCAGTGTCAATTGGCTAAACAGACAATCATCTGTTAAAAAATCCGGTTTGAACTATGAATCCTGTATGGAAACGGGATAAATCTTCCGGAATTATTCATGTATGCATGAAAAATATCCGAAAAGCGCCGCTATGGCAGGTTGTATATTATACAATGGTAATGAATACACAGCCGAAAACCGGCGGCCGCGTCCCCATTTCCGCCGGGAAAGCTGAGATGGATCCGGCGATTCGGTATAATTTCTGTGATTTTACGCAGAAAATAGGATACAGGCGCATCGATCCGGAGGCGGCCTGTCCCCATGAAAACCCAGGGAAGCGCCGCGCGCAAATGGAAGAATCCATAAGGAGGAATGAAAATGAAAAAAATTCCTGCGCTGCTGGTGTCTGCCGGGGTGGCCCTTTCCCTGGCGGCCTGCGGCGGCACCCCGGAACCAACGGCAGATTCCGCCGCCGGGGCGGAATCTGCCCCTGCTGTCCGTGAGAACAAAATCGTTCTGGGTGACGTTACCCAGCTGACCGGTGACTTTACCGGCGGCCTGATTACCAACGGCGCCTCCGATAGGAAGGTGGAGAGCATGGTCAATGACTACGGCACTCTGGTAACAAACCAGGGCGGCGTCTATGTGGAGAATCCCACCGTTCTGAAGGAGTGGGGCCGCACCGACCATGAAGACGGCAGCGCCACCTACACCATTACCATTCGCGAGGGACTGACCTACAACAACGGCGATCCCATCACCGCCAAGGACTATGCCTTCCGGACGCTGCTGCAGTGTACGCCTCTGGCTTCCGCGCTGAGCTTCACCTCTTCCACCTACACCACCATCCTTGGCGCTGAGGCCTGCTACAAAGGGGAGGTCAACTATGTCTCCGGACTGCGGCTGCTGGACACGTACACCGTAAGCGTGACCATCGTCCCCGATTATGCCAACTACTACTATGCCGATACCTACGCCGCGATGCAGCCCTGGCATGCGGAATTCTGGCTGGGCGAGGGCTACGGCATTGCCGACGACGGCCAGGGCTGCTATATCACCTATCAGGGGGAGGCCGTGACCCTCCGGGGCGGCGGCGACGCCGAGGCACGGTTCCGCAGATCCATGTCCGCCGCCGAGGGCTTCGTTTCCGCCGGCCCCTACAGCATCGTCAAGTGGGATCCCGCCGCTTCCCAGTGTACCCTGGAGATCAACCCCTGCTACGCCGGCAACTTTGAAGGCCAGAAGCCTTCCATCCAGACCATTGTGGTGGTTCGGGCTGAGGACGCCACCTGGGCTGACCAGCTGAAGACCGGCGGCATGGACATCTATGCCGGCATCACCGACGGCGACGACATCAATACCCTTCTGGATATGATCGACGGCGGCGCGGAGCTCCGAGCCGCTGCCTATGACCGGGCGGGCTACGGCAAGATCCAGTTCCTGTGCGACTTTGGCCCCACCCAGTTCACCGAGGTTCGCCACGCGGTGGCGCAGCTGCTGAACCGGGAGGAGTTTGTGAACACCTTCTGCCAGGGCTTCGGCACCACGGTGGACGCTCCCTACGCCACCGCCATGCAGATGTACCAGGATTCCAGGGACTTTCTGGCGGACAACCTGAAGCGCTACACCTTCAACGTGGACGCCGCCAACGCCGGACTGACCGCCGGCGGCTGGACGCTCACCGCCCAGGGCAAGGAGTGGAACAGCGCCGAAGACGGCCTGCGCCATAAGGACGTCACCGGCCAGGATGTGAATACCGACGGCTGCATCCAAGTGGACGGCAAGATCCTGATGCCCCTGCGGATCCAGTGGTACTCCACCGAGGGCAACCCCGTTTCCGACCTTCTGGCCATCATGCTGGCCAACGCCGACCCGGTGAAGCAGTCCGGCATGGAGATTGTCCAGACCGTGGGCGACTGGAACGGCCTGCTCAGCGCGCTGTACCATGAGGACGCCGACGGCAACAAGATTGCTCCCGCATACAGCATGGTGAATCTGGCCACCGGGTGGACCAGCGCTGTGTACGACCAGTCCTTCTACTGGACCGATGATCCGGAGAAGGTTGCGCTGGGCTACAACACCAACTACCTGTACGACATGGGCGAGGGCGGCCTGGACGATCTGTCCATGCGGATGGTCTATGATGTGGAGCCCGGCGACTATGCGGGCTATCTGGATCTGTGGCGGCAGTATATCCTCCGCTGGAACCAACTGCTCCCGGAGATCCCCCTGTACTGCAATATCTTCTACACCGCGGTTCCCACCTGGGTGGAAGGCTACGCCCAGAACTCCTACTGGGATTTCGACAAGGCGATTCTCTACGCCTCCATTCCCGGCGCCCGGCAATAAGCGGCGGCTGGATACCCGGATTCAGCTCCGGATGGGGGACGGGCATCTGTCCGTCCCCGTTTCCTGCCCCAGAAGCGGGGCGGCTGCGGCGGGAAACGGGGCGCCCATCGGAAAGGAAATCCGCCCTGCCTGGCGGAGGAAACGAAACCCACAAACGGAAGGTGATCCAATTTGGCAAAATACATTGCAAAACGACTGGTTTACATTGTGCTCGTGTTTTTTGTCGCTTCGTTCCTGATGTACTGCCTGTTCAGCCTGATTCCCTCGGATCCGGCCAGAAGCCAGCTGGAGGGACTGAAGCAGAGCCTGAAGCCGGAGGCGTACCAGCAGATGTACCAGCAGCTGCGGGAGAGAATGGGACTGGACGATCCCCTGGTGGTTCGCTATGCCCGATGGATCGGATGTATGCCGGATAAGCAGACCGGGGAGCTGGACGGCGTGCTCCAGGGCAACTTCGGCTATTCTCTGATGCGCCAGAAGGACTGCCTGGAGGTGATCAAAACCCCCATGGCCAATACCATCCTGCTGAACGTCTTCTCCACCATTCTGACGCTGCTGGTGACAATCCCCCTGGGCATTTGGTGCGCTGTCCACAAGGGCAGAAAGCTGGATCAGGGGGTTCAGGCCTTTACTATTCTGGGCTATTCTCTGCCCCAGTATATCATTGCCCTGATCTTCATCTATGTGTTCGCGGTGCTGCTGCGCTGGTTCCCGGTGAACGGCGCCGCCACCCCGGGCAATCCCTATACCGGCCTGCGGGCATTGCTGGATCGCCTGTACTATATGGCGCTGCCCATGCTGGTGGCGCTGTTCGGCGCGCTGGGCGGCATGAGCCGGTATGTCCGCGCCTCGATGATCGAGGCGCTGAGCATGGACTGCATCCGCACCGCCCGGGCAAAGGGGGTCAGGGAGCGGGTGGTCATCTATTCCCATGCCTGGCGCAACGCCCTGCTGCCGGTGGTCACTTCCATCATCGGCTGGTTTCTGAGCGTGTTCTCCGGCTCCGTGGTTCTGGAGAACGTGTTCGGCCTCAACGGGATGGGTTCTCTGTATATCAAGGCGCTGAATGCCAGCGACGCGGAGCTGTGCCTGGCCATTCAGATGTTTTACACGGTGGTGGCTCTGCTGGGCAACCTGATCACCGACCTGGCTTACGGCATTGTGGATCCCCGGATCCGGGTCAACAGGTAAGGAGGCGTCAACATGGGAAATCAAAAGAAAGCACCGCGCTTTTCCGGGATTCTGAAGGGCATGTTCGGAACAGGGGAAGGGAATTTTCTGGAGGAAGAAGCGCTGCAAAGCCCCGCCAGAGTCACTGTCCGCAGCTTCTTCAGCCGTCCCACCGCGGTGTTCGGCCTGGTGGTCTTTGTGCTGATTTTCCTGCTGGTGATGATCGGCCCCCGCTATATGCCCATCGATCTGGGGCATTCCGACTCCAATCTGGCAAACATCGCCCCCGGCTGCCACATGATGGACATCCCCGGGGAAATGCTGGATGAGGGAATCGCGGACATCGCCGCCGGCCAGACCTACGGCGTGGGGCTGTCCAACGCCGGTAAGATCTACACCTGGGGCTATACCCGGGTGTCCAACGCCATTGATCTGCGGGATGTGCCGGAGGAGCTGACCACCGGCGGAGTGAACGTGCGCCATATGGCTGCGGGCAACGACCACGCGGTGGCCATTGACCGGGACAATCAATTTTATTTCTGGGGCAGCAACCGGCTGAATCAGCACATGTATCAGTCCAATGCGGAGCTGAACCGGGCGCTGCTGCTGGGGAACCTGGAGATCAAGCAGCTGGAAGCCGGCAACCAGTTCACCGCGCTGCTGGACACCAAGGGCAATCTCTATCTCTGGGGCAACGCCTCCAATGCGGATCTGGGCTGCCGCCAGAGCGAGCGGGAAACCGAGGGCATGGATCACGCGCCCAGAACCTTCCAGGGGAATATTGAAAAGATCGCCGTGACCAGCAATGCCTATGTCTGTCTGCTCAAGGACGGCACAGTGGCCTACACCGGATATCAGAAGGACTCTCCCCTGAACGCAAACCTGCCGGCTCAGCTGCAGAACGGCTCGGTGAAGGTGGTGGACATTGCCGCTTCCTCCCAATGCGCTGCTGCGGTGGACGACACCGGCAGGGTGTGGGTCTGGGGCGCCGGCACCAGGGGGGAAAAGGACGTTCCGGAAATGGCCGATCATCCTGTGAAGATCTACGGCGGCCGGTACCATTTCACCGCCCTGCTGCAAAACGGCGGCGTGGTCTCCTGGGGCGACAACATGTACGGTCAGGCCGCGGTGCCCGCCTCTGTGCAGGAAGGGCAGATTGTGAACCTGTTCTGTGGCGGCTACCAGAACTACGCGGTGACTGCCCGGGGCGAAGTGAAGACCTGGGGGCTGAAGGGCTTCCTCTGCGGCACCGACGAACAGGGGCGCGATATTCTGTCCCGGATCGTCAACGGCGGCAAGATCACCATGACCGTGGGCGGCATTGCCGTGGTCATCGCCACGCTGATTGGTGTCATCCTGGGCGGTGCTGCCGGCTACTTCGGCGGAAAGACCGACCTGATCATCAGCCGTGCGGCGGAGGTGATCGGCGGTATGCCCTTCCTGCCCTTTGCCCTGATCCTCTCGGCGGCAATCCCCAAAGAGGTAAGCAATACCCAGAGAATGTATATCATCATGGTAGTGCTGGGCGCGCTCAGCTGGGTGAGCACCTTCCGGCTGGTGCGCGCGCAGATTTTCAGCCAGCGGGAGCAGGAATATGTCACCGCCGCCAAGGCTCTGGGAGTGAAGGAAAGCGCCATCCTGCGCAGGCATATTCTGCCCAATGTTATGAGCGTGCTGCTGGTGTCCGTCACCCTGGACTTTGCCACCTGCATGCTTACCGAATCCACCCTGTCTTATCTGGGCTTCGGCATCACCGCCCCCACACCCACCTGGGGCAATATGCTCAACACCTGCAACGACTCCATTGTCATCCAGCAGTACTGGTGGCGCTGGGTATTCCCCGCGGCGATTTTCGGCCTGTGCACCGTCTGCATCAACCTGATCGGTGACGGCTTGCGGGACGCGATGGATCCCAGGAGCAACGGACGCTGAGGAGGTACACCATGGCATTATTGGAAACCAAAGACCTGCACACCTATTTTAAAACCCGCCGGGGCATCGTCAAGGCGGTCAACGGCGTATCCTATTCCGTGGATTCCGGCAAAACCCTGGGCATTGTGGGCGAGTCCGGCTCCGGCAAGTCCGTGTCCGCCATGAGCATTCTGAAGCTGCTGGACGGCAACGGCTATATCCATTCCGGTGAAATTCTCTTTGAAGGGAAGGATCTGACCAAGCTGCCCCTGAGCGAACTGTATCCCATCCGGGGCAACAAGATCTCCGTAATCTTCCAGGAGCCGATGACCGCGCTGAACCCGGTGTTTTCCATCCAGCGGCAGCTGTCCGAGCCGTTTCTCATCCACCGGGGCATGAGCAGGAAAGAGGCCGCCGGGGCGGCGGTGAAAATGCTTGCCGATGTGAAGATCCCCAACCCGGAGATTGTGGTCAGGCAGTATCCCCACCAGCTCTCCGGCGGCATGCGCCAGCGGGTGATGACTGCCATGGCGCTGGCCTGCGAGCCGAAGCTGCTGATTGCCGACGAACCAACCACCGCTTTGGATGTGACCATTCAGGCGCAGATCCTGCGGCTGATGAACAGCCTCAAGGAAGAGCGGGGCACGGCCATTGTGTTTATTACCCATGACCTGGGGGTTATCAACCAGATGGCGGACGATGTGGTGGTGATGTACTGCGGCCAGGTGGCAGAGCACGTTCCCGCGCGAACCCTGTTCCGCAGGGACGCCGGGTTCTCCCATCCCTATACCCAGGGGCTTATGGATTCCGTTCCCCGGCTGGATACCCACGCCGCCCGGCTGGACGCCATTCCCGGGGCGGTGCCCCACCCTCTGGAGCTGCCCAAGGGCTGCAAGTTTGCCCCCCGGTGCCGGTATTGCACCGAAACGTGCCTGGAGCGGGAGCCGGAGCTGATCCGGGTGGGAGAGGGACATGAGATTCGCTGCTTCTATCCGGAAAAGGAGGCCCGCCATGGATAATCAGGAAAAAAAGCGCTTGCTCCAGGTGACAAATCTGAAACAGTATTTCCCTGTGGGCAAGGATGCCTTTGTAAAAGCCAACGACGGCATTTCCCTGGATATTTACGAGGGGGAGATCTTCGGCCTGGTGGGCGAATCCGGCTGCGGCAAGTCCACCCTGGGGCGCTCCATTTTGCAGATGTATCGGCAGACCGACGGCCGTACCATGTACTTCGGCCGCACCCTGGATGAAATCGCTCCCCGGTATGCCTATGAGACTTACCGCAGCCTCTCCCGGCGCCGGGGGGAGCTGGAGGAGAAGCAGGCCAGGTATGCGGCCTTCCGAAAGTCCTATGGGGAAAAGGGGGAGCAGGAGCAGTACGCCCTCCACGGGGAACTGACCCGCCTGGCCAAAGAGGCCAATGACGCGATGCTGGACGTGGCCACCCTCATCGGCGGCCTGTTTGCCGCTCCCGATCTGGAGCCGGTGGAAGCGGCCTGCCTGCGCCAATATGCCGTTTCCAGGGAACTGCGCAAAGCTCGGGAGGGAAGGGCCGAAGCACAGCTGGATGCGGACGGCGCAGCCGACGCTTTGAAAAAGGCCGAGGAAGCAGGCAGGGACACGGCTTCCCTCCGAAGGAAGCTGGACAAGGCCAAGGAAACGCTCCGCCTGTGGGATGAAAAAATCGGGCGGATTCGGGATCGGATCGCGGCTGCCCATGAAGAGCTGGAATCCATGCGCGGGATTTGCCGGGATCAGCCGGACTTTGAGAGGTATGAGCGGTGGCGCAGCAATGGCATCGATTTGGCGCGTCTGACCCATGGGGAAATGCGCGGACTGCGCAAAGACCTGCAGCTGATTTTCCAGGATCCCTATTCCTCTTTGAACGCCCGGATGACTGTGGGACAGATTATCGGCGAGGGGATGATCGCCCATAAGTTCTTCCGAAGGAACGACGACCGGATGAAGGAAAAAATCATCAGCGTCATGGAAGAATGCGGTCTGTCCGCTTACTTCCTCCACCGGTATCCCCACCAGTTTTCCGGCGGTCAGCGGCAGCGCATCGGCATCGCCCGATCCCTGGCTCTGCGGCCGAAGTTTGTTGTCTGCGACGAGGCGGTGTCCGCTTTGGACGTGTCCATTCAGGCGCAGATCATCAATCTGCTGCGGGATCTGAAGGAAAAGCAAAACCTGACCTACCTGTTTATCACCCACGACCTGTCGGTGGTCAAGTACATCTCCGACCGGATCGGGGTGATGTACCTGGGCAGCATGGTGGAGACAGCCGCCTCTGACGATCTCTTCGCCCATCCCCTGCATCCGTATACCGCGGCGCTGCTCAACGCCATCCCCACCACCGATGAAAATGCCCGCAGCGATCCTGAAATTCTGGAAGGGGATATTCCCAGCCCGGTCAATCCTCCCAGGGGCTGCAAGTTTCACACCCGCTGCAAATACTGTACCGAAATCTGCACCCAGGTGGCGCCCCAGATGCGGGAGGTTCGCCCCAATCACTTTGCGGCCTGCCACCATGTGCTGGAAGAGAGCAGGGGCTGAGCATGTTCCTGCGCAAAAAAATCCTCCGGGCGTTCCGGCTGACCCGGGAGCGCAGGCTCCGGGCAGAAGGCCGGGATCCGGAGCGGGAAAACCCGGGCGGCGGGACGGGGGAAGCGGATGCGCTGCCCACTCCGGAGGAGCTGCTGGAGGCGGAGAACCGGCTCCGGCTGGAGAAGGAAGATCTGCCGGCGCTGATCACCGCCGCGCTGATCACCATCGTCCCGGCATGCCTGCCGGCGATGCTGGGGATCTGCCTGGCGGCCTACCTGTTTTTCTTTGCCCGATAACAGACAAACGCGGTCTTGTGAAAGGGAGGCTTCACAAGACCGCGTTTGCGGCTGGCCGTGAAAACTCCCCGGTTCGGTTGACCAGACCGTACCGGGGAGCTTTCAGAGAAAAAGAGAGGTGAGAAAATGAAAAAGATGGAAGAATCATTTCTATTTATATTATAATCCTCTTACGAAAAAATGCAAGGGGGAAAATGTTAAAATGGTATTAAGCTCATAGAAAAGATAAGCTGTAAATTGTGCAGGATATACAAATATGAACTTTTTGTAGCATCTGCCCGCCGGGGGTTGACATTTTGGAAAAATGGGGTATAGTAAAGATAAAAGAATTAGCACTCTCAAGCGAAGAGTGCTAAAACATTGAAAGGGAGGATAGCTTTATGAATTTCAATAACTATACCCAGAAGTCTCTGGAAGCTGTCCAGAGCGCGCAGAATCTGGCTGTGCAGAATTCTCACCAGCAATTGGAGCAGGTGCACCTGCTTTTGGCGCTGCTGCGGCAGGAGGGCGGTTTGATTCCCCAGCTGCTGCGGAAGATGGATGTCACCGTAGAAAGTCTGGACGCGGCCGCAGCCGCGGAGCTGCGGAAGATTCCGTCGGTGAAGACCAGCCGGGAAGCAGACCGGTTCTATATTACCGCCGATGTGGACGCCACCTTTACCGCCGCGGAGGAACAGGCCAGGGGGATGAAGGATGAATTCGTTTCGGTGGAGCACCTGTTCCTGGCGCTGCTGGATACGGCCCGTGGCGCCGTGAAAAATCTCTTTGAGACCTACCGGATCACCAAAGAAAACGCGTTGAAAGCCCTTCAGGCGGTGCGGGGGAACCAGCGGGTGACGTCCGACAGCCCGGAAGGCACTTACGATGCCCTGGAAAAGTACGGCACGGATCTGGTCAAGCGCGCCCGGGAGCAGAAGATGGATCCGGTGATCGGCCGGGACGAGGAGATTCGGAACGTCATTCGGATTCTGTCCAGAAAAACCAAAAACAATCCGGTGCTCATCGGGGAACCCGGCGTGGGCAAAACCGCCATTGCCGAGGGGCTGGCCCAGCGGATCGTCCGGAAGGACGTGCCCAGGTCCCTCCAGGACAAGACCATTTGCTCCCTGGAGATGGGCGCGCTGATTGCAGGCGCCAAATACCGGGGGGAATTCGAAGAGCGGCTGAAAGCGGTGCTCAACGAGGTGAAGGAATCTGACGGACAGATTATTCTGTTTATCGACGAGCTGCACACCATTGTGGGCGCCGGGAAAACCGAGGGCAGCATGGACGCGGGGAATCTGCTCAAGCCCATGCTGGCCCGGGGAGAGCTGCACTGTATCGGCGCCACCACCCTGGACGAGTACCGGCAGTATATTGAAAAGGACGCGGCGCTGGAACGGCGGTTCCAGCCGGTGATGGTGGATGAACCCACGGTGGAGGATACCATTGCCATTCTCCGGGGACTGAAAGAGCGCTACGAGGTGTTCCACGGGGTGAAGATTGCGGACTCCGCCATCATTGCGGCGGCTACCCTCTCCCACCGGTATATCACCGACCGGTTCCTGCCGGACAAGGCCATTGATCTGGTGGACGAGGCCTGCGCCCAGATCCGCACGGAGATGGATTCCATGCCCACAGAGCTGGACGCCGTATCCCGGAAAATCATCCAGATGGAGATTGAGGAAGCGGCTCTGAAGAAGGAAGAAGACCAGCTGTCCAAGGGGCGGCTGGCGGAGCTGCAAAAGGAGCTGGCGGAAGAACGGGATTCCTTCAATGCCATGAAAGCCCAGTGGGAAAATGAAAAGAACGCCATCGGCAAGGTACAGCAGCTGCGGGAAAAGATCGAGGATCTGAACCGGCAGATCGAGGCGGCAGAGCAGCGCTATGACCTGGAAAAGGCCGCGGAGCTGAAATACGGCCGCCTGCCGGAAGCCCAGAAGCAGCTGGCGGAGGAAGAGCGCCGCTCCCAGGAGGCCAAGGAGGCCAGCATCCTCCGGGATCGGGTTACGGATGAGGAAATCGCCCGGATTGTGGAGCGGTGGACGGGCATTCCCGTGGCGCGGCTGGTTCAGGGAGAGCGGGAGAAGCTGCTGCACCTGGATGAGACGCTGCATCAGCGGGTGATCGGCCAGGATGAGGCGGTACAGGCAGTTACCGAGGCCATCCAGCGCAGCCGGGCGGGGATCCAGGATCCCAACCGCCCCATCGGCTCCTTCCTGTTCCTGGGACCCACCGGCGTGGGCAAAACGGAGCTGGCCAAAACCCTGGCGCAGGCACTGTTTGACGATGAAAACAACCTGGTGCGGATTGATATGTCTGAATACATGGAGAAATTCTCCGTGTCCCGGCTGATCGGCGCGCCTCCCGGATATGTGGGATATGAGGAAGGCGGCCAGCTGACGGAAGCCGTTCGCCGGAAGCCCTACTCCGTGGTGCCCATTGACGAGGTGGAGAAGGCCCACCCGGATGTATTCAATGTGCTGCTGCAGGTGCTGGACGACGGACGGATTACCGACTCGCAGGGAAGAACCGTGGACTTTAAAAACACCATCCTGATCCTCACCTCCAATCTGGGTTCGGAGTACCTGCTGGGAGGCGTCCGGGAGGACGGAACCATTGACCCGGCGGCCAAAGCCCAGGTGGAGACGCTGCTGCGCCGCTCCTTCCGGCCGGAGTTTCTGAACCGGCTGGACGAGATTGTGTTCTACAAGCCCCTGACCAAGGAAAACATCACCAGCATCATCGATCTGCAGATCCAAAAGCTGAACCGGCGGCTGGAGCAGCAGCAGATCCGCTGCCAGCTGACCGCTGCGGCCAAGGAGGCCATTGTGGACGCTGCCTACGATCCCCAGTACGGCGCCAGACCCCTGCGCCGGTACGTCCAGCACACGGTGGAGACCATGCTCAGCAAAAAGCTCCTGCGGGGAGACATTGTCCCCGGACAGACCATCACCGTGGATGCCGTGGACGGCGAACTGCGCATGAACTGATTTCATTCCCCCGGCTGCCCGCGGCACAAACGCCGCGGGCAGCTTTTTTGCACGGGAGAAATATCCGCCACGGCCGGTTGCAAACGGGGAACTTTGGTGGTATAATCACGAAATCAAAGGTTCCCAAAGAAAAACGCTCCCTCTGGGGGAGCAAGGAGGCGGGGCGCTTGGAAAAGCAGATGCTGTTTTCCAATCAAAAACTGATTCGGCTGATCGTGCCCCTGGTGATTGAGCAGGGGCTGGGCATCCTGGTGGGAATGTGCGACGGCGTTATGGTGTCCTCGGTGGGCGAGGCGGCGATCTCCGGCGTTTCGCTGGTGGATATGATCAACGCGGTGATTCTGACCCTCTTTGCGGCGCTGGCCACCGGCGGCGCGGTTGTCACCAGCCAGATGCTGGGCGCCGGGCGGAAAGAGCAAGCCAGAGAAAGCGCCAGCCAGCTGGTGCTCCTGGCCGGGGCGATGGGAAGCGGCGCCATGGCGCTGTGCCTGGTGTTTGCCCGGCAGATCATGCGGCTGTTTTTTGGCTCCATTGACCCTGCTGTGATGGAAGCGGGACTGATTTATCTGCGGATCACCGCGCTGTCCTTCCCCTTTATTGCCCTGTATAACGCCGGAGCGGCTATGTTCCGCAGCACCGGCAACAGCAAGATCTCCATGCAGGTGAGCCTTCTGATGAACGTGATCAACGTTGTCGGCAATGCCATCTGCATTTACGGCCTGCATATGGGAGTAGCCGGTGTGGCTGTGCCCACGCTGATTTCCCGGATGACCGCGGCGGTGGTGATCCTGGGGCTGGCCGGAGGAAAGCGCCAGGAGCTGTACCTGGAAAGAGACGGACTGACCCGGGTGGATGGGAAAACGATGAAGAGCATTCTGCGCATCGGCGTTCCCTCCGCCTGTGAAAACGCGTTTTTCCAGCTGGGGCGGCTGGTGGTGGTCAGCATGATCGCCCTGTTCGGAACCACCCAGACCTCCGCCAACGCGGTGGCCAACACCCTGGACAGCCTGGGAATCATGATCGGCCAGGCCATGGGGCTGGCGATGGTGACGGTGGTGGGGCAAAGCGTCGGAGCGGGAGACCGGGAACAGACCCGATATTATGTCAAAAAGCTGATGGGTTGGAGCTATCTGCTCCAGGGGGGAAGCAATCTGCTGATCATCGTGTTTGTCAACCAGCTGATCGGATTCTACAGCTCCCTGTCCCCGGAGACGGTGGCGCTGGCTCGGACGCTGGTGCTGATCCACAGCGGGTTTGCCCTGCTGATGTGGCCGGCCTCCTTCGTGCTTCCCAATGCCCTCCGGGCTGCCAACGACGTAAAGTTTACCATGTGGGTGGGCATCGGCTCCATGGTTCTGTTCCGGATCGCCGGTTCCTGGCTGTTGTGCGTCCAGCTGCAAATGGGCGCCATAGGGGTTTGGATCGCGATGATTGCGGACTGGGTCTGCCGGATCAGCTTCTTCATTCCCCGGACGCTTACAGGGAAGTGGCTGAAGCGTTCGGTTCTTGCGTGAGCTGTGCCCAGGGAGGCAAATGCGAAAAGCACATGGCCTTCCCCCGGAAGGGGAAGCGAAGGCAGCAGGAATAGAGCATAGGGGCAGGAGAGGAATCTCTTGCCCCATATTTATGGTCTCCCACCAGGGGATATCCCCGGCTGGAAAACTGCACCCGGATCTGGTGGCTGCGGCCGGTGTGCAGACGAACCCGAACCAGACTGGTTTCCCCCTGGGTCAGCCGGCGAAACTCCAAGCGGGCTTTTTTTACCCCGCCCCGCATCCGCTTGACCACATAGACCTTGTTTTGGCGGCTGTCCTTCCAAAGCAGGTCTTCCCAGTCTCCCTGGGCGGGCGGGGCTCCGTGCACCATGGCCACATATTCCTTGACCATGGTGCCCTCCTGCACAGCCCGGGACAGGGCGGCGGCAGCGGACTTGCTTCGGGCAAAGACCATCAGCCCGCCCACATTCTGATCCAGCCGGTGAACCGGGAAAAAGGTTCCGCCCAGCGCTTCCGTTAAAGCGTCGGGCACCCCCTGCTGGGAATCCAGCCCCACGGGCTTGACGCAGACTGCGATGTGTTCATCGGAATAGAGAATTTCCATGATGGATGCCTCCTTTTGGACAAGGCAGGGAAGCCCCTGCACTACGATTAAAGCAGATTGCCGGGAAAAAAGCAAGGCGGAATGGAAAGATTCGTTACACAAAATTCACCGCTGTCATAATTGCATAATCTTCTGGAATATGGTATACTGATACGAAGTATACACCCGGAGGCGTTTATGACTGAATTGACTGATTTTCAGCGGAAGATTTCCGCTCTTTTGCCGGATCTGGAGCTTTGTTTTCAGGAGCCTATGTCCCGGCACACCTCGTTCCGCATCGGCGGCGGCGCGGAGGTGATGGCGTTTCCCAAAACCAGGGAAGAATTGGCGCGGCTTTTGAAAACGTCCGCTTTATTGGACTGCAAACCTGCTATATTGGGAGCGGGAACCAATGTACTGGCCCCCGATGAGGGAATCCGGGGATTGGTCATCTGCCTGAAGGACTGTCTGGAGGGCATGGAGATCATTTCCCCGGGGCGGCTCCGGGTTATGGCCGGCGTGACCATGGCCAGAGCCGCGGTGTTCGCCGCGAACCGGGGGCTTTCCGGCCTGGAATTTGCCCATGGGATCCCCGGCACGGTGGGCGGCGGCATATATATGAATGCCGGCGCCTACGGTTCCGAAATCCGGGATGTGGCGGAGCAGGTGGAGGTGATGGATGCGCTGGGAAACACCCGGTGGCTTTCCCGGGAGGAAATGGGCTTTTCCTACCGGCACAGCCGCCTGGAAGACCGCGGGGGCATTGTAATCTGCGCGGACTTTCAGCTGACAGCCCGGGAGCCGGAGGAGATCAAAGCCAGAATGAAGGAGCTGATCGGAAAGCGAACCGCTTCCCAGCCCCTGGATCTGCCTTCGGCCGGTTCCGCCTTTAAGCGTCCCCATGGAGGCTATGCCGCCGCGCTGATCGAGCAGGGGGGGCTGAAGGGCTTCCGGGTAGGCGGCGCGGCCATTTCGGAAAAGCACGCCGGCTTTGCCGTGAACCTGGGGGGCGCCACCGCGGAGGATATGCGGCAGCTGCTGCAAATTGTTTCTGACCGGGTCTGGGAGCAGAGCGGCATCCGTCTGGAGCCGGAGATCCGGATTTGGTAATACAGAGAGGAGGCAACTATGGCCGTTTCTTTTTCCGCGGCTGCCAAAGGGGAGATCTGCCGGGTTCTTCCCCAGAGCAGAAGCGGCGCCCTGGCGGAATGCTTTGGCATTTTGCTGTACTGCAACAGCTTTTCCTGGGACGGGATCAAGATCATCACCGAGAGCCGGGAGTTCGCGCAGATTCTGCCGAAGCTGTTTCGGAAGGCCTTTGATGTGCGCTTTGACGCCTTTCCCGGCCCGGATGCTCCGGGAAAGCTGGTTTTTCAGATCCTTCGGCAGGAGAAGCTCCGCCATATTACCGAGTCCTTCGGCTATGATCCCCGGGGGATGCTGGCGCTGCATGTGAATCTGCCGGTGGTGGAGGAGGAAGGCTGCAAGGAAGCCTTCTTCCGGGGCGCCTTCCTTGCTGGAGGCAGCGTCACCGACCCCGGCAAGGGGTATCACATGGAGCTGACCACCACCCACCAAAGCGTGGCCCGGGAGACGGACGCGCTGATGCGGGAGGTTATGCGCTTTTCTCCCAAGCTGGCGCAGCGGAACGGCGCCCAGGTGCTGTACCTGAAGCAAAGCGACCAGATCTCGGATTTTCTGACCTATCTGGGCGCGCCGGTGGCGGCCATGGGCATCATGGAAGCCCGGCTGGAAAAGGAGCTGAACAATAAGGTCAACCGCCGCTGCAATTGCGACGACGCCAACATCTCCAAGGTGGTGGAGGCGGCGCAGGAGCAGCTGAGCGCCATCCGCACCCTGAGAGCCCGGGGAATGCTGGAAAATCTGCCGGGCAAGCTGTATCAGGCGGCGCAGGCGCGGGAGAACAATCCGTCGGCCTCCCTGTCGGAGCTGGCGGCCATGATGGATCCGCCCATTACAAAACCGGCTATGAACAACCGGATGAAGAAGCTGGTGCTTCTGGCAAAGGAGGGGCAGGAATGAGTTTTGCGCATTTGCATCTGCACAGCGAATACAGCCTCCTGGACGGCGCCTGCCGGATCGACGGCCTGATGGAGCAGGTGAAGGAGCTGGGGCAGACTGCCGTAGCCATCACCGACCATGGGGTGATGTACGGATGCATCGATTTTTACAAAGCGGCGAAAGCCGCGGGAATCAAGCCCATTATCGGCTGCGAGGTCTATGTGGCCCGCCGGGGCATGGACGACCGGGTTCACGGCATTGACAATGACCCGTATCACCTGGTTCTGCTGTGTGAAAACCGCACCGGCTATGAAAACCTCTGTTTTCTGGTGTCCGAAGCCCATATCCACGGCTTCTACGGAAAGCCCCGGGTGGATCTGGCGCTTCTGGAGCGGCACCATGAGGGGCTGATCGCCCTGTCCGCCTGCCTGGCTGGCGCCATTCCCCAGTACCTGCTTCAGGAGGACTACCAGGCGGCGAAGGAATACGCCCTGAAGCTGGCCGGGATTTTCGGCAGGGATCACTTTTATCTGGAGCTGCAGGATCATGGGATTCCGGAGCAGCGGCCGGTGAATCAGGGCGTGCAGCGGATCGCCCGGGAAACGGGGCTGCCCCTGGTTATTACCAACGACGCCCACTACCTGCGCCGGGAAGACGCGGTGATGCAGGATGTGCTTTTGTGCATCCAAACAGGCAAAACGGTGAACGACCAGAACCGGATGCGGTTCCAGACCCAGGAATTTTATCTGAAAAGCCGGGAGGAATTGGAGGAGCTGTTCCCCAACTGCCCGGAGGCCTTTGACAACACAGGGATCATTGCCGACCGGTGCAATCTGGAATTTACCTTCCATGAGTACCATCTGCCGTCCTTCCCGGTGCCCCAGGGCTATACCAACGAGGAATATTTCCGCAAGCTGTGCATGGACGGCTTCCGGGAGCGGTATCGGAACCCGCCGGAAAGCTATTTGCAGCGGATGGAATATGAAATCGGCGTTATCAGCCGTATGGGGTATGTGAATTATTACCTGATTGTTTGGGACTTTATCCGCTATGCCAAGGAGCAGGGGATCCCGGTGGGGCCGGGGCGCGGCTCCGGCGCCGCTTCCATCGCCGCCTACTGCATGCACATCACGGAAGTGGATCCCATGAAATATGCCCTGATCTTTGAGCGGTTCCTGAATCCGGAGCGGGTGAGCATGCCGGACTTTGATACGGACTTCTGCCAGGAGCGCCGGGGAGAGGTTATCGATTATGTGATGCGCAAGTACGGCGCCGATCATGTGGCGCAGATCGCCACCTTCGGCACCATGGCCGCCCGGGGCGCTATCCGGGATGTGGGCCGGGCGCTGAACTTTACCTATTCGGAAACCGACGTGGTGGCCAAGCTGGTGCCGGCCACGCCGCACATCACCCTGGAGGAGGCGCTGAAGGTCAGCCCCAGGCTCAAGGAGATGTACGACACGGATCCCCGGGTGAAGCAGCTGATCGACACTGCCCGGAGTTTGGAAGGAATGCCCAGAAACTCCTCCACCCACGCCGCCGGCGTGGTGATCACCGCGGATCCGGTATACACCTACGTGCCCCTGTCCCGAAACGACGATACCATCGTTACCCAGTACACCATGACCACCATTGAAGAGCTGGGCTTGCTGAAAATGGACTTTTTGGGCTTGCGGAACCTGACGGTGATTGCCGATGCGGAGAAGCAGATCCGGCAGCTGGAACCGGCTTTTTCCATGGCGGAAGTTCCGGACGACGACCCGGAGACCTTTGCCATGCTCACCCAGGGGAAGACCCAGGGAGTGTTTCAGCTGGAGTCCGCGGGGATGACCGGGGTCTGTGTGAACATGAAGGCCGGCTCCATTGAAGACATTACAGCGATTGTGGCGCTTTACCGGCCGGGACCCATGGATTCCATCCCCCGGTTCATTGCCAACAAGCTGGATTCCCGGAAGATAACCTATAAAACGCCTCTGCTGGAACCGATTCTGAAGGTCACTTATGGGTGCATTGTCTACCAGGAGCAGGTTATTGAGATTTTCCGTTCCTTGGGCGGGTATACCATGGGGCAGGCGGACAACATCCGCCGAGCCATTTCCAAGAAAAAAATGAAGGTCATCGAGGCGGAGCGGAAGGTCTTCGTCTACGGCGACCCGGAGCAGGGCATCACCGGCTGCATCGGTCACGGGGTGCCGGAAAACGTGGCGCAGTCCATTTACGACGAAATCGTGGATTTTGCCAACTACGCCTTTAACAAAGCCCATGCGGTGTGCTATGCGGTGGTGGCTTATCAGACGGCCTATCTGAAGTGCCACTATCCCCGGCAGTATATGGCGGCGCTGATGACTTCGGTGCTGGACTCCGCGGGTAAGATCTCCGGCTACATTGCCGAGTGCAAGGAAATGGGCATCGCCGTGCTGCCTCCGGATCTGAACCATTCCGACGACCACTTCACCGTGGAGGGGGAGGCCATTCGCTTCGGCCTGGGAGCGGTCAAAAATGTGGGCCGGGGGCTGATCCGCTCCATGGTGAGCAAACGCGCCGAAGGCGGTCCCTTCCGCTCCCTGGAGGACTTTATCCAGCGGATGGAGGAAGGCGAGCTGAATAAGCGGGCGGTGGAGAATCTGATTAAATGCGGCGCGGCGGACTGCTTCGGCAACCACCGCAGCGAGCTGCTGGCGGTATATGATCAGATGATGGACAGCGTCGCCTACTCCCGGAAAAAGAATCTGGAAGGGCAGATGGGGCTGTTTTCCATGCTGGATGAGGAGGATTCCGCCGGGCGGATCCCCATTCCCAAGCTCAGGGAGCTGAATCCGGCGGAACTGCTGGCCATGGAAAAGGAGACCACCGGCATTTACATTTCCGGCCATCCCATGGACGACTACCGCCCGTTCCTGCGCAACACCCATGTGGTGCACATTGCCGCTCTGATGGATGAAGAAAGCCCCTTCCAGGACGACCAGACCGTCAGTGTGGCGGGAATCGTCCAGAGCGTAAAGATGAAAACCACCCGGAACAATTCCATGATGGCCTATGTAACCGTGGAGGACGATACCGCGTCTATGGAGATGCTGGCCTTTTCCAATGTGCTCAGCCAGTACGGCGGGTATCTCCGGGAGAATATGCCGGTGGTGATCACAGGCCGGCTGTCCCGGCGGGATGAAAAGGAACCCCAGATCGTCATTAACCGGGCGCGGCCCATCTCCGACTATGCCCACGGGGATCCGGAGCCGAACCCCCAAAAGGAGCCTCTGCCGGCGGGGAAGCTCTATTTGCGGCTGCCTACGGAGGCGGGCAAGCTCTTCCCCAAAGTACGGGCGATTCTGAACATGTTTCCGGGAGACAACGGCGTGGTGGTCTATTTTGCCGATACCAAGTTCCGCCGGGGAAGCCGGTGCGCCCTTCGGGAGCCGATGCTCCGGGAACTGAAAAATGTCCTGGGCGAGGGAAATGTTGTTGTAAAATAGCTTTTCTTTTCCAAGCATTTGTGCTATAATTAATGCGTACTGAATAACACAAAACAGCTTGAAAGCCAAGGCTTTCCGCTTAATTTTGTGTTATTCGGGTGCAAGTTTTTTACTTGTGTTAGAGCAAAAAACTTGCACCTGCTTATCCGGCAAGGTGCGCCATGCCGGATAAGATACGCATTGATTGCTGCCTGAATTGCATAAAAGCGGTTAAAAAGAGCCGCTTTTATGCAATTACACACCGAAAGGTGTGTGAATAAGTCGTTATCACGACTTATTCAGCAGACATTAATTAGCTTTGGCAAATCCGCCGGGAACCCGGCGGAAAACCCCCGGGCATTGTCCGGGGCGGAAGGATTTCGTATAGAAAGGAGTTGATGCCGTGAACAGAAAATGGATGATCACAGCGTTTTGTGCCATGGCGGCATTGCTCTTGACCGGCTGCTCCATGACGGTGGAGGATATGTACACCCTGCCCAAGCGTTCCGCGCAGTACAGCCAGCTGCAGTCGGCCATTGACTCGGCTATGGTGGGGCTGAGATACAGCGCCCCCATCTCCGGCGAGAATCAGCAGTCGGTGCAAATGGCGGATCTGGACGGAGACGGGGTGGAGGAATATCTGATCTTTGCCTCGGGCAATCGGGAAAAACCGCTGCAAATATTGATTTTTACCCAGGAAGAAGACGGCACCTGCCTGCTGGCGGAGGTGATTGCCAGCAACGGCACAGCCTTTGAGCAGGTGGAATACGTGGACTTTGACGGCCGGCCCGGATGCGAGCTGATCGTAGGGCGGCAGGTCAGCGATCAGGTGCTTCGCAGCGTTTCCGTCTATACCTTTGCCGACGGAAGCGCCGAGCAGCAGCTGGCGGTGGGGTATTCCAAGTTCCTTACCTGCGATCTGGACGCGGACGGCAGCAGCGAGCTGATGGTTCTGCGTCCGGGAGAAGCGGAGACGGAGCGGGGAATGGCGGTGCTGTACAGAATGGTGGACGGCCAGATCAGCCGCTCTGTGGAAACGGAGATGTCCGAGCCTCCGGAGCAGATCCGCAGAATTATGGTAGGCAAGCTCCAGGGGGGCATTCCGGCGGTCTATGTGGCCAGCGGCTCCCAGACCAACTCCATTGTAACAGACGTATTTGCCCTGAAAGACGAGAAGTTTGTCAACATCGCCTTCTCCAATGAATCCCACACCACCGTTCAGACCCTCTGGAACTTCTACGTCTATGCAGAAGATATTGACGAGGACGGGATCGTGGAGCTTCCCTGCCTGGTTCCCATGCAGGGAACGGAGAACTGGCCGGAGGAGGAGAAAATCTATCTGCTCCGGTGGTTCTCCATGGATCTCAACGGGAAGGAGACGGACAAGCTCTACACCTTCCACAACTATCCGGGCGGCTGGTACATCCACCTGGATGAGGCATGGGCTGAGCGGGTGATTGTGACCCAGGAGGCCGAAACCTATACCTTCCATGTGTGGGATGAAGACAGCCAGGGAACCACGGCGCTGTTTACGGTTTTTGTTTTTACCGGCGGAACCCGGGATGAGGATGCGGTTCGGGAAGGCCGCTTCGCCCTGTATCGGACAGAGGGAATCGCCTACGCGGCGCGGCTGGAGCTGGGCGCGTCGGAATACGGCATCACAGAGGAGAATATGACCCAACGCTTCCACCTGATCCGGCAGGACTGGCGGACAGGGGACACTTGAGAGGTAGCTTATGAAAAAAGTTTTGATCATGGAAGATGAATTGAATATCCGCAGCTTCGTGGTGATCAACCTGAAGCGCGCGGGCTATGACGCCATTGAGGCCGGAAACGGACAGGAGGCGCTGGACGCCATCGCGGCCAATCCGGATATCGGTGTGGCCATTTTGGACATTATGGTTCCGGGAGATATGGACGGCTTTGAAGTCTGCCGCCGGATCCGCGCCAGCAATAAGCAGATGGGCATTATCATGCTCACCGCCCGAACCCAGGAAATGGACAAGGTAACGGGGCTGATGACCGGCGCCGACGACTATGTGACCAAGCCCTTCTCTCCCGCGGAGCTGACGGCCCGGATCGACGCCCTGTGCCGCCGGATCGGCGGGGACAACAACCCTGTTTCCGAGCTGCTGACCCAGGGCCCCTTTGTGATGAACACCCGGAACCATACCCTGGAAAAGAACGGCAACCGGATCCGTCTTACCCAGGTGGAGTATGCCATTTTGAAGCTGTTTATGCAGAACCCCGGCAGAGCCTTGTCCCGGGAGGATATCCTTGCCGCCGTCTGGGGGCAGGATTACGAAGGAGAGCTGAAGGTGGTGGACGTGAATATCCGCCGTCTGCGCATCAAGATCGAGGACGATACTGCCAACCCCACCTACATCACCACAGTCTGGGGGCTTGGGTATAAATGGGGCGCATAAGGGGAATGAACATCGGCAAGCCCAAACTGAACGTAGGCGGTTTGCAGAGACGATGGCTGCTGAATACCGCCAGCGTGGTCTTTGCCCTGGGGCTGGTGTGCGTGATGGCGGTGGCGGCCTCCTTTGCCGCGTACTACTATTCCAATATGGAATCCGACCTGAAAAAGCGCGCCAGAACCACCAGGGATTTCTTTGCGGACTATGTGGATCAGAACTATAACGAGTTCTACCAGTCCTGCATCACCTATGCCCAGACCTTTGAGGATAAGGACGCCCTGGAGCTGCAATTCATCAACATAGAAGGGGAGCTGGTAGCCTCCTCCTTCGGACGGTGGGCGGGGGAGTCCCCCAGCACCCCTGAGATCCAGGAGGCAGTGCAGACCCGGGACAGCCGTACCTATGTGGGCAAGGATCCGAACACCGGAGAAAGGATCATGGCGGTTTCCTGCCCGATGATCTACAGCAACGGCGAGGTCATCGGTGTGCTGCGGTATGTGACCTCCACCCGGGTGGTGGATCTGCAGATTTTCCTGGTGGCGCTGATCAGCGCCCTGGTGCTGCTGGTGGTGATGGTCGCGGTGATCCTCAGCAGCAACTATTACCTGCGCTCCATTATGAATCCGGTGGCGCAGATCACCGAAAAGGCCAAGTGGATTGCCAACGGCAGCTACGGCGTTCAGATCAAGACCCCCTATCGGGACGAGATCGGCGAACTGGCGGACACCATCAACGAGATGTCCAATAAGATCGCCCAGAACGAAAAAATGCAGTCGGAGTTTATCTCCCAGCTGTCCCATGAGCTGCGCACGCCTCTGACGGTGATCAACGGCTGGAGCGAGACGCTGCTGGCGGACGAGAATCTGGACGCGGAAACCCGCCAGGGGTTAAAGATCATTTCCGGCGAGGCCAAGCGGCTGACGGAGATGGTGATGGAGCTGCTGGACTTTACCCGGATTCAGGACGGGCGGATGACGCTGACGGTGGAGCCCAGCGATATCCGCGGCTCCTTTGAGGATACGGTGTATATGTACAGCAGCCGCCTGGCTCAGGACGGCATCCAGCTGAATTACGAAGACAATGACGAGGATATCCCGGAGATCCCCTGCGATACCAAGCGGCTGCGGCAGGTCTTCCTGAATATCCTGGACAACGCCGCCAAGCACGGCGGCGAAGGCAAGCGGATCGATGCCTCCATGCACTATGAGGGGGATTCGGTGGTGGTTCGGATCCGGGATTACGGTCCGGGCATTCCCGAAGACGAGATCCCGTTGGTGAAAAAGAAATTTTACAAGGGCAGTTCCCAGGCTCGGGGTTCGGGCATCGGTCTGGCGGTGTGCGACGAGATCGTGAGCATGCACGGGGGAACCCTGACCCTGGAAAACGCTCCCGGCGGCGGTACGCTGGTAACAGTCAGCCTGCCGGCAGGGCATTAAGGAGAGACTCTGACACTTATGGAAAATCAACAACCCGAGGTTCGGGAGAAATTCAAAACAATGATCGGCGGGCAGGCGCTGATCGAGGGGATCATGATGCGCGGTCCCGAGACCGACGCCATGGTTTTCCGCACCAAGGACGGCCTGCAGGTGGAGACCCACCCCAGAAAGATCACCCCCAAAGGCTCGGTGAAGGCCTGGCCCTTTATCCGGGGGATCTTCAATCTCTTCGACACCAATGTGGTAGGCGTCAAGGCGCTGCTCCGGTCGGCGGATCTGGCGCCGGAGGAATACCAGGAGGAGCCCTCCAAGCTGGATTTGTGGCTGGAAGAAAAACTGGGGAACGAGAAATTCCAGCAGGCCGTTCTGGGACTGGCGGTGGCCATGGGTCTGGGATTGTCCGTGGTGCTGTTTTTCCTGCTGCCCATGATCATCGGCGGCTTCTTTGACCGGTGGATCCAAAGCAACCTGGTTCTGAACCTGGTGGAAGGCGTCATTCGCATGGGCATTTTCTTCGCCTATATGCTTCTGGTTTCCCGGATGAACGAAATGAAGCGGCTGTTCGCCTACCACGGCGCGGAGCACAAGACCATCCGCTGCTATGAGGCAGGGCTGGAGCTGACAGTGGAAAATGTCCGCGCCCAGACCCGGCTCCATCCCCGGTGCGGCACCAGCTTTTTGCTGGTGGTCATGGTCATTTCCATTCTGGTATTCTCCGTGGCCTCCTCCGCACTGCTGGCGCTGTTCCCGGCGCTGGAGGCCATGCGGGGCAGCTTCTGGTTCCGGCTGATCATGATCTGCTTTAAACTGCTGCTGATCCCCCTGGTGGTGGGCATCACCTATGAGGTCATCCGCTGGGCCGGCCGCCACGACAACGCCCTGACCCGGGTTCTCACCGCGCCGGGCATGTGGATGCAGAACTTCACCACCAACGAGCCGGACGACGACATGATCCGGGTGGGCATTGAAGCGGTGAAAGCAGTGCTCCCGGAACAGGAGGGCGCCGACCGATGGTAAAACAGTACGGCCAGCTTTATCTGGACAGCCGCCGGGAGCTGCTGTCTGTGGAAGAGCCCAATCAGGCGGGCTGCATCGCCCGGCAGCTGCTGTGCCATGTTTCCGGAAAGACCCAGGAGCAGATCCTGGCGGATCGGGAGAGGTATGCCTCTGAGGAAGTGGTGCAGGCCATGGCGGCAGGGGTGCGCCGGCTGCTGGCCGGGGAGCCGCTGGCCTATGTGCTGGGGGAATGGACGTTTTACGGCCTGCCCCTGCGCATCACCCGGGATGTGCTGATTCCCCGGGACGATACCTGCGCGGTGGCAGAGCTGGCCATCCGCCAGGGGCTGTTTCTGGATCAGGATCCCCGGATTCTGGATCTGTGCTGCGGCAGCGGCTGCATCGGCCTTGCGGTAGCCAGCCGGGTGAAGGATGCCAGGGTGACGCTGGCGGATCTGAGCAAAAACGCCCTGGCCATCGCCAAGGAGAACGCCGCTTTGAATAAGCTCAGCGGCCGGGTGCGCTGCGTCCAGGCGGACGCCCTGGAGCCTCCCGCGCCGTTTCTGGGGAAATTTGATATGATCGTCTCCAATCCTCCCTACATCACCGGGGAAGAGATGGAACAGCTGCCCCACAGCGTGCGGGGCTTTGAGCCGCACATGGCGCTGTACGGCGGGGAAGACGGACTGGACTTTTACCGCGCCATCTGCGGGAATTTTTCCGCCGCTCTGAAGCCCGGCGGCTACCTGTGCTTTGAGTTCGGCATGGGGCAGGGGGACGCGGTGTGTGCCATTCTGGAAGAAAACGGCTACACCGTTTTGGAGCGCGCCAACGACTATAACCAGAGAGAACGCGCCGTGCTTGCCCGGTACGGCAGGAAGGAAGAATGATTATGGCTACAAAGAAAACCGTTTATGAAGCACCGGCGCCTGCCTCAGACAAGAAAAAGGCACTGCAAACCGCCCTGGCGCAGATCGATAAGAACTTCGGCAAGGGAACTGTGATGCGTTTGGGCGACCGCCCGGAGATGAATGTGGAAGCCATTCCCACCGGCTCCCTGGCGCTGGACGCGGCGCTGGGCATCGGCGGCGTGCCCAGAGGGCGGATCATTGAGATCTACGGCCCGGAATCCTCCGGCAAGACCACCCTGGCGCTGCACATCCTGGCGGAAGCCCAGAAGATGGGCGGCGAAGTGGCCTTTGTGGACGCGGAGCACGCGCTGGATCCGGTGTACGCGGCCGCTCTGGGTGTGGATACGGACAATCTGCTGGTCTCCCAGCCGGATACCGGTGAGCAGGCTCTGGAGATCACCGATGCCCTGGTTCGCTCCGGCGCCATTGATGCGGTGGTGGTGGACTCTGTGGCAGCCCTGGTGCCCAAGCAGGAGATCGAAGGGGAAATGGGCGACGCCTTTGTGGGTCTGCAAGCCCGGCTGATGTCCCAGGCGCTGCGGAAGCTGGCCGGCAGCATCGCCAAGACCAACTGCGTGGTGATTTTCATCAACCAGCTGCGTATGAAGATCGGCGTGATGTACGGCAACCCGGAAACCACCACCGGCGGCAATGCCCTGAAGTTCTATGCCTCCGTCCGGCTGGATGTGCGCCGGGTGGAAGCCATTAAGGAAGGCAGCAACGTGGTGGGCAACAAGACCCGGGTGAAGGTGGTCAAGAACAAGGTGGCGCCTCCCTTCCGGGAAGCGGTGTTTGAGATCATGTACGGTCAGGGCATTTCCAAGTGGGGCGAGCTGGTGGATCTGGCTGTGCAGATGGACATTGTCCAGAAAAGCGGCAGCTGGTTTTCCATGGGCGACGAGCGGATCGGCCAGGGCGCCAACGCGGTGAAGGATTACCTGATGAACAATCCGGACATTGCCCAGAAGGTGGAGGCGCAGGTTCGGGAAAACCTGTGGAAGCTCAACGGCACAGCGCCCAAGACCCCTGCCAAGGCGGCGGAGCGGGCTGTGACCGTCAGCGCCGACGACTTCAGCGATGAAGATTGAATCCCTGAAACCATCCCCCGACCGCCTGGGCCGGTATTGGACAGAGCTGGATGACGGCACCAGGCTGGGGCTGTACCGCCAGACGGTGGAGGACTTCGGCCTCTATCCGGGCAAGGAACTTTCCCGGGAAGAAGGGGAGCGGCTTTTGGCGGCGGCGGGGCAGATGTCCGCGAAAATGCGGGCGGTGCGGATCGTCTCCGCTTCCAACGTGTCCCGGCGGGATCTGGAAGACCGGCTGGTGCGCAAAGGGGAGGATCCTGCCCAGGCCAGGGAAGCGGTGGCCTGGATGGAGGAGCTGCGCCTGGTGGATGACCGGGTCACTGCCGAACAGACGGTGCGTGCCTGCATTGCCAAGGGCTACGGCCTGGCCAGAGCCAAGCAGGCGCTGTATGAAAAGCGGATCCCCAGGGAATACTGGCCGGAAGCGCTGGAGGGCTACCCGGATCAGTCTGAGGCCATCGCGCGTTTCCTCCGCTCCCGGGTGAGGGATCCGGAGGATACGAAACAGCTTCGCCGGGCCATTGACGCGCTGCTGCGCCGGGGGCACAGCTACGGGCAGATCCGGCAGGTATTGGAAACCCTCTCGTTCAATCCGGAAGAGTATTTTGAGGAATAGAAATTATGGCAAACATTGGTTGTATTTCCCTTGGCTGCGCCTCGAATCAGGTGGACTGCGAGCGGATGATGCATCGGGTTCAGGAGGCGGGGCATACCGTCCGGGGGGAGATCCCCGGCAGTGATGTGGTGGTGATCAACACCTGCGGCTTCATTGACTCGGCCAAATCCGAGGCCATTGACCACATCCTGCGAACCGCCGCGTTGAAAGAGGCGGGATTGGTGGGCAGGATTCTGGTTACGGGATGCCTGTCCCAGCGGTATCAGCAGGAGATTTTTCAGGAGATGCCCGAGGTGGACGGCATTCTGGGCACCGGCAGCTACACCCAGGTGGTGCCCGCCATTGAAGCGCTGCTGCAGGGGCAGACCGTTTCGGATTTCGGCTCCATAGACGCTCCGGAGGAGGAGACCGGCCGGATCCTCACCACCCCGGAGCATTACGCCTTTTTGAAAATTGCCGAGGGCTGCGACAATCGCTGCGCCTACTGCGTCATTCCCTATCTCCGGGGCAGATACCGCAGCCGTCAGATGGACGATGTGCTCTATGAAGCCCGGGTTCTGGCTGAAAACGGGGTGAAGGAGCTGATCGTGGTAGCCCAGGATACCAGCCGCTACGGCACCGACCTGCCCGGCCGCCGCCGGCTTTTGCCGGAGCTGCTGCGGCAGCTGTGCCGGATTGACGGGTTCCATTGGATCCGGATCCACTACGTCTATCCCGACGAAATCGACGAGGAACTGATGGACGTGATGGCTTCGGAGCCGAAGATCGTAAAGTATCTGGATCTTCCCATCCAGCACTGCAACAGCCAGATTCTGAAGCGGATGAACCGCCGGGGAGACGGAGAATTCCTGCGGGATCTGCTGAAGCGGCTGCGAGCCAGAATCCCCGGCCTGGTGATCCGCACCAGCCTGATCACCGGACTGCCGGGAGAAGGAGAGGAGGAGTTCCGGGAGCTGTGCGATTTCCTTCGGGAGCAGAAGCTGCAGCGGGTGGGCGCCTTCCCCTTCTCTCCGGAAGAGGGGACGCCGGCCGCGGAAATGGAATTTGTGGACAATGAGATTGCCCGGCAGCGAGCCGAGATCATCGAGACCATCCAGTCGGACATTATGGACGAATTCAACGCTTCCATGATGGGCAGAACCCTGGAGGTGCTGGTGGACGGCTACGATGAAGCGCAGGAGCTGTACTATGGGCGAAGCTACGCAGATTCCCCGGACATTGACGGCCGGGTTTGGATCGCCGGAGAGGAACCTCTCCGGGAAGGGCAGTTCGTAATGGTGAAGATCGTCGATACCCTAGACGGCGATCTGTTCGGCAACGTACAGGAGGTAGACAGATGACAACAGCAAGCAAGATTACCCTGATTCGGGTCCTGATGATCCCGCTTTACTTGGTGACGATGTACCTGTCCGGAGGGAATCCCGGCATGTGGATGTACATATCCCTGGCCGTTTTCATTGTGGCCAGCCTGACGGACTTTGTAGACGGTTACATCGCCCGGCATTATAACCAGACCACCGACTTCGGCAAGTTCCTGGATCCTCTGGCGGATAAGCTGCTGGTGATCAGCGCCATGAGCATGTTCTGTGAGTGGGGCGCCTTCCCGGCCTGGGCGCTGATGATTGTGCTGACCCGGGAGTTCGCGGTTACGGGACTGCGGCTGGTCGCCGTTCAGAAGGGGACGGTGATTGCCGCCGGCTGGAGCGGCAAGGTCAAAACCGCCAGCACCATGGTGGGGCTGTGCGTGATGATGGCTGTGCCGGGGATTGAGATCCTGAACGGGATTGTGATCTTCATCATCGTGGCTACCACGTTGTACTCCGGAATCGAATACTTTGCCCAGAACTGGAAGTGTCTGTGGGATTGAGCAGAAAAAACGCAAGCGCCGGCGCTTGCGTTTTTCCCTTTTTTTCGGCAACAGTTCGGGCGGGTAAATCGTATTCCTACTGAGAGGGGAGATGATGGATGTGGCTGTACAGCAGCGCAGCAAACAGCAGATTCTGGAGATCTACGACCGGAATGCGGATATGGTCTACCGTCTCTGCTACGCTTACATGAAAAACGCCCAGGACGCGGAGGATTTGACCCAGGAGACCTTTCTGCGGCTGATGGCGAAACAGCCCGCTCTGGAAAATCCGCGCCATGAGAAAGCCTGGCTGATTGTTACGGCGTCCAATCTTTGCAAGGATGTTTTGAAAAAGTGGTGGCGAAAAAACGCAAATCTGGAGGACTATCCGGAGCTTGCCCAGGAGGATTCCCGGGAAAGCCGGGAGGTGTTGGAGGCAGTGCTGGCGCTGCCTCCGGAATATAAGACGGCAGTGTACATGTATTACTATGAGGGCTATTCTACCGCCGAGATTGCCCGTTATGAACGGTGCGCGGAAAGCACCGTCCGCAGCCGTCTGCACCGGGCCAGAAAACTGCTGAAAATCACGTTGGGAGGTGAGCAGGAATGAAAGACAAGAGGATCACCCAGGCCTGGGATACGGTCAATCCCACCGGGGAGCAGAAGCGCCGGATCCGCGCCGCGCTGGAAGAAGCGCTGGAAGAGCGGGAAGGGTTCGCAGCCGGGAACGCGTCTCTGCTGCCGGATAAGCCCGGGCAGAGAGGGAGTCCGTACTATGCCCGGCCGCCGAAGCGAAACCGATTCAGAGCCCTGTCCGCCGCCGCGGCAGTTCTGGCGCTGATCTGCGGCTTCCTGCTGGGAAGAATTTCCTTGGAGCAGGATACGCCGGAAGCCATCCAATCTACCGGGACAACGGAGACTGTTCCGGTGAAAGAAATCCGCTACAGCACATATGATCAGATTCTGGAAGTCTACGTCACTGCTCTGGAAGAGGGGTGGAGCGCCCAGCAATGTGCCCAGGCGGAAATCAGCGAGTCCATCGCCTGGTTCATGGAATACCCTTTGAGCTTGGGCTACGCGTATCAGGATCTCAACGGGGATGGCCGGGAGGAATTGCTGATCACCAACGGAGAACGGATTTACGATTTGTATACCCAGACCGAGGAGGGAGCAGCCCATCCCCTGATGGGCTTTGACCGGATCCGATACTATCTCTGCGAGGATCATTACATTGCCATGGAAGGCTCCGGCGGGGCGGCGGAGCAGCATTACGCATTCTATCAGCTTGCGGGGGAAGAACTGGTGCTGGAGGAACAGATTCTGTACAAATCCCAAGAGAATCCGGAGTCTCCCTGGTTCCTGGGAGACGAAGGGGGCGGCGAAGTTTCCATTACCCAACGAGAGGCATGGGATCGAATTGCCGCGTATAGGCACGTGGAAGTGGAATTCACAGCCTTTGACGTGGAAGCGCCCCAGATGCCCGAGTGCTATGCTTCGCTGCTGGACACCTACCGCACCGCCCTGGAAGATGGGTGGGACGTCCAGCGCTGCGAGGAGCAGGGAATCAGCAAACAGATTGCCCTGTCCGGCCTCAACGGCAATCAGCTGGGATATTCCCTGCGGGATCTGGATCAGAACGGGGATTGGGAGCTGATCATCACCGACGGCTCCCTGGTCTATGACCTGTATACCTGCGGCAGCGGTGAAGAAGCCCGGCAGCTGCTCAGCGCCGGGGTGACGTCTACCTATGAGCTGGATCGGGAAAACAATCTTTATCAGACGGAAATGGTATCGGCGATTCTGACGGATTACCGGCGGTACCATCTGTCCAACGGCCAGCTGCAGCAGGATTTCTATCTGCGGTTCGCCGCTTCTTCCGACACCGGAAGCCGGTGGTTCCAGCCGGACGATCAGGGCAATTACCAGCCGGTCTCCACGGAAGAGGCAAACGCCCTGGTGGGGGATTTCCAGGGAGATTCCCTGGTCTTTCTGCCATTGGCGGAGCAGGTGAATTCGGAGGAGGCACTGCTGAACGCCTATGCCCAGGAGATTCCCCAGGTGCTGCGCGGCGACTGGAATTCGGGAAAGCAGAGCTACTGCTTCTATGACTGCGACGGGGACGGGGCGGAAGAATTGCTCCTGGGAGAGGAGGAAGCCCTTAGCTATGTGCTTCAGCCAAGAGCCGGAACAGGGGAAACGATTTTTATTGAATGCGCTTCCTTTGTGACAGAGGAGGGATCCGCCTGGCTGTGCCGGGGAAATGTGCTGCAGACCCAGTGGGAGGTGCAGGGGACGATCTATTTCCGATACAGCCAGCTGGAGGAAAGCCACGGAAGCATCCAAATGAAGGATGTGGACTTTTTGTACTATGTGACCGGGAAGGATACCTGGTGGGATTTGACCCAGGACAACAAGACCGTCACCCGGGATTATGCCAATCGGATCCGGGGCAGTTATCCAAGGCTTGACTTGGACTGGAAGCCCCTGGAAGAATTCCCGGTGGCGCTGTCCGAATAAGGGAAGCTCTGATTCAATCGGCAAGAGCGGATGCCGAGAGATTTTGCCTCAGCCGAAAGTTCAAAAAGTGGAGAAATACTGTATGTATTTCCCACTTTTTGAACTGCACGGATGTGGTAAAAGATCC
>CALXDT010000010.1 GCA_944387125.1 uncultured Oscillospiraceae bacterium | reverse complement strand
GCAGCAGGATCCTGGTATCCGGGCCGAACCGCGCCACCGCGTAACCCACCGAGCTGATCACGTCCCATCGCTCCAGAATCCCGAAGGTGATGGTGCGCTCCTGGCTTATGCCGTGGGCACGCTGATCCACCAGCAGCAGATTATGCCCCAGGGAACGGCTCAGCTCCGCGCCGCCGGAAAAGTCCGTGAGATAGCTGCTGCGGTAGCCGTGGAAGCCGATGTCCAAAGGCGCGCCGTCCCGGACATGGTAATACCGCCCGGAAAGCAGCTTCCCGTCCTGGGCGCAGATGGTGACGGTTTCGCAGGGACGGTCAGAAAGGGTCTGCATCAGACGGGCGATTTCTTCCCGGTAAGGGTCATACTGCGCTGCGCTATGGGAAGGGATCGCGTCCCGCCCCTTTGCGGGGGAAAAGAAGGCGATGCGATAGGCATAGTATCCCACACCCAGCACCACCGCCAGGGCAAGACACCCGATGAAAATAAGGATCATGTTACAAACTCCGGATATAGTCCAACAGTTGAGCAAAACCGCCGTGGGGATATGGGGAAATATCCGCGCCCTCCCGGTTGATCAGGCAGGGGGTGAGCAGGAATACCTTCATGCCCAGCTGCCCGGCCACCATATCCTCACCTACGTCGTTGCCCACCATCATGCAGTTTTCTGCCTGCAAATTCAGTTTACCCAGAATTTCCCGGTAATAATCCAGGTTGGGCTTGCAGAAGCGGGAATTGTCATAGGTGGTGATATAGGCGAAGTCCTCCGGGGTCAGCCCGGCCCAGCGGACACGGCTCTGGGTGGCAATGGGCGGAAACAGGGGATTGGTGGCCAGAACCGTTTGCAGACCCATTTCCTGAAGGGTATGGACGGTCCGCGCCCCCTGGGGATCAAAGCCGCAGGCCTGCTGCGCCAGCTTGAAGTCCTCCCGGTAGAACTGCTCAAATACCGGCTCATCCTTCCGGGCTTCCGCTCCGTAGACGCTTTCAAACAGGCTCCAGAAGGCAGCTTCGTTGGTGCGGCTGCCGTCGTTTTGCACCATGGCCTTGGTGCCCGCCCAGATGGTTCGGATCAGCTTGTCCGGATCGTAGCCCAAGGGCGCCATCTTTTTGGCAAGAAGTCCCAGATAGGCCTTGAGAAAGGCATCCTGATCCATGGGGAGCAGGGTTCCGTCCAGGTCAAAGAAAATCGTGGTGATCATGGGTTTACCTCACATCCTAAACGTTAGGGCAGGGAATACCCTGCCCGGGATTTCCCCGATTCATCAGATATTGTATAATATCCGCCCTCCCTTTGCAATGCCGGAGGGCGGATAGAATTGTAAACTTTTTCCAAGGGATCACCGGGGGGTGGATTCCTGTCCCACGGCCATAATGTCGTAGGGGGTGGTCTGGTAGACAAAGTAGTTCAGCCAGTTGCTGAACAGCAGATGGGCGTGCCCCCGCCACCGGACGATGGGCGGCTGGGAATCGTCGTCATTGGGATAGTAGTTTACAGGGACGTGAATGGGCAGACCCTGGTTTTTGTCCCGCAGGTACTCCCGCTCCAGGGTGTCCGCATCGTACTCCGAGTGGCCGGTGACAAAGATCTGGCGGCCTTCCTTGTTCATCAGGGCGTAGACCCCCGCTTCCCGGGAGGAGGCCAGGATCTTCAGAATCGGAACCTTCTCAATGTCCTCCCGAAGGACGGTGGTATGCCGGGAATGGGGAACCCAGAACTGGTCGTCAAAGCCCCGGAGCAGAATCGCCCGCTTGTAGTCCGCGTGGTGGGGATAGACGCCGAACAGCTTCTCCGGCAGGGGATGCTTGTTGATGCCGTAGTGGTAGTAAAGCCCCGCCTGGGCGCCCCAGCAGATGTGGAAGGTGGAGTGCACATGGGTCTTGCTCCAGGCCATGATCCGGAACAGTTCCGGCCAGTAATCCACCTGCTCAAAGGGCATCTGCTCCACCGGCGCGCCGGTGATCACCATGCCGTCAAACTTCCGATCCTTCAGCTCGTTAAAGGTTTTATAGAAGGTGAGCAAATGCTCCTGGGGGGTGTTTTTGGATTTATGGGAGGAGACCATCATCAGCTCCAGGTGCACCTGCAGGGGGGTATTGCCCAGCAGGCGGCTCAGCTGGGTCTCGGTGACAATCTTGGTGGGCATAAGATTCAGCAGAACGATCTCCAAAGGACGGATATGCTGGGTCTCGGCCCGGGTCTGCTTCATGACAAAGATATTTTCCTGCTGCAGCACCTCCGCAGCGGGAAGATCATTGGGTATCTGAATGGGCAAGGGCAGATCCTCCTGTTACACAGATTCCAGAGCCTGGGCAATGTCCTCGATCAGATCCCGGACGTTTTCCAGACCGCAGCTCAAACGGATCAGGTCGGCGCCGACACCGGCGGCATCCAGTTCTTCGTCGGTCATCTGCCGGTGGGTGGAGCTGGCGGGGTGGAGGCAGCAGGTGCGGGAATCGGCCACATGGGTCTCGATGGAACCCAGCTTCAGGTGCTTCATAAACACCTCCGCGGCCTTCCGCCCTCCGTGAAGACCGAAGGAGATGACCCCGCAGGATCCGTCAGGCAGGTACTTCCGGGCCAGTTCATGGTATTTGTCTCCGGGCAGACCGCAGTATTTTACCCACTTGACCTTGGGATGGCCGCTGAGATACTCGGCGATGGTCTGGGCATTGGCACAGTGCTGGCGCATCCGGAAGGGCAGGCTTTCCAGACCCAGGTTCAGAATGTAGGCGCTTTGGGGGGATTGGACGCAGCCGAAGTCCCGCATCAGCTGGGCGGTACACTTGGTGATAAACGCCCCTTCCAGACCGAACCGCTGGGTGTAGGTGACGCCGTGGTAGCTGTCGTCCGGGGTGCACAGGCCGGGGAATTTCTCCGGGTGGGCGGTCCAGTCGAATTTGCCGCTGTCCACAATCACGCCGCCCACCGCGGAGGCGTGGCCGTCCATGTACTTGGTGGTGGAATGGGTGACAATGTCCGCGCCCCATTCAAAGGGACGGCAGTTGATGGGCGTGGCGAAGGTGTTGTCCACGATCAGAGGCACGCCGTGGGCGTGGGCAGCCCTGGCAAACTTCTCAATGTCCAGCACCGTCAGGGCGGGGTTGGCGATGGTTTCCCCAAACACCGCCTTGGTATTGGGACGGAAGGCGGCGTTCAGCGCTTCTTCCGTGCAGTCGGGATCCACAAAGGTGGTTTCCAGACCCATTTTCTTCATGGTTACGGAAAACAGGTTGAAGGTGCCCCCGTAGATGGAGGAGCTGGCAATGATGTGATCGCCGCAGCCGGCGATATTGAACACCGCCATAAAGTTGGCGGCCTGGCCGGAACCGGTGAGCATGGCGGCGCTGCCCCCTTCCAGGGCGCAGATCTTGGCGGCCACCGCGTGGCAGGTGGGGTTGGCCAGACGGGAATAGAAATAACCGCTTTCCTCCAGGTCAAAGAGCTTTCCCATATCCTCAGAGGTGTCGTATTTAAAGGTTGTGCTCTGGATGATGGGAATCTGCCGCGGCTCCCCGTTGCCGGGGGTGTAGCCCGCCTGGATGCAAAGGGTTTCGGAGCGAAGTTTCTTGTCCATAGGAATTACCTCGATTTGGTGAAATATAACATATATTGTAATCGTATCGGGGACGTTTGTCAACGAAAAACCGCCGGGAACCGGAAGGTCTGCCGAAGGAACCCGAGAGATCTCCCGGGAGGCTGTAAGAAAACCTTGCAATTGCCGATTCACTTTAGTATGATAAGAGAAATCAAAAAAAGGGGGCGCATTTATGACGCTCAATGAACTGGTAAAATCCCTCAATGATATCGCCTGGGGGCCCTGGATGCTGATTCTGCTGGTGGGCACCGGCATTTGCTTTACCATCCGCTTGAATCTGCTGCAATTCCGAAAATTCGGCTATGCCATGAAGAACACCATCGGCAAGGTGTTCCACAAGCAGACCGCCGGCCACGGTGAGGTGACGCCCTTTCAGGCCGTGAGCACTGCCCTGGCCGCCACGGTAGGCACCGGCAACATTGCCGGCGTTACCGGCGCCATTGTCGCAGGGGGGCCCGGCGCCGTGTTCTGGATGTGGGTTTCCGCATTGTTCGGCATGGCCACCAAATATGCGGAGGTGGTGCTGGCGGTGAATTACCGGGAGCGCAATGCCAGGGGCGACTATGTAGGCGGCCCCATGTACTACATCAAAAACGGGCTGGGGAAGAAATGGATGTTTCTGGCGACCCTGTTCAGCGCCCTGGGGGCGGCGGCGGCCTTCGGCATCGGAAACATGACCCAGGTGAATACCATTGCCGGTTCCATCAACAATGCCATTGACGCCTTCGGCGGCAATACCGCCGCCGCTTCGGTGACGCTGTTTGGCCAGGTGGTGCCGGTATCCAGCATCGTCATCGGCCTGCTGGTGGCGGCGGCAGTGGCCATGGCGCTTTTTGGAGGAATCAAGCGCATCGGCTCCGTGGCGGAAAGAATGGTTCCGTTTATGGCTGTGGTTTACATCGTCTGCGCGCTGTGCGTGGTGCTTACCAACCTGCCTTCCCTGGGGAAGGTCATTGCCATGATCTTCAAAGGCGCTTTCAGCGCGGAAGCGGCTCTGGGCGGCGCTTTCGGCATTACCATCATGACAACCATCCAGAAGGGCGTCGGCCGGGGCGTCTTCTCCAACGAGGCGGGTCTCGGCTCCGCGCCGATGGCCCACGCGGCTTCCTCCGAGACGGATCCGGTGAAGCAGGGACTTTATGGGATCTTTGAGGTGTTTGCCGATACCATTGTTATCTGCACCCTTACGGCGCTGACCCTGCTGTGCGGCGCGGAAAGCGGCGTGCAGATCCAATGGGGAGAGAGCGCCGGAGCGGAGCTGATCAGCGCTTCCTTTGCCACGGTGTTTGGGGAGAAAATAGGGTCGCTGATTGTGGCGGTGAGCATCGGGCTGTTCGCCCTGTCCACCATCCTCAGCTGGTCGCTGTACGGCAGCCGCTGCTTTGAATTTCTGGCGGGTACCAAGTACCTGCCTGTCTACCAGATTCTTTTTGTGCTGGTCGTGGTGGTTGGCGCGACTCTGGAGCTGGAGCTGGCCTGGAACATTGCCGACACCCTGAATGGCTTTATGGCCATTCCCAACCTGGTGGCGCTTTTGGGGCTGTCCGGTGTGGTGGTCAAGCTGACCAGGAACTATTTTGACCGGGGACGTAAAACCCTTTGAGAGATATCAAGCGGCAGATGCCCTTCCCGGGCATCTGCCGGAGAAGCCGCGTATCGCGGGGAAACCGCCATGGGACGGCGGAAAAACCTTGCGCCGGAACAACGCAAAAAAGCGCGGAAAGCCTTGGCTTCCGAGGACGTTTGCGCTGTCCGGTACGCATGATGGATTACATGATTAAGGGCTAGCCGCAAAACCATCGTTTTGCGGCTAGCCCTGTTTGTATATGCAGTGCCGGAATCAGTAGGCGATAATCAACTCGTCAATGCGATCAAAGTCAGACTGGCTGATGCTGTACGCGCCTTCGCTGTTCTGCGTGATCTGTACAGAAACGGTTACAGGATCCAGATAACCGATGCGGTCTACATAGGGTGTTACCATATCAATGATGGACTGTGCCCAAGCGGTTTCAAAGGTAGATTCATCCGCATTGTCAAACTCGCCGGAGTTGACCCGGGCATCCCAGTCGGCTTGCAGGGCGTCGGACTCTGCCTCCAGAGCCTGCTGGAAGAGGTCAATGGGATAAACCGTCAGGGATACCAGATAGGTGTCCCCATTTTTGGTGCTGGTGCCGACTTCGTATTTGCTGTGGGGATAGATCTGCTGATACAGCTGGGTGATCTGAGCCTCGATGCTGGGATCACAGATGTCCAGGGCGATGTCAAAGTAATAGGCAAAAAATTCCACCTCATAGGCAATGCCTTCTTCATACTTGGCCTGAAGCGCTTCCGCGGTGGTATCCACCATGTCCAGATAGTCTTCTGTGTATTGATTCAGATACACGGCGTCCAAATTGCCCTGAACCAGATCCTCCGGATTGAAAGCGGGAACCATGCCCAGCAGGCCCAGAATCCCGGAGGCGATGCTGCCGCAGCCGGTGAGCAGTCCCATGCACAAAACGGCGGCAAGAATCAGGCAAAGCCGCTTTACCAATGTCTTTTTCATACAATTTCTCCCTTTCCTTATGTTGCTTTGAGTGGGCTGATCCAAAGAAGATCACCTCTATCATATCATTGATAGGTAAAAATGTCCAGAGATAATGAAGCATTTCAGGGATTCTGTAAACAGGAGGCATTGCGAAGCCGGGAGCATCCCCTGGGGCTTGTTCGCAAAATATTCACGAAAAGTTAAAAGCGCGGTCGCTATTTCTTCAGGGAGGTTTCAGCCCCGGCAATTATAGTGAATACTGCACATACAGGGATGAGGAAACCTGTGATATGAAAAAGGAGGCAATCTATGATAACCGTTGAACACCTGACAAAATGCTATGGTGACTTCATGGCGGTAAACGATCTGTCCTTTGAGATCCAGGAAGGGCATGTCTATGGCTTTCTGGGACCAAACGGCGCAGGCAAATCCACAACCATGAATATGATGACCGGCTGTCTGTCCGCCACTGCCGGCCGGGTCTGCATCGATGGCTATGACATTTTTGAAGAGCCGAAAAAAGCCAAGAAGCGGATCGGATATCTGCCGGAGCAGCCGCCGCTGTATATGAACGAATCGCCGGTGGAATACCTGCGCTTCGTGGGACAGGCAAAGGGGCTCAGAGGCGAGGATCTGGAGAACCAGATCAGGGAAGTGATCGGCCAGACCAAAATCGAAACGGTGCGCAACCGCCGGATTTCCACCCTCTCCAAGGGCTACAGACAGAGAGTCGGCATCGCCCAGGCTCTGCTGGGGAATCCCGGGGTTATCATTTTGGACGAGCCTACCGTGGGTCTGGATCCCATCCAGATCATAGAGATCCGGGATCTGATCAAGGAGCTGGGACAGACCCATACGGTGATTTTCAGCTCGCACATTCTGTCCGAGGTGCAGACCATCTGCGACCAGATTCTGATGATCGCCCACGGAAAGCTGGTGGCCTTTGACGAACCGGGAAATCTGGAAAAGCGGCTGCTGTCTCCCAACGAAATTCTTCTGACCACCGACGCGTCCGAGGAGGAAGCCAGAAGGATTCTGAGCCAGGTGAGCGGCATCACGGAAATTCAGAGCGAAAAGAAGGAAGGACAGCTTCTGACCATGGCGGTGAAAACCAACAACAAGGATATCTATCAGGTATCCCGGGCGATTTTCCGGGGCTTTGCCTCCGGGAACAAGGCGCTGCTGGAGATGTCCTTGAAAAAGGGCAGTCTGGAAGATGTGTTTATTGAGCTGTCGGAAAGCGGCGCGGACGAGGGAAGCAGCGATTCCCGGGAGGCTGCCAAGGAGGAAGACCAATGATCGCGGTATTGAAACATGAATTGAGAAACTATTTTCACACCCTGACGGCTTATGTATTCGGGGCGTTTTTGCTGGCGTTTGTGGGCATTGGCGCAATGCTGTACAACCTTCAGGCGGCGGTAAGCAATTTTGAATATGTGCTCAGCTTCAGCTGCCTGATCTTTGTGGTGATCGTTCCCATTTTGACCATGCGGGTCATTGCCGAGGAGCGGAAGCAGAAGACCGACCAGCTGCTCTATGCCCTGCCCATCACCACCACCCAGGTGGTTCTGGGGAAGTATCTGTCGCTGCTGACGGTCTATCTGATTCCCCTGTGCCTGATTTCCGTATACCCTTTGATCTTTTCCCAGTTCGGCGATGTGTATCTGCTGACCTCTTACGGCTCCATTTTCGCCTTCTTTATGCTGGGGGCGGCGCTGATCGCCATGGGCGTGTTCATTTCCTCGCTGACGGATAACCAGGGCTTTGCCGCCGGCATCGGCATCGCGGCGGTGCTGCTGAACTACTACAGCGTCAGCCTTTCGGAATATGTGTCTGCCACGGCCTTCGGCTCCCTGGCGGCCATCTGCGTTCTGATTTTGGTGATGGGGGCGGTTATTCGCTGCCTGACCAAAAACGACAACCTGGCCTTTGGCCTGTGCCTGGGGCTGCTGGCTGTCACCGCGGTATGCTACTATCTGGAACCGTCCTCCTTTGAAGGTCTGCTGCCGGAGATTATGACGAGCCTGTCTCTGTTTGAGCGGTTCTACGTTTTTGTAAACGGTGTGTTCGATATGACGGGAATTGTCTATTACCTTTCCGTAATCGTGTTCTTCCTGTTCCTGTCGGTGCAGTCTTTGGAGAAACGGAGGTATAACTGATGAAAAAGCCGATTTTTCGAAAGAAAGCAGGTCCCAAAAGCCAGATTGCCTTTCAGGGCGGCTCCTACTCTTTGATCGTTACAGCCATCGTGCTGGCCATTTTAATCGCGGTGAACATTTTTGTATCCGCTCTGCCCACCACCCTGACTAAGTATGATATCAGCGCTTCCAAGCTCTATTCCATCACCAGCAATACCAAGGTGGTGGTCAATGCCCTGGAAGAGGATGTGACCATCTACTGGATCGTCCAGTCCGGGGAAGAGGATCAGGTGATTGAGAATCTGCTGAGCAAGTACGAGAGCCTGTCCGACCACATCGAGGTGGTGAAAAAGAATCCGGATGTGTTCCCCACCTTTGTGGAGCAGTACACCGACGAAACGGTGCAAAACAACAGCCTGGTGGTGGAGTGCGGGGACAAGAGCCGCTTTATCGGCTATGAGGATATTTATATCACCGAAGCGGATATGTACTCCTATTCCTACAGCACCTCCTTTGACGGCGAGGGCGCCATTACCTCCGCCATTGACTATGTGATCAGCGACCAGCTGCCCCAGCTGTATCTGCTGGAAGGACATGGGGAAGGGGATCTGCCCTCCACCTTTGCCGAGCAGATCGAAAAGGAGAACATGGAGGTCAACACCCTGTCTCTGCTGAATGTGGATGAGATCCCCGCCGACGCCAGCTGCATTCTGATCTACGGCCCCACCAGCGATATCTCTTCGGAAGAGAAGGATATGCTGGCGGAGTATGTGTCAGAGGGGGGCAAGCTCTGGGTGGCTGCCGGACCTGTGGAAGATGGCAGCCTGGACAATCTGTATGAACTGCTGGCCGACTACGGTGTGGAAACCTGTGAAGGGATTGTGGTGGAAGGAGACCGGGAGCATTACGCCTTCCAGACACCCCATGTGCTGATGCCGAAGATGACCAGCCATGCAATCACCGATTCCCTTATCGAAGAAAAGTATTACCCCATTATGCCTGTTTCCCAGGGACTGACGGTGTCGGAGAGCACGTCCAAAGGCACGGTGACTGCTTTGCTCACCACCTCGGACGCCGCCTTCAGCAAGGTCGCCGGTTACGGCCTGACCACCTATGAAAAGGAAGCGGGAGACATTGACGGCCCCTTCACTCTGGCGGTATCCATTGCGGACAACTCCGGCGGACAGATCGTTTGGTTCTCCTCGGATCAGTTCCTGGAGGATATGTACAACGCCTATTCCTCCGGCTCCAACGGCGATCTGGCTATGAACGCCCTGTCGTCGCTGGTGGGCGAGACGGAGGCCATGGCCATCCGCAGCAAATCGTTGAACTACAACTATCTGACCATCAGCGATTCCACCTCTTCGCTGCTGAAGACGCTGATGATCGGCGTGTTCCCGCTGATGTATCTGGGAATTGGAATCTGGGTCATTTTGGTAAGAAGGAGGGAGCAAAATGCGCAGGTCTAAAAAAATCCTGATTTTGCTGGCTGTTCTCATTGTGGTAAGCGTGGCCGCTGTGGCGGCGATGCAAATGGAGGAAAAGCAGGAGCAGATCCGCAACAGCGACGAAGTGGTTTTGGAGATCGATCCGGAAACGGTAACTTCCCTGTCCTGGGAGTATGAGGATGTTTCTCTGGCCTTCCACAAGGATGAAACATGGCTGTATGACGAGGATGAAGCCTTCCCGGTGGACGAGGAAACAATCGGAGAACTGCTGAGCCTGTTTGAGGCCTTCGGCGTTTCCTTCATCATTGAGGAAGTGGAAGACTATGCCCAGTACGGCCTGGAGGAGCCCCATTGCACCATCCAGGTGAACACAGAGGACACGGAATATGTGGTTACGCTGGGGGACTACAGCAAAATGGACGAGCAGCGGTATGTATCCATCGGAGACGGAAATGTTTACCTGGTAAGCACCGATCCCATGGAAACCTACGAGAAAACCCTCAGCGATATGATCGACAACGACCACATCCCGGAGCTGGATCAGATCACCAGCGTGGAATTCTCCGGCGACCAGTCCTATACCATCACCTATGAAGAGGACAGCCGGAACAGCTACAGCGATGCGGATGTGTACTTCACAGACCGGGACGGCGAGACGGTGCCCATGGATACCTCCCGGGTCAACAGCTACCTGTATGACATCGAGACCATGGACATGAGCACCTACGCCACCTACAATGCCACCCAGGAGGAATTGGAGCGCTTTGGTCTGGACGACCCGGATCTGACCGTTACGGTGGATTACACCTATACGGTGGAAAGCGAAAACGAGGATCAGGAACCGGAAACGGCGTCGGATACCTTTGTGCTCCACATCAGCCGGGATCCGGAGGAAAAGGCAGCCGCAGAGGCCGCGGAGCAGGAGCAGGATGACGCTGAGGACGCTGAGGACGGCGAGGATACGGAGGAAACCATCACCGCCTATGCCCGGGTGGGAGATTCTCAAATCGTCTATCAGCTGACGGAAGAGGACTATACCGCTTTGACAGCGGCAGCCTATGACGACCTGCGCCATCAGGTGGTGTTCTGGGCAGACTTCGCGGACGTGACGCAAATCGACATCACCCTGGAAAATAGCAGCTATACCGTCGCGCTGCAGCAGACGGATGAGGAATCGCAGACGGAGGACGAAGACGAGGAGGAAGCGTCTGTCTGGCTCTACCAGGAGGAAGAAGTGGCGATTGACGATCTGGAAAATGCCATTTTGAAGCTGGAAGCCCAGAGCTTCACCATGGAAAAGCCCACCGGCAAGGAAGAAATCCGCCTGACCATTCACTTGAACAATGAAGACTTCCCGGAAGTGGAAGTGATCCTGTACCGGTATGACGGAGAATACTGCGTTGCCGAGGTGGCTGGGGAACCGGTATGCCTGGTGCTCCGCTCGGATGTGGTGGATCTGGTGGAGGCGGTGAACGCCATCGTGCTCAGCTGATGAATCGAAAAACGTCCCGTTCCGGGTTTGGAACGGGACGTTTTTGCAGCTTACAGAGCAAACTGCACCACGCAGAAGGCGGCGTAGATTGCCAGGAGGGTAATTCCCTGCCACCGGTGGAGCTTTTTGCTCACCAACGCGGGAACGGTCAGCAGGAGCATGACAAGGATCATCAGGGGAATGTCCATCACCAGGGAAGCGTTGTATCCGAACAGCAGATTTCCCACAGGAACGTCAAAGGGCGCCAACGTGACCGCAACGCCGGAAACCAGTACCAGGTTGAAAATGTTGGCGCCGATCACATTGCCGATGCCCAAAGAGGCGTGCCCCTTGCGCAGGGAGGTGATGGTTGTTACCAGCTCCGGCAGGGAGGTGCCCAGCGCCACGAAGGTCAGCGCGATGACTGTTTCCGGCACACCCAATTCCGTGGCGATGATGGTGCCGTGATCCACCAGCAGGTTCGCTCCCGTGGCGATCAGCGCCGCCCCGACAATCAGCAGGGCAAGCAGCCGGGGAAAGGAGCGCTCCTGCTCCGGGGTATGTTCCTCCGCTTCAGCGGTTTCCGGATGCCGCAGCCCATGGCGCACAGTGAGAATCATGTAGACTACAAAAATCGCCAGCAGAATCAATCCCAGAGGCCGGCTGAAGGTGCCCAGGCCGTAGGCGGCGACGCAGTAGACGGCGGCGCTGAAAAAGAAAAAGGCTACAGGCATTTTCATGGAAGCCGTGTTCACAGGGCCGGGATTTGCGGCCACGGAAATGGCGGCAATCAGGGCGGTATTGCAGATAATGGAGCCAATGGCGTTGCCGTAGGCCATGGATCCCTGGCCGTTCAGCGCCCCGGTGGCAGAGACCATCACCTCCGGCAGGGTGGTGCCGATGGAAACCACCGTGGCGCCTACCACAATATCCGGCAGGTGAAACCGCCGGGCAATGCCTGTGGCGCCGTCCACAAACCAATCGCCGCCCTTGATCAGCAGCACCAGTCCCACGGTAAACAGGAAAACAGATGTCAGCATACTTTGTCTCTCCTTTTTGTTTTGGACTTCCACGGACAGGTTCCGTCGAAAAACGGCAAAGAACATGAATGGAATCTTTACCAAATATTAACCAAAGCATATCATAGAACCGGCGGGAAGTCAAGGCAGAGGCGAACCGAAAGGGACGGGAGGGGTTTCGACCGTCTTCCGCCGCCGTCTGTGATAGGATGCAGGAAAGGAGGGGACAGGTTTATGCAGGCTGTGATGAAGGATGTTTTGACCGCTTTGCTGATGGGACTGGTGCTGCCCACCTGCTTGCTGAATACCGCGGTTATGGTGCTGGAACAATTCCCGGAGGAAGCCCCGGAGGAAACCGCTGTTTCCACCGCCCCAAGCCCGGCGGTGCCCATGACGCTGCTGCTTCCTTCAGGAGACCGGGAGCAGCAGGATCTGGAAAGCTATCTGGTGGGGGTGGTGCTGGCAGAGATGCCGGCCTCCTTTGAAAGCGAAGCGCTGAAAGCCCAGGCGGTGGTGGCGCGGACCTACACCCGGAAGGCCGGAGCCACCGGGGGAAAGCACGGAGACGGCAGCCTGTGCACAGATTCCGGCTGCTGTCAGGCCTATATCACCCCGGAGGAATATTTGGGAAAGGGCGGCACCCGGGAAGGTCTGGAGAAAGTCCGCGGCGCGGTATCTGCCACAGCCGGCATGGTTCTGACCTACCAAGGGGAGCTGATTGAGGCAACGTACTTTTCCAGCTCCGGCGGCCGTACAGAAGATGCCGCCGCCGTTTGGGGGACGGACTATCCCTATTTGCAGGCGGTGGACAGCCCCGGAGAGGAGAAAGCCGCATACTACAGGGATATGGTGTCCTTTTCCCCGGAGGCCTTCCAGGAGGCCCTGGGGGTTTCCCTGGACGGTTCCCCGGAGACGTGGTTCGGAATGACTGCCTATACGGAAGGAGGCGGCGTTGCTTCCATGGAGATCGGCGGTACGGTTTACCAGGGGACGCAGCTGCGCGCCTTGTTGGGTCTGCGCTCCACAGCCTTTACGGCAGAGGCCGCCGACGGGGAAATCACCTTCACCACCCGGGGCTACGGCCACCGGGTGGGCATGAGCCAATACGGCGCCGACGCCATGGCAGTGGGGGGCAGCACCTATGGACAGATCCTGTCCCATTACTATCCCGGCACGGAGCTGACCCGGATGGATTGAGGAGGAAGCAAAGAACTCCCCCAGAGCCTGCTCTGGGGGAGAAATGATTCATACCAAGGGGTAGATTCCGCCGGATACTCCGGGAACGGAGACGGAAGCGTCCGCTTGAACGGCGGGACTGCCGAAGGTGTACAGAGGCTGCCCCAGAGATTCCTCCAGGGAGAAGCGGGCGGCCTCCCGGCAGGGGTTGAGAATCACCAGCAGCCGCTGACCGCCGAAGGCGCGGACATAGACCAGAGGCTGTCCGGGGGCGCCGTCAACCAGGAAGCGGATCTCTCCCCGGCTTTGCAGGGCGGGATTTTTCTGCCGCAGGGCGATCAGCGCCTTGATCTGATTCAGCAGGGAGCCGGCATCGGCCAAACCGGCCTTGACTGTTGGACGGGCGGGATCCGGATCCTGGGGAATGTACAGCTTTTCCTTGGGAGCGGCGCTGAAGCCTGCGTTCACCCCATTGTCCCACTGCATGGGAGAGCGGGCGCCGGTACGGGCATAGCCGCCTTCCACGCTGGTCAGCCCTTCCACATGGCGCATACCGATCTCATCGCCGTAGTAGACGAAGGGCGCGCCGGGCATGGTCATCAGGAACAGGAAGGCCAGGAACTGCTGATCCCCCTTGACCCAGCGGGCCAGCCGATCCATGTCATGGTTGCCCGAGGGGATGCAGATCAGCCCATCGGGACCGGCAGCCTTGCGGCTTTCCAGGTACTTGGCCACAAAGGCAGAGGCGTCGCCCTTGCCGCCTTCGGAGAAGAAGGGGTCAGGGCAGCGGAACAGATCATTGTAATGAGAGGGGCCGAAGTGGAGCAGGAAGTCCATGTGGAATCCGCCCCGGAGGGATTTATCCGGCTCCCCCCACTCGGAAATCAGGGCGGCATCCGGGAACTCCCGATCCAGGAAAGCGCGTACCTTCTGCCACAGGGCGATGGTGCCCAGGCCTTCCGGATCGTTTTTTACCAGGCTGCCTGCCATATCCACCCGGAAGCCGTCGCAGCCCATGGTCAGCCAGAAGCGCATCACATCCATCATGGCTTCCAAAGTGGCGCGGGGGCCTTCGTCCTCGGTGGACTGCTGCCAGGGCTTTTCCGGCTGATAGAAGCCGTAGTTCAGCGCCGGCTGACAGGAAAAGAAATTCAGGAGGCAGGAGCCGTCCCGGGGGGAAATCCCCCGAAGGCAGCCGTATCCCTCCAGAGATTCCCAGATGGAATCCGTCCACACATACCGGTGGGTGTAGGGATTCTGCTCCGCTTTCATGGACTCCCGGAACCAGGGATGCTCCACGGAGGTGTGACCGGGCACCAGATCCAGCAGCACCCGGATCCCCCGGCTGTGGGCTTGCGCAAACAGCCGCTTCAGATCCTCGTTGGTTCCGTAGCGGGGAGCCGCGGTGCAATAGTCCGCCACATCGTAACCGGCGTCCCCAAAGGGAGAGAGGAAGCAGGGATTGATCCACAGGGCGTTGAAGCCCAGATCCCGAATATAATCCAGCTTTTGAATGATTCCCTGAAAATCACCGATGCCGTCGGCATTGGTATCCAGGAAGCTCTGGGGGTAGATCTCGTAAAAAACCGCATTGTCTAACCACTTAGGCATATTCTGGACAGCTCCTTTCATGAGCGGCAAGTATGAATGGGAACATGGATGTTCCATAATTGGATCATACCGCTATCCATTGGCAATGTCAAGAAAAAGTTTCGAAAAATTTCGGACGTGATTCGGATCAATGGGCAAACTGGCTTTGGTAGAGCCGGGCATAGAATCCCCGGCGCTGGAGCAGCTCCTGGTGGGTGCCCTGCTCCAGGATCTGGCCGTTTCCCATCACCAGGATCAGATCGGCTTCCTGAATGGTGGACAGCCGGTGGGCGACAATAAACGAGGTGCGTCCCTCCATCATGGTGTGGAAGGCCTTCTGAATCCGCACTTCCGTGCGGGTGTCGATGGAGGAGGTGGCCTCGTCCAGGAACAGCATGGGAGGCAGGCACAGCATCACCCGGGCGATGCACAGCAGCTGCTTCTGCCCCTGGGACAGGTTTTCGCCGGCCTCGGTGATCACGGTGTCATAGCCCTGGGGCAGGCGCCGGATAAAGCTGTGGGCGTGGGCCTGCCGGGCGGCGGCGATGATCTCTTCTTCCGTGGCGTCCGGTCTGCCCATGGCAATGTTTTCCCGGATGGTTCCGGCTTTCAGCCAGGTGTCCTGAAGCACCATGCCCACATTGCGCCGCAGGCTTTTTCGGGTCATGTTTTGGGTGTTTACCCCGTCCAGGAAGATCTCGCCCTGATCCGGGTCATAGAAGCGCATCAGCAGATTGATGAGGGTGGTTTTTCCGCAGCCGGTGGGGCCGACAATGGCGATTCGCTGACCGGGACGGACGGAGAGGTTCAGCCCCCGCATCAAGGGCTGATCTTTCCGGTAGGAGAAATCCAGATCCCGAATCTCCACCCGTCCTTCCAGGGGATCGGGACACTGGGGGACTTCAGGATCCGGGGCTTCGGCAGCTTCCTGGATCACCTCAAATACCCGTCCCGCACAGGCCAGGGCGTTTTGCAGCTCGGTGACGACCCCGGAGATCTCGTTGAAGGGCTTGGTGTATTGGTTGGCATAGTTCAAAAAGCTGGTCAGATTGCCCACGGTGATCCCCCCTGCCATGGCCACCAGAGCGCCGGTCAGTCCCACGCCCGCGTAAACCAGGGAGTTGACAAACCGGGTGGCGGGATTGACCATGGAGGAGAAGAAGGTTGCCCGAATGGAGGCTTTGGACAAACGCCCGTTGATCTCGTCAAACTGCGCCATGGTGGCTTCCTCGTGGCCGAAGGCCTGAACCACCTTGATATTCCCGATGGCTTCGTCAATGAGACTGGTCTGTTCGCCCCGGGTGCGGGTTTGCAGCTGGAACATGGAATAGGTTCTGCGGGCGATGAAATTGGCTACCAGCAGAGACAGGGGCGTGATGCATACCACCACCAGAGCGATCCCCCATTGGAGCCGCACCATAAAAACCAGAGTGCCAAGAATGGTCATAACGCCGGTGAACAGCTGGGTGAAGCCCATGAGCAGACCGTCGGCAAAGGTGTCCACGTCCGCCACCACCCGGCTGACCAGATCCCCCTGGGGATGCTTGTCCAGGTAGCTTAGGGGCAGCTTTTGGATATGCTGAAAGGCCTCGTTGCGGATATCCCGGCTGATCAGGTAGGTCATGCGGTTGTTCAGTTCACTCATAATCCACTGGGACAGGGCAGCGATCAGGGCGCACAAAGCGACCTTCTTTAAATAGATCCCCATCTGACCAAAGTCCACCTGACCGGCGGACACAATGCAGTCGATGGCGTTGCCCACCAAAATGGGAATATACAGGGTCATCACCACATAGACAGTGGAAAGAATCAGAGACAGAATCAGTCCCGGCCAATAGCGGCGGATGCGCAGCAGGACTTTATTCAAAATCTCCATGGGTCGTTCCTGCTTAGCCATGGCCGCACACCTCCTTGGGGAATTGGGAATAGTAGATCTCCTGGTAAACCGGGCAGGTATCCAGCAGAGTTTGGTGGGTTCCCTGTCCTACCAGCTGGCCGTCCTCCAAAACCAGAATCCGGTCGGCGTAGCGCACCGAGGCGGCTCGCTGGGAGACCAGGAACGTGGTGGGGGGATCCGGAATGGTTTTCAAAGCAGTGCGCAGGGCGGCTTCCGTGGCGTAGTCCAGGGCGGAAGCGCTGTCGTCCAGGATCAGGATCCGGGGCTTGCGAACCAGTGCCCGGGCAATGGTCAGCCGCTGCCGCTGGCCGCCGGAGAAGTTCAGCCCGTTTTGCTCCACGGCGCTGTTCAGTTCTCCTTCCTTGCTTTTTACCACTTCCCGGGCCTGGGCAATTTCCAGAGCGGACCACAGATCGCTGTCCGGAGCCTGGGCATTTCCCCAGAGAAGGTTCTCCCGGATGGTGCCCTTGAACAGCACAGCCTTTTGCGGAACAACGCCGATGCGGCCGCGCAGGGAGGCCGCGTCGTAATCCCGTACATCTACCCCGTCCAGCAGCACCTGCCCCTGGGAAACGTCGAAAAACCGTGGAATCAGATTCACCAGGGTGGTTTTGCCGGAGCCGGTGCCGCCAATGATGCCGATGGTCTGCCCGGGCTGGGCGGTGAAGGAAATGCCTTCCAGAGACTCGTGGCTTGCGCCCCGGTAGCGGGCACTAACGCCGCGGAATTCCACATGCCCCCGGAGGGAAGAGCCGGAGGAGGCCCCGTTTTCCTGATCCGGGAGGATCTGCAGAATTCCCTCAATCCGTTTGCCGCAGGCAACGGCTTTGGTGATGGTGATGATCAGGTTGGCCATTTTGATCAGCTCCACCAGGATCTGGGACATATAGTTGTAAAGGGCGATCACCAGTCCCTGGGTCAGAATGCCGCTTTCCACCTTTACCGCCCCGATCCGAACCAGCAGAACCACTGCCAGGTTGATCATTACATAGGTAATGGGATTCATCAATGCGGAAATCCGGCCGGCGGAAAGCTGCCGCCGGGTCAGCTCCTGGGTGCTTTTTCGGAAGGCGGCCACTTCCGCGTCTTCCTTGCAGAATGCCCGGAGCACCCGGACGCCGGTGAGATTCTGACGGGCGGCAGATGTCACCTGATCCAGCGCCCCCTGAACCCGCTTATACATGGGCATGGTGATGAGCATGATTCCGAACACCACCAGGCACAGCAGCGGGATCACCCCAAGAAATACCAGGGCGGAGGAGAAGTCAATGGTAAAGGCCATGACCATGGCGCCGAACACCACAAAAGGAGAGCGGAGCAGCAGCCGGAGGGTCAGGTTTACACCGTTTTGCACCTGATTGACGTCAGAGGTCAGCCGTGTGACCATGGTGGAGGCGCCCAGCTGATCCGTCTGGCTGTAGCTGAGCCGGAGGATATGGGAAAGGAGCCGGTGCCGGAGACTGGCGGCAAAGCCCACAGCCGCCGCGGCGGAAAAATACTGCGCGGTGATGGCGCTGAGCAGACCCACGATTCCCAGGGCGACCATCAGCAGGCACATCCGCACAATGTAGCCGCCGTCCCCGCCGGCAATACCTGTGTCAATCATGTCAGCCACCACCAGGGGGATCATCAGCTCAAAGGAGGCCTCCAGCATCTTGAACAGAGGCGCAAGGATGCATTCCTTACGGTAAGGTTTCAACATGGGCAGAAGCGTTTTCAAATAATCACCTCATTGTCAGATCAGCAAAACGATTTTTCGGGCGACTTCCCAAGACTGAACCCAATATACCATGGCATCTGACAGAAAGCAACATTTTTGGGAAATCCTCAAAATAATTCTTGACAAAACGGAAAGAATGTAGTATCATAAGCAAGCTGAAGATACGCATGATTTGGAGAAGTCGCGTAGCTGGCCGAGCGCGCACGATTGGAAATCGTGTATACCCCAAAAGGGTATCGAGGGTTCAAATCCCTCCTTCTCCGCCATA
>CALXDT010000009.1 GCA_944387125.1 uncultured Oscillospiraceae bacterium | reverse complement strand
ATGTTACCGCCGTGAAAGGGCGGTGTCTTAACCGCTTGACCAACGGGCCTGGTAGCGGCAATCTGATTTGAACAGATGACATACCGGGTATGAACCGGCTACTCTACCAACTGAGTTATGCCGCCATTGGGTCACTGGATTTCGGATGGCCGAAATCAGCTTTATTATTATATCCAGGATCAACCTATTTGTCAAGACATTTTTTCGGTTTTTCTCGCAAAAATCTGGAAATACTCTTGACGAGGTGAGTTTCCATGGGGATCTTGAAGCACCTGCTGCTGTTTTTCATCGGCGGCAGCGGGTATGTGGGGCTGGAGCTGCTTTATCGGGGATACAGCCACATCAGCATGTTCGCCGCGGGCGGACTGTGTTTTCTGCTCATCGGCAGGCTGCGGACGCTGCCTCTGGCGCTGGGGGCCGGGGGCGGCGCCGGAATCATCACTGCCGTGGAGCTGATCACCGGGCTGCTGGTAAACCAGGATTATCAGATCTGGGATTACCGGGGACAGCCGGGGAATATTCTGGGGCAGATCTGCCCCGCGTTCACGCTGCTGTGGGCGACTCTGGCCGCCCTGGCCATGGTTCTGTACCGCCGGGCGGAAGGACTGATCGACCGGCTTCTGGGCATTCTCCAGAAGCAATGACGGCCGCTATTCCTCCTTGGGCTGGGCATTCAGGGGATCCACCTGAATGTCCGGGTAGGGGTTGACAATCAAGGTCTTGTAGCTGTGATAGATCACCATCCCCGGCTTTCCCCCGGGGATCTTTTTTACCTGCTTCACCGTGGTCAGATCCACAGGGATGTTCTGGCCGCCGCTGGTCTCGGCATAGTAGGCCGCCAGCTGCGCCGCCTGGGTGAGGGTGTCGTCCGGGGGCGTGCGTCCGGTGCAGGAGATGATCACATGGCTGCCGTGGACCTTTGCGGCGTGGCACCAAAGGTCGTCCTTCCGGGCAGCCTTGAAGGTCAGCTCCTCGTTCTGCCGGTTGTTCCGGCCTACATAGATGGCGTAGCCGTCGGTGGACACAAAGCGCATAGGCGCCAGCTTCCCCTGGCGGGGGCGCTTTTTTCCCCCCTCGGGGCGCAGGTATCCCGCCTCCTGCAGCTCCTGGCGGATCTCCTCCAGCTCCGCCTCGGTCTGGGCCCGATCCAGCTCCTCCAGAACGCTGCCCAGGTACATTTGCTCCCGGCGTCCCAGCTCCAGCTGCTTTTTCAGCTCCTTCTCGGCGTTTTTCATCCGGGTGTAGTCCTTATAATACTTGGCGGCGTTTTCCTGGGGGCTCAGCAGAGGGCTGAGGGGAATCTCCACCGACCCCATGCTTTCGTCATAGAAGTCCTGGCAGACCACCTGGGTCTGCCCCTTTTTCATCCGGTGGAGGTTGGCGGTGAGGATGTCCCCCAGCTGGCGCAGCCGCTCCCGGTCATAGGTCTTCTCCAGCTCCTTTTCCTGAGCCAGCAGCTTCCGGCTTACCCGGGCAGAGAGATTCTGCACCGTTTTCCGCACCGCCTGGCTTTTCTGGCGCATGGCGTCCTTCCGGCCCCGCACCGCGTAGAAGCTGTCCAGCAGCTCCCCAAAGGAATCCAGCCGCCGGCTGTCCCCATACTGGCGCAGCGGGCAGAAGGCAAACTGCTTGGGCGTCCCGTCAGGCAGACAGCAGCAGTAGGGCGCCGGGTGGTTCAGATGCTCCGCAAAAAACAGCCGGAGTTTTTCCGCCACAGCCGGGATATCCGCCCCGGCAATCCGGGTGTCGGTGCTCCCGGCGGCGTACAGCGCCGCCTCCCGGCACACCAGGGGAGACAGTCCCCCCAGGGTATCCATCAGCCGATCCGCCAGCCGGTCGGCTCCGGGGGCGGACAGCAGCGCCGCGAAGTCCGGGGAGGCCTTGGGATCCAGCTTATCCAGAGGCGCGGGGCTTTGGTAATTCAGCCCCGGCAAAGCCGGCCGCCGGGCGCTTTCGTCCAGGCCGATCCGCCGGAGGCAGTCGATGATCCGCCCCTCCTGGGATACCAGGTACAGATTGCAGGTTCTGCCCATCAGCTCCGCAATGAGCCTTTTCTCCGTGGGAAAGCCCATTTCATCGGTGCAGGCGAAGGTAAACACCGCCGCCCGCTCCATGGGCGCCTGGGAGATGTCCACCAGCTTCCCGCCCAGAAGGTGCTTGCGCAGAAGCATGCAGAACATGGGCGGCTCCGGCGGATTTTCCGGAGTGGCGGCGGTCAGGTGCAGCCGGGGCGCGGTGGGGTTGGCGGCGAACAGCAGCTTCTCCCGCCCCTCCCGGCAGCGCAGGTGCAGAATCAGGGTGTCCCGGCTGGGCTGGTGGATTTTATCCACCCGGCTGCCCAGGCACCGGTACCGAACCTCTTCCAGCACCGCCGTTAAAAAATACGCGTCAAAAGCCATACTTACCTCCGGTACTTACAAAAGATACTCCATGCCCATTTTTTGCGGGCGCATCCCCCGGGATTCATAAAACTGCCGGGCAGGCTCATTGCCCCACCAGAGGTTCAGCGTCACCGCCTGACACCCCCGGGCCCGGGCATAGCCGCACACATGGTCATAGAGCCCGGTCGCAATCCCCTGCCCACGGCAGTGCTCGTCCACACACAGGTCATCCACATACAGGCTTTTCCGGTCTGCCAGCACCGGATCCTGTTCCACCTGCTGGTAAATGCAGAAAGCATAGCCCAGCACCCGGCCGCCGTCCTCCGCCACAAAAATCGGACGGTTCTCATCCTTCAGAAGCGTCTCCAGCGCACCCCGGTCATACTTCCGCGCCCCTGCCCGGAACAGATCCGGCCGGATCTGATGGTGCACCTGCCCTACCTGTTCCAGCAGACGCAGCAGCGCGGGGATGTCTTCCAACCCGGCAAATCGAATATTCACGCCAATCCCCTCTTTCGTTTTTGGCCATTGTAGCACATTTTTTCCCGGGGGTAAAGCCGCACCTTGAGAAACCGGCAAAAAACTGGTACAATGGTCGAAAGGATGGGATGCTTATGGATTATGGAAACTGCACGCTTTGTCCCAGGCAGTGCGCGGTCAACCGCGCCGCCGGGGAGACGGGATTCTGCCGGTGCCCGGATCAGGCCCTGGTGGCCAAGGCCATGCTCCACCGGTGGGAGGAACCGGCGCTGGCAGGCCCGGGGGGCAGCGGCGCAGTGTTTTTCGGCGGCTGCACCCTGGGCTGCCGGTACTGCCAGAACGCCGCCATCAGCCGCCGTCCGGCGGGAACGGCCATGGACAGCGGGGCGCTGCGCCGGGTTTTGGAGGATCTGATTGCCCGGGGGGCGGAGAATATCGACCTGGTGACGCCCACCCAGTTTCTGCCCACCATTCTGCCGGCGCTGCGCCCGAAGCTCCCGGTGCCGGTGGTGTACAATACCGGGGGCTACGAGCGGACCCAGACCCTTCAGGCTTTGGAGGGTCTGGTGGATATCTACCTGCCGGATCTGAAATATGCCGACGGCTCCCTGGCCGCGGAGCTGTCCGGAGCGGCGGACTATGCGCCTGTGGCGCAGGCCGCCATCCGGGAGATGGCGCGCCAGACCGGCCCGGTGGTTTGGGAGGGGGAACGGGTCAAGCGGGGCGTCATCATCCGCCACCTGATCCTCCCGGGGCAGGTGGAAAACGCGCTGAAGGTGCTGGACTGGATCGGGGAAACCTTCGCCCCGGGAGAGGTTCTGGTAAGTCTCATGCGCCAATACACGCCCATGGGCGGTCTTCCCGCCCCCTTCAACCGCCCTGTCACCCAGGAGGAATATGACGCGGTGCTCAGCTGGGTGTTCCTGAACCGTCTGGACGGGTTCGTCCAGGAGGCCGGAGCGGCGGACAGGGGCTTTATCCCGGATTTTTGAAATTTTTCCTATAAAAGCTCCGCATTCCTAGGAAAATATTTTATGCTTATCGGCTTTATGCAGCAAAGGAAATTTCTGTGCCCCATATTGGTACAGCGTTCCCCATCCAAAAGGTTGGTTTTACGGCCATGGGCTGAAATCCAATCCAAACAATCTTCTGTCCAGCACAATCTGAACGAGAAGCGCGCCGGGAGGGGTCCGGGGAGGGCGGCTTTGGGAGCGGGAGCTAAGGAACCTCTGAATCAATCGTCTTCGGCGCAGTGCCGGATCTTTTGCCCCATTCGTGCCCTTCAAAAAGTGGGAAATCCATACAGGATTCCTCCACTTTTTGAAGGTTCGGCTGAGGCAAAATCTCTCGGCATCCGCGCTTGCCGATTGAATCAGAGCTTCCCCAGCCTTCAGCGCCTCCCCGGCCGGCTTCTTTGGTTCCTTTCTTGCCGGAACAAGAAGGGAACGCCCCCGGCAGGGGTCGGGGAGCACTTAAGCGCGGAATCTGCCAAACCCTTGTGCCGATTTCCCGTTTGTTTCCCCGGCAGTGGAATCAAAATTTGTACCAAGCTGCGGAAACCCGATAAGCAGAATAGAATAAATTCCCCAGGTGCCGCCTGGGGAATTTTTTTGCTTACGCGTACCGCCCGCCCAGCAGAAGGTAGTGCCAGACCCCCGCCACCTCCCGCATAAAGTGGTTGATTTTCTGCGCCGGCCGGGAAGTCTGGGCCGGGATTCCAACGAACTCCACCCCGCAGGCTCCGGCAAAGAGGCTGGCGCGGAACAGATGGTACTCGCTGGAGAGCACCCCCAGCTTTTCCGGCCGGGTTCCGGTTTTCTCCTGGATCAGATCCAGAGAAAAGTGGAGATTCTCCCAGGTAGAGGTGGCCGCTTCCTCCAGCCACAGCTGGTCGGGATCCGCCCCCAGCATGATCAGCTCTTCATACATGGCCTGGGCTTCGGTCATCGGCTCGTCCGCCCCCTGGCCGCCGGAGAGAACGGCAACGGTATCCGGGTGCTCCTGCAAGTATTCCGCGGCAGCGTAGATCCGATCCCACAAGGACACCGAAGGGCCGTCCTCCCGCACCTTTGCCCCCAGCACCACCACATAGTCCACCGCCTCATCGGGATTTCCGAAGCTGGCGCGGATGATCACCACCTCGGTAATCGCCACCACCGTCAGTCCCAGCGCCAGGCACACGGTGAAGATCCGGCGGATCAAAGGCATGGCATGGGGCAGCAGGGGAATCAGCATTCGGGTGATCTCATAGAAGGCAATTACCCCTGCCAGGCAGCAGCACACCAGGGCAGAAAAGCTGTAGCCCGGTATGCCGAATTTCAAAAACGCCGCCAAAGCGGCAAGAATCGCCACCGCCGTCCAGGGCAGCAGACGAAAGGAATCAAACAGTTTCATAGGAACCTCCTTTGTTCCGGGATATCAGCCTATGATACCACAGCTGCCCGGAAAAGGCAAGGCGTCAGCCCTGCAAAGCCCGGCGGGTCAGCGCCGCGGCCAGCTCCCGCAGGGTGGAGCAGGGGGCCATGGGGCACACCGCCGCCATGGTCTGGACGCTGCGCAGGTACTGCCACTTCCCCTGGGGAATGGGGTTCAGCCAAAGCACCTGGCCGGAAAGCCGCTTGGCCTCCATCAGCGCCTGCACCGCCCGCCCCTGGTCGATGGTTTTGCTGTCGGACAGGATCAGCAAGGTGGCGCCGGGATGGAGCAGCGGCGGCCGCCGGGCGCACAGATAGGCCAGGGCGGTGCCCAGATCCGTCCCCCGGCCGTAGACCCCCGACTGGCGGACATAGTCCCGGAACAGATCCATGTTCTGCAGCCGAAAGGGATCCGCCTCCACAATGG
>CALXDT010000008.1 GCA_944387125.1 uncultured Oscillospiraceae bacterium | reverse complement strand
GGGGCGTTCCTTTCTTGTCCCGGCAAGAAAGGAACCAAAGAAGCCGGCCGGGGAGGCGCTGAATGCTGGCCAGCTCCCGCGCCAGAGCCGCCCTCCCCGGACCCCTCCCGGCGCGCTTCTCGTTCAGCTTGTGCCAGACGGAAGATTGTTTGTATCGGATTTGCGACGATGGTGATAAGACCACCATTTTGGGCGGGGAACACCTGTACCAATATGGGGTACGGAAATTTCCTTTGCGGTGTAAAGTCGATAAGCATTTTTTTGATTATACCGTTTTTTTCGGCAATTGGCAAGCGGCGGCGCCTGTTTTTTTGCGGCGGTCAAGGAAGGGGAAAATCCGGAAACGCATCCTTAAGGAACCTCTGAATCAATCGTCTTCGGCGGAATGCCGGATCTTTTACCACATCCGTGCCCTTCAAAAAGTGGGAAATACATACAGTATTTCTCCACTTTTTGAAGGTTCGGCTGAGGCAAAATCTCTCGGCATCCGCGCTTGCCGATTGAATCAGAGGTTCCCCAGACTTCAGCGCCTCCCCGGCCGGCTTCTTTGGTTCCTTTCTTGCCGAGACAAGAAAGGAACGCCCCCGGCAGGGTCAGGGAGCACTTAAGCAGGAAAGCAGCCAAACCTTTGCGCCGATTTCCCTTTTGTTTCCCGGCAGTTGGATCCAAATTCGTACCAAGCTGTATAAACCCGATAAGCGTATACTGATATCCCAGGGAAAAGGTTCTTTCCGGAAACCGAGGATTTCCGGGGGATTCTCAGGGATGGGCATCAGTCCGGATAGTCTCCCACCGGGCTGGTATTGTACTGCTTAATGACCTTGATGATCACGGAGCCGTCGGGCTGCTCCGTCTCCTCCAGAATCTTATACAGGGTGCGGTTGCGCTCCAGCCCCTTCTTGTAGCGCTCCACCTCCTGTTTCACCATGGATACCGCCCAATTGTGCTCCAGATCCTCCTTGAGCATAAAGTGGAGAGTCTGGCAGATGCAGGCCGCCTTAATACGCTTCATTTCCTTTCCTCCTTTTTGAAAGTAAAAACGTGCAGCTTTCACGCAACTGAAATTACGCTTGAAAGCCACACGTTGTAATATTATTATACTGAATCTTTTGTAAAATTTCAAAGGATGTTTTTCACAAAAATCCTGGATTTTCTCAAGAAAAAACGCAGAATTCTACCCTTATGGCGCCAACTGCCGAACCGCCCGGGCGCAGGCGCGCACCTCCTCCTCATCCGTCTGCCACAGCTGGTACTCGCTGAGGCCGGGAAGCCCCATGGAGACCCCTTCCTTCCGGTAGCGCATGGCGCTGTCCCCCACGCCGGTGCGGGCCGTGGCATGGTAAGCCCGGATTCCCGTTTCCCGGTGGAGCGCCGGAATATTGCCGCTTTTGACCCCGCAGCCGGCCATGATGGTGATGCGCCCGGCACTCCTTCGGTGCAGCTGCCCCAGCAGCGAGCTTCCCAGCGGCGCACTGGACGCCTGGCCGGAGGTGAGGATGGCGCTGCAGCCCAGAGCCGCCGCCTCTTCCAGGGTTCGATAGGGATCCCGGGTCATGTCAAAGGCGCGATGGAGGGTGACGGACATCTCCCCTGCCTGTGCCATCAGCCGCTTCATGGTTTCCAGATCCAGATCCCCATCCGGGGTCAGGGCTCCGATCACCACTCCGTCGGCTCCCAGCTCCCGGAACAGCCCGATGCTCCGCTCCATCTCCTCCGTTTCCGCCCGGGAATAGAGGAAGTCCCCGAACCGGGGGCGGATGAGCACATGGATTTTCAGTCCGCAATCCCGCCGCACCTGCTCAAACAGCGCCTGGGTGGGCGTGGTTCCGCCGATCACCAGATTGGCGCACAGCTCAATCCGGTCCCCGCCGCCCCGGCAGGCGGCCATCGCCGATTCATAGGAGCCGGCACAGATCTCCAGCAAAGGCTTTTCCATAGAAGTTCCCTCCTTGTGTTTCCTGTGCCCATTGTACCACATTCCCCCTGTCCGGGCAAGGAATCTTTTCCTTGCCCCCGGGGCAGTTTTGGGATATAATGGCCGAAAAGAACCTTTCGGAAGGAGACGCCCCATGGACGAACCCATTTTGATTCTGCGCAGCAGCCGAAAGACCCTGGCGCTGGAAATCCGCCGGGACGGAACGCTGCTGGTGCGCGCCCCCGGAAATCTGCCCCGGCGGGAGATCCAGCGGTTCCTCCGGGAAAAGGAAGATTGGATCCGCCGGCACCTGGCGCAGATGGAGCAGCGCCGGGAAGCTGCCCGGGAGCCTTATTCCCCGGAGCAGCTCCGGGCCTTCGCGGACCGGGCCAAAGAAATCATTCCCCAAAAGCTGTCGCACTTCGCCCCTTTGGTGGGGGTGGACTACGGGAAAGTCACCATCCGCAGCCAGCACTCCCGGTGGGGCAGCTGCTCTTCCAAAGGGAATTTGAATTTCAACTGCCTGCTGAGTCTCTGCCCCCCGGAGGTGGTGGACTATGTGGTGGTGCACGAGCTGTGCCACCGGAAGCAGATGAACCACTCCGCCGCCTTCTGGTCGGAGGTGGAACGGGTTCTCCCGGATTACCGGCTCCGGAAACAATGGCTGAAGGATCACGGCACCTGCCTGATCGACCGGCTTCCATAGCCAAAGGGGCGGGCAAACTGCCCGCCCCCAATCTGTCGAAAATCCCCTTCGGGGCTTTCCGACAGATTTTTGCAGGTAGGCTTCATGCACTCCTTGTACGCCAAAGGCGTACAACTCGCACACTGCGCAGCCTGAGAGGTATTTTCCGCCAGGTACGCAGAAAATGATTTGAATTTTATTTGCCGCAATGCGGCAAATTCTGCGAACCTCTTTCGACGGTCTGCGGGGCGGGCAAACTGCCCGCCCCGCTCATTTATGCCCGCGGCAGCTTGTCAAAGCTCTTTTGAAGCTCTTCATCCGTGGGGATATAGTCGCTCATGTTTCCGTCATGGAATTTCTCGTACGCTACCATGTCAAAATAGCCGGTGCCCGTGAGGCCGAAGACAATGGTCTTCTCCTGGCCGGTCTCCCGGCACTTCACTGCCTCATCTATGGCCGTCTTGATGGCGTGGGCGCTTTCCGGAGCGGGCAGGATTCCCTCCACCCGGGCGAAATACTCCGCCGCCTGGAAGACCTCTGTCTGCTTCACCGACACCGCCTCCATCAGCCCGTCATGATACAGCTGAGACAGGACGGAGCTCATGCCGTGATACCGCAGGCCGCCGGCATGGTTGGGCGCGGGGATAAACCCGGAGCCGAGGGTATACATCTTGGCCAGGGGACAGACCATGCCCGTATCGCAGAAGTCATAGGCATACTTGCCTCTGGTAAAGCTGGGGCAGGATGCCGGTTCCACCGCAATGATCCGATAGTCCGCTTCTCCCCGGAGCTTCTGCCCCATAAAGGGAGCGATCAGCCCGCCCAGATTGGAGCCGCCCCCGGCGCAGCCGATGATGATATCCGGCTGAATGCCGTACTGATCCAGCGCCGCCTTGGTTTCCAGACCGATGACGCTCTGGTGCAGCAGCACCTGGTTCAGCACGCTGCCCAGCACATACCGGTATCCGGGGGTGGAGACGGCCTTCTCCACCGCCTCGCTGATGGCGCAGCCCAGGCTGCCGGTGGTGCCCGGATGCTCCTGAAGGATTTTCCGCCCCACTTCCGTCTCCATAGAGGGCGAAGGGGTAACGGACGCGCCGTAGGTGCGCATGACCTCCCGGCGGAAGGGCTTCTGCTCATAGGACACCTTCACCATATATACCTTGCAGTCCAGGCCGAAGTAGGCGCAGGCCATGCTCAGCGCCGTGCCCCATTGTCCGGCGCCGGTCTCGGTGGTGACGCCCTTCAGCCCCTGCTCTTTGGCATAGTAGGCCTGGGCAATGGCGGAATTGAGCTTATGGGAGCCTGAGGTGTTGTTGCCCTCAAACTTATAATAGATCTTGGCGGGGGTGCCCAGCTTTTCTTCCAGACAGTAGGCCCGCACCAGAGGCGAGGGACGGTACATTTTGTAAAAGCTGCGGATGGCCTCGGGAATGGGGAAATAGGCAGTGGTATTGTCCAGCTCCTGGCGGATCAGCTCGTCGCAGAACACCCCGGAAAGCTCCTGGGCGGTCATGGGCTCCATGGTTCCGGGATTCAGCAGCGGCGCGGGCTTGTTTTTCATGTCTGCCCGGAGGTTATACCAGGCTGTGGGCATTTGGCTCTCGTTGAGGTAGATCTTGTAGGGAATGGACTGGTTTTTCATAGGGGAATCTCCTTTCCGTAATCTGGCGGGACGGAGACAACAAAAAATCCCGTCCCAAAGCAAATAACCTTTGCTGGGACAGGACAAATATCCTGCGGTGCCACCCGGCTTGACGCATAGCGCCCACTTTGCGCGTACCAACATACGCCGGCTTTTGGTAACGGAGAGCCTGCTCCGGCGCGCATACTCCGGGGAATCCCGTTTCTGGTTGCCCTTGGAAGTCCATTCATTCAGCGCCTTTTCCGCCGCGATCCCACCATCCGCGGCTCTCTGTGGGAAAGAATCGGAGAACTACTCACTCTTCCTCATCGGTTTATGCCATTATATGTGTCCAAAACCGATTTGTCAAGTACCATTTTCCATTCTTTCCAAAAAAATCATTCCCGGGGCCTTCTGCCCCGGGAATGCAGGACGCTTACTCGCCGTAGCCCATGGGATTCTGGGACTGCCATCTCCAGGAGTCCCGGCACATATCCACCAGGGTCTTTTCTGCCTTCCAGCCCAGAACCGCCTGGCTCTTGGCAGGATCCGCATAGCAGGTGGCCAGATCGCCGGGGCGGCGGGGGGCGATCTGGTAGGGAATTGCCACGCCGTTGGCCTGCTCAAAGGCCTTGACCATATCCAGCACGCTGTAGCCGGTGCCGGTGCCCAGGTTGAATACCTCGCAGCCGGTATTTTCCACCACATACTTTACCGCCGCCACATGCCCCTTGGCCAGGTCTACCACATGGATGTAGTCCCGGACGCCGGTGCCGTCGGGGGTGGGGTAATCGTCGCCGAAGACGCTGAGCTTTTCCCGGCGGCCCACCGCCACCTGGGTGATGTAGGGCATCAGGTTGTTGGGAATGCCCCGGGGATCTTCCCCAATGCGGCCGCTTTCATGGGCGCCCACCGGGTTGAAATACCGCAGCAGCACAATGCTCCATTCCGGATCCGCAGCAGACATGCCCGAGAGGATCTGCTCGGTCATATACTTGGTCCAGCCATAGGGATTTGTGCAGTTTCCGGTGCGGCTGGTCTCCCGCAGGGGCATCTGGTTGTCGCCGGAGTAGACGGTGGCGGAGGAAGAGAAGATGATCCGCTTCACCCCGGCTTCTCCCATCACCTTGGTCAGAACCAGGGTAGAGTTCAGGTTGTTATCGTAATACCGCCAGGGCTGCGCCACGGATTCACCCACGGCCTTCAATCCGGCAAAGTGAATGACCCCGGCAATGTGGTTTTCCCCAAAGATTTTCCGAAGCAGCCCTTCGTCCCGCACATCGCCTTCGTAGAACTTCACGTCTTTACCGGTCAATTCCTTTACCCGTTCCAGGCTTTTGGGGTTGGCGTTGCAAAGGTTGTCCACCACCACCACGCCATAGCCGCTGTTCAGCAGTTCCAGACAGGTGTGAGAACCGATGTATCCGGCGCCGCCGGTGACTAAGATGTTCATTGCGTACCCTCCTTATGATCAAAGCAAGCGGTTGTTTCTATCAATGGGATAGTATCACTCCTGTGTTTTTTTGTCAAGACCAATCCCATTTCCTATTTCCATCTGATAAACTTTGTGCTAAAATAGTGGGTGCGGAATCCCGCAAAACCGCTTGCAGGCCAAGGCTTTCCGCTTGCCCTTGTATATTCGGGTGCCCAGCTTTTGCCCGTTTTCAGGCAAACGCAGCCTTCCCGGCCTGCGCCAGAGAGAAAAGGAGCTTCTTCCATGAATCAGGATTTCCTGCATACCCTGCTGGACAGCATGTCTGTCTCCGGTCATGAGATCCCTCTGCAAAAGCAGATCATCTCCCATATGACCCCCTTCTGCCACCGGATTCGCACGGACTATACCGGCAACGTTTTCTGCATTCTCAATCCCCAGGCCTCGTTTAAAGTGATGCTTGCCGCCCACATAGATGAGATCGGCCTCATTGTCACCCACATTCAGGAGGACGGCCTGCTGCGGGCAGGCCGCGCTGGGGGCATCCGCCCCTTCCAGTACCCCGGCCACCAGGTGGTGATCCACAGCCGGGGCGGGAAGGTCTTCGGGGTCGCCGCCGCCCCCAGGGAGACGCCCAAGGAAGAGGTGAAGGTGGGGGATCTGTACATAGACATCGGCGCCAAAGACGCCGCCGACGCCCGGAAATACGTTCAGGAGGGAGATCCCATCCATCTGAATACCTACAGCCAGCGCCTGTGCAACGGCTTTCTCTCCGCCCGGGGCATCGACAACCGGGGCGGCGCCTTTATCATTCTGGAGGCATTGAAGCAGGCCAACGCCATGGGCTGCCAAATCGGCGTCTGGGCAGTGACCACCACGGGCGAGGAAACCACCATGCGGGGCGCCTACTGGGCGGGCAGCGCCGTGGCTCCCAATGCCGCCATTGTGGTGGATGTTACCTATGCCTCGGACTACCCCGGGGCGGATCCCAAGGACGCCGGCCGGGTGAAGCTGGGAGGCGGGCCGGTGCTGTGCAACAGCTCCATCGGCAACCGGAAGCTCAACAGTCTGCTGGAAGCCTGCGCCCGGGAGGGAGACATCCCCTTCCAGACAGAAACCTACATGGGCAGGACGCATACCGACGCGGATCAGATTCACTTCACCGGCACCGGCGTGCCCACTGCCCTGGTATCCCTGCCGCTGCGGTATATGCACGCCCCCAGCGAGGTGTGCAGCCTGGAGGACGTGGAAAACACCATTTCCCTGCTGGCACGGTTCCTGTGCCGGATCGGGCCGGATACAAGCCTGGATCCCTTCCAGGATTGAACCATAGAAACCATCAATGAAGGACATCGGCTCCATCACCTGGGATATGGCTCGCTGCTGAGCCGGAATTCCCAGCCTTTCCCCAAAGCGGCGGCGCCCGGTGGAAAGACCGGACGCCGCCGCTTTTTTATACGGAAAAGGCGGCGTGGCTGGCCGCGCCGCCTCAGACCGTTAAAAACGCTTCGCAGAATTTGCCGCATTGCGGCAAATAAAATTCAAATTCATTTTCTGCCGGGGCGCACCCCAGGGTGGTCTCTCTTGCCCCTTCGGGGCAATTCACCTTCTGTACCTGGCAGAAAATACCTCTCAGGCTGCGCAGTGTGCCAGTTGTACGCCAAGGGCGTACAAGGAGTGCATGAAGCTCACCTGCAAAAATCTGTCGGAAAGCCCCGTAGGGGATTTTCGACAGCCTGACAACGAATCCCCCTTTCCGTCTCAGGGAAAGGGGGAGGGGATTTACAGAACCGCCTGGAGCACCAGGCACCAAAGGGGCAGAAACACCATGGAAAGCACCGTGGTAAACACCACGCAGGCGCTGGCGAACACCTCGTCGGCATGGTACTTGGCGGCCAGAATGGCGGTGATGCTGCCTGCGGGCATGGCGGCCAGCACCACACAGACCCCCGCGGCCAGGGCGTCCACCCGGAAGAGCAGGCAGCCCAGCAGCACCGCGCCGGGCAGCAGAATCAGCCGGATCAGGGCATACAGCAGCGTCAGCGGCGTGATCATGTGGCTCCACCCGGCGTCGGCCAGAATGGCGCCGATCAGCAGCATGGTCATGGCGGTGGTGCACTGCCCCAGGGTGCTGATGGTTTTGTCCAGGAAGGACGGAAGCTCCAGCCCTGTGACCATGATCACCAGGCCGATGGCCACGGCGATGATGCAGGGGTGGGTAAGCACCTTTTTCACCACATCCTTTTTGGACACCTGCCCGGTGAAGTAGCTGATGCCCGCCGACCACATGACAATCCGCTGGGGGATCAGGTACAGCGACGCGTACAGCAGCCCCATGGAGCCGTACAGCTGCTCCACCACCGGATTGCCCAGGAAGGCGGCGTTGGAGCAGACGGTGCCGTACTGGAGGATCGTCCGCTTTTCCTTCGGCGCCCACCGGTAGCAGAAGGCGGCAATGGCCGTGCAGCACAGCTGCAAAACCAGGGAGACCACCAGCACGCTCAGCCCCGCCAGCACCGTCTCCTTCTGAAGCTGAATGCAGAAGGAGTGTACGATGTTGCATGGCAGAATCACATCAATGACCAGATCCGTCAGCATGGTCTTCCCCTGGGGGGTAATGATTCCCAGCTTCCGGATCACAATCCCCGTGCCGATGAGCAGAAACATCATAATCTGCAGGCTTACCAAACCCTGAATGTCCATATCCATCCTCTTTTCCTATGCATCTGCCTGTCATTATAGCACAGTTTCCTCCGGGGATAAAGAAAAATATGCTTATCGGGTTTCCGCGGCCTGGTACAAATTTTGATCCAGCTGCCGGGAAACAAACGGGAAGTCGGCGCAGGGGTTTGGCTGCTTTCCTGCTTAAGTGCTCCCCGACCCTGCCGGGGGCCTTCCTTTCTTGTCCCGGCAAGAAAGGAAGCAAAGAAGCCGACCGGGGAGGCGCTGAGTTGTTGGGGAAGCTCTGATTCAATCGGCAAGAGCGGATGCCGAGAGATTTTGCCTCAGCCGAACCTTCAAAAAGTGGAGGAATCCTGTATGGATTTCCCACTTTTTGAAGGGCACGAA
>CALXDT010000007.1 GCA_944387125.1 uncultured Oscillospiraceae bacterium | reverse complement strand
AATCCTGAAAAAGCAGGTTTCCGGTGTGGGGCTGCACCGGGAGGCGGAAGCATGATCCCGGTAACGGTTCTGTCGGTGCGGTATCTGGCCAATGCCAGCCCTTCCCTGTGCGCCGCTCTGGGAGCGCTCAAGGGATATCCCGCCCTGGGGCTGCTCACTACCGACTGTGATGACGCCACCTATATCGCTCTGGACGCGGCAACCAAGGCGGCGGAGGTGGAGGTGGCCTACGGCCGCAGCTTCTATGCCGGAGCCGCCAACGCCTCCACCCCCTATGCCGGAGAGGTCATCGGCATTCTGGCGGCGAAAACCCCCGGGGCGGTGAAAAGCGGCATGGAGGCGGCCCTGAACCAGCTGCGCCGGGTGGGATTTGAAGAAGTGAATAGAGTGCCGTATCTTGCGCACACTGTTAGCAGTGTGGGAACCTTTCTGGCAAGGGAGGCGCAGGTGCCTCCGGGGACGGCGCTGGCCTATCTCATTGCCCCGCCGCTGGAGGGCATGTATGCCCTGGACGCGGCGCTGAAGGCGGCGGATGTACGCCTGCGCAAACTCTATGCCCCGCCCAGCGAGACCAATTTCGGCGGCGGGCTGCTCTCCGGCACCCAAAGCGCCTGTGACGCTGCCTGCGGCGCCTTTGCCCGGGCGGTGGCGGAGGTATCCCAGACGCCGAGGGAAGAATAAGATTCGCTCTATTTTGGAAAGGATGAATACGATGGATACAAATTCTCTGGGTATGATTGAAACCAAGGGCCTGGTAGGCGCCATTGAAGCGGCGGACGCCATGGTAAAGTCCGCCAACGTGCAGCTGGTGGGCAAGGAGCAGGTGGGCGGCGGCCTGGTGACGGTGATGGTTCGCGGAGACGTGGGGGCGGTGAAGGCGGCTACCGACGCAGGCGCCGCCGCGGCGGAGAAGGTGGGGGAGCTGATCTCTGTCCATGTGATTGCCCGGCCGCATATGGAAGTGGACGCCATTCTGCCCAAGGGGCGGCTGAGCCAGAACCCGCCTGCCGGGAAGTAAGGCATGCTGTTGGATGAGCGGGCAGCCCGGGACAATGTGCGTAGCCGGGACGGCAGGCGAGTATTCTATCTGGGAAAAGGGGATCAGCTGACCAGCGCCGCCCGGGACTACCTGAACCGGGAGCGGATTGAAATCCTCCCGGCCAGCCAGGCGGCGCCCCGGCGGTACAGACTGCCGGAGGGAGGCTTTCTGGAAGAAAAGCCTGAGGATATGACCCACCTGCATGGGGATGTGCTGGTAAAAAAGGATCACCCCCGCATCCGGTTCCGGGGAAAGCTGGACACCCTTCAGGGGGAGCTGATTCTGTGCCAGCTGGCGTACAGGGCGCTGGAGCAGCCGGTGGGGGAGGTGCTGGCGCTGACCCGGCAGATCCTCCGGTGCGAGGTGCTGGGAGAGCCGCTTTCCTGGGATACCCTTTGCGGCCTTGACCAGGAACAGCTGCGCCGCCGCAGCCACTTTCCCCAGGACTACTATGGCCAGCCCCACTTTATGCCGTCCGCGGCAGACGGCCCGGCGGTGGCACAGCTGAACCGCGCCCGATGCGCCGCCCGGGAGGCGGAACTGGCGGCGGTCAGCGCCTTTCCCCGGGGGGAGGGGCAGCCCGGCCGGCCGGATCTGATCCAGGGGCTGAACCGGACGAGCAGTATGCTCTATCTCCTGATGATACAGCAAAAAGCCGGGAAAAATCCGGCGGGTAAAGGATGAGGCGAATGATTCTGAAAACCACCCTTTTGGGAAAAACATACCAGTTCCGGGATATCAAGCAGGTGCTGGCCAAGGCCAACGAGGAAAAAACCGGGGACAAGCTGGCAGGTCTGGCGGCGGAAAACGCCCGAGAGCGGATTGCCGCCAAGGTGGTGCTTTCCGCCCTGACCCTGGGGGATCTGCGGGAGCATCCGGCGGTGCCCTACGAAACCGATGAAGTCACCCGAATCATCCAGGACGATGTAAACGAGCCGGTGTACCGAACCATCCGGGGATGGACCGTGGCGCAGCTGCGGGAATGGCTGCTGGCGGAAACCACCACCGGCGGGGAGATCCGCCGGGTCAGCCGGGGGCTGACGGCGGAGATGATCGCGGCGGTGTGCAAGCTCATGAGCAATCTGGATCTGATCTGCGCCGCCGCCAAAATCACCGTTACCGCCCACTGCAACACCACCATCGGGCTGCCGGGCACCTTAAGCTGCCGTCTGCAGCCCAATCACACCACCGACGATCCCGACGGCATCACCGCTTCCACTTTGGAGGGGCTGAGCTTTGGGGCGGGGGACGCGGTGATCGGCTTAAACCCGGTGACGGACTCCCCGGAGCAGGTGGGCAGAATCCTGCGCCGGTTCCAGGAGATCCGGGAACACTGGCAGATCCCCACCCAGATCTGTGTCCTGGCTCACGTCACGGCCCAGATGAAGGCGGTGCGGGCCGGTGCGCCCTGCGATCTGATTTTTCAGTCCATTGCCGGCAGCCAGAAGGGCAACGAGGCCTTCGGCTTCTCCGGGGCGACGCTGCAGGAGGCCCGGGAGCTGCTGCTGAAGGAGGGTACGGCGGAGGGTCCCAATGTGATGTACTTTGAAACGGGGCAGGGGTCGGAGCTGTCCTCGGATGCCCACTTTGACACCGATCAGGTGACCATGGAGGCCCGGTGCTACGGCTTTGCCAAGCGGTTCGCCCCGTTCCTGGTGAATACTGTGGTGTGCTTTATCGGGCCGGAATACCTGTATGACGCCCGGCAAGTTACCCGGGCGGGGCTGGAGGATCACTTCATGGGCAAGCTAACCGGCATCCCCATGGGCTGCGACTGCTGCTACACCAACCATATGAAGGCGGATCAGAACGACATTGAAAATCTGGCCGCCCTGCTGACCATGGCCGGGTGCAACTATTTTATGGGCATTCCCCACGGGGATGACATTATGCTCAACTATCAGACCACCGGCTTCCGGGAGACCGCGGCGCTGCGGGAGCTGACCGGAAAGACAGCCATCCCGGAATTCCAGCGGTGGCTGGAAAAGATGGGCTTTGTGGAGAACGGACATTTGACCAAGAAGGCGGGAGACGGCTCAAGCCTGCTGTTCTAGGGAAGCTCCGATGAAATCGGCAGGAGCGGACGCCAAAGGATCCGGCATTCCGCCGAAGACGATGGATTCGGAGATTCCCCAGGACGTCTTCCGGGGAAGTGAGGGAGAACCAATGGAGTTGGATAAGGATCTGGCCGCCCGGCAGGAGGCTCGGGCGCTGGCCAGGGAGGCGGAACAGGCCGGCAAAACGCTGGCGCGGATGGAACAGACCCGGCTGGACGCCATTGTGGAGGCGGCAGCCGCGGCCTTTGCCAGGGAGGCGGAGACTCTGGCGGAAATGGCGGTGAAGGAGACGGGCTTCGGCAACATTCCGGACAAGGTTATCAAAAACCGGTTCGCTTCGGAAACGGTGCTGGGGGCCATCCGGGGGATGAAGACCGTGGGGCTGCTGCGCCGGGACGAGCAGGCGAAGCTCTGGGAAATCGGGGTGCCTGTGGGCGTGATAGCCGCCATTGTTCCCAGCACCAATCCCACCTCCACCGTGTGCTACAAAACGCTGATCGCTTTGAAATCCGGCAACGCCATTGTGTTTTCGCCCCATCCCAAAGCGGCGGAATGCACCCGGCGGGCGGCGAAAATTCTGGCAGAGGCGGCGGAAGGGGCGGGCGCGCCCAGGGGCGCGGTCTCCTGCCTGAGCATTCCGGCGCTTTCCGGCTGCCAGGAGCTGATGGCCGCGCCCCAGGTGCGGCTGATCCTGGCCACCGGCGGCCCCGGGATGGTCAAGGCGGCCTATTCCTCGGGAAAACCCGCCATCGGCGTGGGTGCGGGGAACGGCCCGGTTTATATCCACCGCAGCGCCGATGCGGCCAAAGCCATGGAGTGCATTCTCCGCTCCAAAACCTTTGACAACGGCACGGTCTGCGCCTCGGAGCAGAGCATCGTGGTGGAAAGGTCTTTGGAGCAGCAGGTGCTGGCGGAGGGCAGGAAGCTGGGGTTCTATTTCATGAACACGGAGGAGGCGGGGCGTCTGGGAAAGCTGCTGTTCCGCCCCACCGGGGGAATGGATCCCAGGATCGTGGGCAAAACCGCCCGGGAGCTGGCAAATATGGCGGGCTTCTCCGTGCCCCAGGGGACGAAGGTTCTGGTTGCCCGGGAGGAGGAGGCAGGTCCCTCCCGGCCCTACACTATGGAAAAGCTCTGCCCGGTGCTGGCGCTGTTTGTTTTGGACAGTGAGGAGGCGGTGCTGGAGCGGTGCGTGGAGGTGCTGACCTATGAAGGCAGCGGCCACACTTTTGCCATCCACGCCCGGGAGGAAGGGGTGATCCGCCGGTTTGCGGAAAGGATCCCGGTGTCCCGGTTCCTGGTGAACACCCCTGCGGCGCTGGGGGGCATCGGCGCCGCCACCGCTTTGTTCCCGGCGCTGACCCTGGGCTGCGGCGCGGTGGGGGGCAGCTCCTCCTCCAACAACATTTCGCCTATGGATCTGATCAACATCCGCCGGGTGGCCTGGGGGACGGAAGCATCCGTTCCGGAAAGGCCGGCTCCGCCGCCGGTTACGGCGGATCCCAAGCTGGTGGAGCTGCTGACGGAAAAGATTCTGGAACGTTTGGGTTAGGAGGGGCTATGGAACCACAGGAATGGAATGCGCTGGTGGAAGAACTGGCCGGGCGGCTGTTTGTGGAACTGGAGGCCTCCGGACGGCACGTCCATGTGACCCGGGAGCAGGCCATGACCCTTTTCGGCCATGGCTTGACGGAAAAGCGCCCCCTGTCCCAGCCGGGGCAGTTTCTGGCCAATGAGCGTTTAAGGGTGATCGGCCCCAAGGGGGAATTTACCAATGTGGCGGTGCTGGGGCCGGAGCGGCCGGAAGCCCAGGTGGAGATCTCTCTGACGGACGCCAGAGCTTTGGGGCTGGAGGTGCCGGTGCGCCCCTCCGGGGATGTGCGGGGAACCCCCGGGGCGGTGCTGGAGGGGGACAAAGGCCGGGTGAACCTTTCCCAGGGGGTGATTGCCGCCCAGCGGCACATTCACCTGCGCCCGGAGGACGCCCGGCGCTTTGGGGTTCGGGATCGGCAGACGGTTCGCTTGCAGACCTACACCGCCCGGCCGGTGATCTTCGAGAATGTGCTGGTGCGGGTAAGCCGCGACTTCGCCCCCTATGCCCATCTGGACTATGACGAGGCCAACGGCTGCGGCTTTCAAAAGGGCGATCTGGGGAGGATTCTGCCATGATCCGGGCGCTGCTCATCGGCCGGGAGCCGGATCGGGAACTGGGATATGCCTATGTGGAGGAGAAGCCCTATGAGGCGGTGGTCATCGGCTCCCTGAGCCTTTCCCAGCTGCTGCGGTTCCGGGAGGAAAGGGTGCTGGAGGCGCTGGCGGAGGGAAAATCCGTGTATCTGTATACCCCCGGGCTTCCGGAAGCGCCGAAAAACCGCTCTTTGGCCGGAAGCCTCACCGCCGCCCAGCGGGAGCTGAAAAACTGGGGCGTGCTGTTCACCGACGGCGGGCGGAAGAAGCTGGTTACTGCGGAAGAGGCCAGATTTTTGCGCAGCACCGGACGAAGCGTCAGCCCCGGGGCGGTGCTGACGCCCCTGGCCAAGGAAATTATGGAGGGAACGAAATGAAAGTGGGAACTGTTGTGGGCGCCATTTGGGCCACACGGAAAGCGCCCTGTCTCCAGGGACAGACCTTTTTGGTAGTGGAAAGCTGCGGACAGGAGATCGTGGCGGCGGATCAGGTAGGGGCGGGTACCGGCGACCGGGTGCTGCTGGCCACGGGCACCGTGGCCTCCCGGTACTGTATGGACGCGCCTGTGGATGCGGCGGTGGTGGCCATCGTGGATGGGCAGCGGGAAAAGAAGCCTGGATAACCTGGGGAGGCGCCTATGTCGTTTCATGAGATACTCATTGCGCTGATGGCGTTTTTTGCCGTTCTGGGCGCATTGGATCGGATCCTGGGCAACCGCTGGGGACTGGGAAAGGAATTTGCCGAGGGAATCCTTTCCATGGGTTCCCTGGCGCTGGCTATGGTGGGAATTGTCTCGCTGGCACCGGTGCTGGCATCGCTTCTGAAACCGGTGGTGGTGCCTGTCTATGCATTTTTGGGGGCGGATCCTGCCATGTTTGCCGGGAGCCTTCTGGCCTGCGACATGGGCGGCGCTTCCCTGGCGGCGGAACTGACGGAGGATCCCCAGGCGGCGCTGCTGGGAGGGGTGATCACCGGCTCCATGCTGGGCGCCACGGTGGTGTTCACCATTCCTGTTGCCATGGGGATTCTGAAAGAGGCGGATCGGCCGGCTATGGCCAAAGGGGTGCTTTGCGGCGTGATCACCGTTCCCCTGGGGGTGCTGGCCGGCGGCCTTGCCGCTGGCTTTGCCGTTGGCATGGTGCTTCGGAATCTGGTGCCCATTGTGATCATTGCCGTTCTGATTGCCCTGGGGCTGTGGCGGGCAGAGGCCGCCATGGTGCGGGGATTTGAGCTGTTCGGCAAGGTGGTGGTGGCGGTGGCGACCCTGGGGCTGGCCGCGGCATTGGTGGAAGCCCTTACCGGCTTTGTGCTGATCCCCGGCATGACCCCGATTTCCCAGGGCTTTGCCACTGTGGGAACCAGTGCCAGTGTGCTGGCGGGCGGCTGCCGGCTGGTGCTGGTGATCACCCGGCTGCTGCGCAAGCCGCTGATGGCGGCGGGGCGGCGGCTGGGCATCAACGATGCCGCTGCCGCGGGGATGATTGCCAGCCTTGCCAATTCCATTGCCACCTTTGGCATGGTGAAGGAAATGAACCCCCGGGGAAAGGTCATTGCCGTGGCCTTTTCCGTTTCCGCGGCCTTTGTGTTCGGGGATCACCTGGGGTTTACCGCGGGATTTGCCCCGGAGATGATCGTTCCCATGATCCTGGGAAAGCTGGTGGGAGGCGTTACCGCCGTGGCGGCGGCGATGTGGCTGACCCGCCGGGAGGAACCGAAAACTTTTGGTTGACAAACCGCCGTTCCCGGGGCTATAATGATGCCAATAGAAAAAGGCAGGGAAGAGAAGAGTACCTCGGCAAAGCCGTTCAGAGAGCCCAGGGAGCTGTGAATGGGTACGGGTGGATCGGGGGAACATGGTCTCGGAGCCGGGCTTTCGATAGGTAGGAGGCCCCGGGAGATCCCGTTATCGATCCGAATAAGGCAGTGGGAGTTCCACTGTAAATCAAGGTGGTACCGCGTCAATTCTGTCGCCCTTGGGTTATTCCCGGGGCGGCTTTTCATTTTAGGAGGATCTTCGTATGTGCGAACAATGCAAGGGTAATTTCTATATTACCACCCCCATCTATTATCCCTCGGCCAAGCTGCATATCGGCCACACCTACTGCACCGTGGCTACCGATGCCATGGCTCGGTACAAGCGGCTCCAGGGGTATCACGTGATGTTCCTCACCGGCACCGATGAACATGGCCAGAAGATTGAGGACAAGGCCAAGGAAGCCGGGCTGACCCCCCAGCAGTTCGTGGACGACATTGTGCTGGGTCAGGGGGGCGTGCTGGATCTGTGGAAGCTGATGAACATCTCCTACGACCGGTTCATCCGCACCACCGACGGCTACCATGTGGAAGCCATCCAGAAGATCTTTCAGAAGATGTACGAAAAGGGCGACATCTACAAGGGTACCTACTCCGGCAAATACTGCAAGCCCTGCGAGTCCTTCTGGACGGAAAGTCAGCTGGTTGACGGCAAGTGCCCCGACTGCGGCCGGGAAGTTCAGGACGCCCAGGAAGAGGCCTACTTCTTCCGGCTGAGCAAGTATGCCGGCCGGATCCAGGATCTGCTGGAGAACACCGATTTCCTGGAGCCCCGGAGCCGGGTCAATGAGATGGTGAACAACTTCATCAAGCCCGGCCTGGAGGATTTGTGCGTTTCCCGCACCAGCTTCACCTGGGGCGTGCCGGTGGATTTTGATCCGGGTCACGTGGTCTATGTGTGGATCGACGCTCTGTTTAACTACATGACCGCCCTGGGCTATCAGAACAGCGCCCACAATGACCTGGAAGCCTTCTGGCCTGCGGATGTGCACTTCGTAGGCAAGGAGATTGTCCGATTCCATTCCATTATCTGGCCGGCTATGCTCATGAGCCTGGATCTGCCTCTGCCCAAGAAGGTTTACGGCCACGGCTGGCTGCTTCTGGACGGCGGCAAGATGAGCAAGTCCAAAGGCAATGTGGTGGATCCGTATATTCTGGCGGAGCGGTTCGGGGTGGACGCCCTGCGGTTCTTCCTGCTGCGCTCCTTCCCCTTCGGCTCCGACGGCAACTTCTCCAATGAGCTGCTGATCAACACCATCAACGTGGATCTGGCCAACGACCTGGGCAACCTGGTTTCCCGCACCGTGGCCATGGCGCAGAAGTATTTCGGCGAGCATCTGCCCGTTGAACAGACGGCCGATGGGGCGAAGGACGGGGAGCTGATCGCCCTGGCCTCCGGGCTTCGGGACCGGTATGCGGAGCAGATGGAGAAGTACGCCTTCCAGAACGCGCTGACAGAGGTGTTCAAGGTAATCTCCCGGGCCAATAAGTATATTGATGAGAATACCCCCTGGGTGCTGGCCAAATCCGAAGACCAGAAGCCCCGTCTGGCGCGGGTGCTGTACAACCTTCTGGAGACGGTGCGCATCTGTGCCGGCCTGCTGATTCCTTTTATGCCCGGCACCTGTGAGGAAATCGCCCGTCGTCTGGGCGGCGCTGCCATGAACTGGGACAGCCTGAACACCTTCGGCGTCCTGCCGGCGGATGTGGCCGTGGTCAACGGCCCCGCTCTGTTCCCCCGGATCGATATGGAGAAGGAGCTGGCCGCGCTGGAGGAACTGAGCAAGCCCGCTTCCACCATTGAAGTCGAGCCCTTTGCCCAGGAGAATGTGGACTTTGACACCTTCTGCAAGTCTGACTTCCGGGTGGTGAAAGTCAAAGCCTGTGTCCCGGTGAAGAAGAGCGACAAGCTGCTGCAGTTCACCCTGGACGACGGCACCGGCGTAGACCGGCAGATCCTCTCCGGCATTGCCAAGTTCTATAAGCCCGAGGAACTGGTGGGCAAGACCCTGGCGGCCATTGTCAACCTGCCCCCCCCGAAAGATGATGGGCAGGGAGAGCTGCGGCATGCTCCTCAGTGCCGTCCACACCGAAAAGGGCGAGGAGAAGCTGAATCTGATTATGCTGGACGACAGCATTCCCGCCGGCGCAAAGCTCTGCTGATTCGATACGCGAACAATCATAATGGGAACCGTCCCGCGGCATTGATGCTGTGGGGCGGTTCTTTGGGTATAATCGGCGGCGGAAGTGCCAATACTTTCCACAGGAGGGATTGCTATGAAACTTCGAGAAATCATGACCAACCCGGTGATCCGGATCCATCCTGATGAAAGTGTGGCTGTGGCCGCAAGAACCCTGTCCCGGTATAACATCGGGGCGCTGCCGGTGTGCGGCAGCGATGGGCATTTGTGCGGACTGGTGACGGATCGGGATATCGTTACCCGATGCCTGGCTGCCGGGAGATCTCCGGCGGGCACCAGCGTGCGGGAAGTGATGACCGCCAATGTAATTGCCGGAAAGCCGGATATGGATGCGGCCCTGGCGGCCGGCTTAATGGGCCGAGCGCAGATCCGGAGGCTTCCGGTGATGGAAAATGGGCGGCTCTGCGGCATGGTAAGCCTGGGAGATCTGGCGCGCCGGGAAGAGAGCAGCCTGGACGCGGGGGATGCGCTGACAGAGATCAGCAGCCATCTTTCCAGCCGGGAATAAGCATTTCTGGCTGTCGAAAATCCCCTTTGGGGCTTTCCGACAGATTTTTGCAGGTAAGCTGCGCGCACTCCTTGTGCGCCGCAGGCGCACAACTCGCACACTGCGCAGCCTGAGAGGAATTTTCCGCCAGGTACAGAAGGTGAATTGCCCCGAAGGGGCAAGAGAGACCACCCTGGGGTGCGCCCCGACGGAAAATGATTCAAATTTTGTTTGCCGCTGAAGCGGAAAATTCTGCAAAACTTTTTCGACACTCTGGGCATTTGTCCGCATTATGCGGACAAATGCGCGCGGACAAAATCCTTCCAAAAAGTGTGGGATTTTTTGGAGAAAACCCTTGACAAACGAAGAAATAAGTGGTAACATATGCAAGCTGTCCGCAAGAGCGGCAGAGCCGGAAACCGGATCCTGTGCAGAATTTGGAAAGAACGGAAACGCTCCTGACAAATTGTCCTTGATCGGTATTCTGCAAAGGTTGCGCGATGAAGGCGTCAAAACCGGAGCGCAGCGCACTGCCTGAAAAACCGCGAAAAAGCTCGAAAAAAGTTCTTGACAAGGTTTAAAAGGTGTGATACAATAAAAAAGTTCTGGGCAAACGCATCTAAGCGGGAGAAACAGAACGAGCTGTACCTTGTAAATTGAATAACGCAGACGAACAAGAACACCTTGGACAATTAATGGAATTGTTTAAGCGTAAGCGAAAAACAGCCAACGAAAATTCTTGAGTAATAGATTGCTAAGAGCAAATTA
>CALXDT010000006.1 GCA_944387125.1 uncultured Oscillospiraceae bacterium | reverse complement strand
TGCCTCCGGCTTCGGGAAACCGGAAATCCCGCCATACTGCCGCCAACGTGCAAAATCCGCCCGGCGGCCAGTCGGCAGCTTATGCACATAAGACTGATGACCGACGTCAAAAACCAGGCGGTCCTCCATCGTATTAAAAACAGTTTCAATGGCAACGGTCAGCTCTACAACGCCCAGATTTCCGGCCAAATGGCCGCCGGTTTTGGAGACGTTTTCCACCAGGAATTCCCGAATTTCTCCACACAAACGCACCCGCTCCTCGTTGTTCAGAGCGAGCAAATCTTCGTGACCGTTGATTCTTTCTAGAATGCCCACGACGACACAACCTAACTTTAGGAACCTCTGAAGCAATCGGCTGCGGCTGAATGCAGGGTCGTTCGTCCCATCCGCGCAGTTCAAAAAGTGGAAAATCCATACAGGATTCCTCCACTTTTTGCCCTTCCGGCCGGACAGAATCCCCCGCCATCCGCGGGCCAGCCCATTTCCTCAGAGCTTCCTATTTATTTTTTTGACGGTAAATCGGTTTATGGAATGAATGACTTGCCCCACCAGATGCACGATCTGGGTGCAGGAATTCACCGCGAAGGTTTTGCCCACAGCCTTTCCGCCTACCGTCAGCCCCGCAACCAGTGCGGACATAACCAAAGAGACCCCTCGGGGCCAGCCAACTTCCACGTTGGATAAAATCAGCGCGGCGATGGTCGCCGATGCGGAACCGGATACAACGCCGCAGATATCGCCCACCACATCGTTGCAGATGGAGCTGACCCGCTCTGCATTGCGCAGCAGACGAATCGCCTCCTGGGCGCCGGGCACTTTCCGTGCCGCCATGGAGTGGAACGGCTTTTCATCCGCCGTGGCCACTGCCATTCCCACAATGTCGAACAGAATGCCCACCAGCACAATGGCCAGCAGAATCGCGAAAGCCACCGGCAGGCTGCTGTTTTCCATCACCTCGTCAGAGACGAGAGAAATGGTTCCGGAGATCAAAATGGTGGACAAAAAAACGGTGACGACCCACTTGATCGTCTTATTGCGCTCCCGTTTGGACGCTTCCGGGTCGGTTTTTCCCACAGACATTCACCCTGTATAGATACAATAATAAAAATGACGGCAGCAGGCAGGATAAATCTTACGGCTTAGGTCGGGTTGTTTTTCACCGGACAGAACCTGCCGTTGCCGCACAGGCCGTTTCCATTTAATCCGTCCGCCCAAGTGTTGCCAAGAAAATGGGTACCCGATTGCCACTTAGACCGTACTGTAATCCCCTGCCTGCCCTGTTAAGACAGCCTAGGTGTTTTCCACGGCAGGATGGCCCATAGTCTTAGCCTCTTTTGCAGATATGGTTTCCAGAAGCAATAACGTCAGCTGTTATGGCCATAACGGCCGGACGTCTGTCATCTTTTCCCACATATCCACTCAAGGCAGGCTACGCTGCACGCAGCACACGATTCTGTGCACCGCCTTGCAGGTTCATACCTGATTCGTACGCGATCGGAACCCTGCGGGGTTTTCGCCGTCGTCGCACAAGTTTCAGGTCTCCACGGAAACCGGGTCGTATGCACCATGCCATTGGTGCGCGCCCGGAATCCTTAACCCCCAGCCTCCACCCTAAACTGGGCGTACAAAGCAGCCACCAGGGCCTTCATCGATGTGCCCTTCAAAGGATTTTTAGGCCCTTCCTGGAAGATGGTCATCCTGACTAGGATACTGCACCGTCAGTATGTATATTAGCATACTTTTTTTGAATATACAAGTATTTTTTCAAAAAATGAATATTTTTTACACTTTATTCAAAAAAAGATCCTCCACAATATCCTGGTGGGTCACAGCAATCTCAATATGGTTCAATTCCTCTTTGGAGAAAAACCGCAGCTCCCTGGATTCCGGGCTGATCCGCAGCACCGGCTCCCGGTCGAGCTCCAGCCCGTAGACCACAATGACCATCCGCCAAACGCTGCCGTCCCGGTAGGCGGCGATCCGCCCGGGATCATCATACACAGCCAGCTTGGTAAAACGCCCTTTGGGAATCCGCAGACCCAGCTCTTCATAAATTTCCCGGGCAATGGCGTCCCGTCCGGTCTCGTACTTTTTACAGCCGCCGCCCACCAGTCCCCAGGTGTCCGAGTCTCTCCGGCGCTCCAGCAGCAGCTTCCCTTCCCAGGTGAGGATGGCATTGGTGCCAAGATGGGCGGGCATAGTTGTTTTGGGCGCGTTTTTGGGATCCCCGCGATAAAACGTAACATATGACATGGATATCCCCCCTGGTTTGTTTTTTTCATTATACAGCGCCGCTTTATCAATTGCAACATATAAAAACACCGGCAAGGCGTCTCTGCGGAAGCCTGCAAACGCGGATGCTTCCGGTTTCGCCACAGCCGAACGTTCCAAAAGCGGAGGAATCGCTCCATGATTTCCCGCTTTTCCAGCTACACGGCCGGCGCAAAAGATTCCGCCGCAGAAAGCAGACGCTCGGCGCCCTCCTATTCCATGGGCACCGGCTTTGTCACCCCGGTGCGCCGGAATTTGCTCAAGCCGCCGGCCATATGACTTTCCGGCGCTTGGGCAAAGACCCCCCGGCGGATCGCTTCCTCGCCAAACCGATCCCGCAGCGCATCCACCGTTTCGTCCAGGCGGAGCTTCCGCTCAAACTGCCGGGGATCCATGCCGGAGAAAAAGTCAAACTGCTGATACGGCTCCTGGGACAGCCGGGTCATCTGCACCCCCAGCTGCCGCAAAGGGGTGTATCCATCCCAGGCCTCATCCAATAGTTCGCAGGCGGCATGGTACAGCTCCGTGGTGACGTTGGTAGCGCCGTGGAGTATTTTCTGATGGGAAATATGCTCAAATCCGTTGGTCCGCAGATGAATGCTCACGCAGCTTCCGCACTTCCCATCCCGGCGCATGCGCATGGCCACCGTCTCGCACAGGCTCAGCAGCACCTGCTGGCCTTCCTCCCGCCGGGTCACGTCCCGGGCAGTGGTAACGGAATTTCCATATCCTTTGTTCTCCGCCGGTTCCGGGTTCACAGCATCGGCATTGCGGCCGTTGGCAAAGTGCCAAATTGTCTCCCCATGCTTGCCCAGCCTCTTTTTCAAAATCGACACATCCGCCTGAGCCAGTTCTCCAATGGTTTCAATCCCCAGCAGCCTCAGCTTCCGCTCGGTAGCCGCCCCTACCAGAAACAGATCCCGCACAGGCAGCGGCCAGAACTTTTCCGCCATTTCTTCCGGAAACAAGGAGTGGACTTTGTTGGGTTTTTCAAGGTCTCCTGCCATTTTAGCCAGCAATTTATTGGAGGAAATGCCCACATTTACGGTAAAGCCCAGTTCCTCCCAGATTCTGCCGCGTATCTGCTCCGCCGCCGTCCGGGGCGTTCCCCAAAGCCGCTCCGTGCCGGTCATATCCACCCAGGCCTCGTCGATGGAATACTGCTCCACCACAGGAGAAAACCGCCGGAGCATCTGCACAAAGTGCCGGGAAGCCTCCACATACAACCCGTAGTCCGGCGGGATCACCTTCAGCGTCGGGCACTTTTCCATAGCCTGAAACAGCGGTTCCCCCGTTTGGATCCCATACTTCTTCGCCGGCGTTGACTTAGCCAGAATGATGCTGTGCCGGGACTCCCGATCTCCCGCCACCACCGAAGGAACGTCCCGCAGATCCTCGGTCTCCCCCAGCACCCTGACCCGATAAGCCGCGCTCCAGCTTAAAAATGCCGAATTGGCATCCACATGAAATATCACCCGCTGTGCCATATCAATACACCTTTCTCATAAAGCACCAGGTATGGGTTCGGATGGTATATTTCAGTTCAAACAGCCACGTGCGATCCTCCACCGCAGCTTTGCACAGAAAGAGCACCGCTTCGATCCCCACATACTGCACCTGCTTCACACTGAGCACTTCGTCAATGTCGATGCGCAGAAGCCGCCGATCCCCGTCCTCCATCCGCAGCCGCAAAGGTCGGATCTCCCCGGAGGCACTGCAAACGCAAATCACATCCACCGGACAAACCGTTTGCCCCATAGAGACCCTCCTTTCGGCGTTTTTTACATTATAGCACATTTGTTTGCATATTGCAAGAGGAATTTCCTGGTTGCATAACCGCTCCATCTTTGGTATAATCACGGAAACCATTGCGCATATCCCTTTGGAAAATCAGGAGGTACGTATGCTGAAATACCCCTGTCTGGTTCTTGACCATGACGATACTGTGGTGCAAAGCGAAGCCACGGTGAACTACCCCTTCTTCTGTCATATTCTGGATCAGTTCCGCCCCGGCACCACCATCTCCCTGGAAAAATACGTCCAGGGCTGCTGTGACCTGGGCTTTGCGGACATGTGCCGCCAGTGGTACGGCTTTACCGAGCAGGAGCTGGTGGACGAATACTTAGGATGGCAGGAATTCATCAAGACCCACATTCCCGCCCCTTACCCCGGTATGAATCGGATCATCCGGCGGCAGCAGGAGGAAGGCGGGCTGATATGCGTGGTGTCCCACTCCTGCCTTCAGAATATCACCCGGGATTACCGGCTGCATTTTCAAACCGCCCCGGACGCTGTCTACGGATGGGATCTGCCGGAGGCGCAGCGAAAGCCCAGCACCTTTCCTCTGGAAGACATTATGGACAAGTATCACTTAAATTCCCGGGATCTTCTGGTGGTAGACGACATGAAGCCCGCCTGGGAAATGGCCAGCAAGGCCGGTGTTTCCATTGCGTTTGCCGCCTGGGGCCGCAAGGACTACCCTCAGATCCTGGCACAGATGAAAAAACTGTGCGACTTCTCCTTTGATTCTCCGGAAGCCCTGGAATCGTTTTTGTTCCGGGGCTAAAAAGCCTCTGCGGCTTACCGGTCTCATCAGAGGCTTTGTACCGGCAAACTTCCCCGGAAATTCCCCTTATCCCTTGACGAACCCAACGGACTTGCATATAATATTTTAAGAAAATACCCGATTGTGAGTTGATCCTTTTGAAATTATCATTGGTTGTCCCCTGTTACAACGAGGCCGAAAATGTCGCGGCTTTTCAGCAAGCGGTAATGGCAGCGTTCGACGACTGCGGCTATTCCTACGAAATCATCTTTGTCAACGACGGCAGCCGGGATGCCACGCTGCATAATTTAAAAAAGATTCATGCCGCTCAGCAGTGTCCGGTAAAGGTGATCTCCTTTGCCCGGAACTTTGGCAAGGAGGCCGGATTGTACGCCGGATTGCAGCACGCCTCCGGGGAATATATTTCCCTGATCGATGCCGACCTGCAGCAGCGGCCGGAAATCGTCCGGCAGATGGTGCAGATTCTGGACGAATCCCCGGAATATGATGTGGTAGCCGCTTATCAGGACCGCCGCAGAGAAGGCAAGGTTTTGTCCTTCTTCAAAAAGTGCTTCTATGCCATTATCAACGCCTTGTCTGACGTAACCCTCCAGCCGGACGCCAGTGATTTCCGCACCTTCCGCAGAAGCGTCCGGGACAGCATTCTGGAGCTGAATGAGTATCACCGGTTTTCCAAGGGCATTTTTGCCTGGGTGGGCTACAATACCTGCTTCATTCCCTATACCGCCTGCGAGCGGGCTGCCGGGAAAACCAAGTGGAACTTCTGGAAGCTCACCGAATACGCCATCGAAGGGATCATCGGCTATTCCACCGCCCCGCTGCGTCTGGCCACCGTCCTGGGCTCCGTGGCCGGAATCGCCGCAGTGCTGTATCTTCTGTGGGTAATCCTGGAAAAAATGCTGTTTGGCATTGATGTCCCCGGCTATGCCACCATCATCGCCCTGATCCTGGGGCTTGGCTCTATGCAGCTGTTCTGCATCGGCATCATCGGCGAGTATGTGGGCAGAACCTTTGAGCAGAGCAAAAACCGTCCCATCTATATTGCCAAGGAGATTTTGGACTATCCTGAAAAGGAACCGGAAGCTGTCCTTCCAACAGACGGCGATGTACAGCAAGATAATAGCTGAACTTTAAAAAAGCGATGCGTTCCCCACCAGTCCGGTGGAAACGCATCGCTTTTTTTGTGTAGTAATTTCAAGTTCTCTTAAGCTCCTGACCGTTGACTGGCTCGGCTGGCTTTGCTATGTCAGTGCCTGCTGAATAAGCCGTTTTTTTAATTCAGGCGCGTATTCATGGGTATTTGGGATGATGCGGCGCGCCGCGCCATCCAAACAGCGGAAAAACCTTCCGCCAGAAAAACGCGAAAAAGTCCGGAAAGCCTTGGCTTGCAAGGACTTTTGCGTTGTTCCGTACACATTATTTTGCCAGAATTTTTCTAAGCCAAGCGTTGTTAAATAGAAAAGCATGATATGCGCAGGATAAAATACATAAAAGAAATATTTTAGTTTTAATTTTCCCCGCTTGCCATTGTAGAGCAGAATGATAAGACAGGCAAGCAGTAAGCAAGCAGACGGTTGATTACCTGTCATAACGATGTAAGCGAAAAGGAAAAGCAAGATTTGATAAATCCGATTTTTGCGGCATAGATAAAAAGCGGCAATATATAAAATCCCTTCGCTTCCATAATCACAGCGGATTCCTTCGGCAGCCGCGGCTATTGCCGCAACACTAATAATCCGCAAAACAGCCCAGTTGATTTTATCGGTAGATTTCTCTGTTGCGCAAGATAATTTCTCAAGGATTTCCAAAGCCAACAGTCCTAAAAACAGCGTGAAAAATACATTTTGGCGAATTGCAATAGCAAGTTGCAATAGTTTTGACAAGTGACGATCTTTTTGAGGGCGGTTTGTTCTTCCGGAGGGAGGGGCGAAGCCCCGACCGGAGGAAGAACAAACCGCAGCCGGCGCTC
>CALXDT010000005.1 GCA_944387125.1 uncultured Oscillospiraceae bacterium | reverse complement strand
CCGGCGTGGCCACCGGCGACCATCTGCACTTTGGCATTACCAAAAACGGCGTTTACGTCAATCCCAGCGAATACTTGTTCTAAGGAACCTCTGAATAAATCGTCTTCGGCGGAATGCCGGATCTTTTGCCCCATTCGTGCAGTTCAAAAAGTGGGAAATCCATACAGGATTTCTCCACTTTTTGAAGGTTCGGCTGAGGCAAAATCTCTCGGCATCCGCTCTTGCCGATTTAATCAGAGCTTCCCTAATACGGTTTCCTGATGAAAGGATTTTCCTTTCATCAAGAAGGCATCGCCTTACGGCGCTGCCGAATATGGGATTTTGGGAATGGAAAATCCCATGATTTTCAAATAAAATCTTTTATCCGAATGGATGAAGGATTTAAAAAGAGAGAATCCGTATCAGGAAGCGCTTGGCCGTTTCATCAGAGCGTTCCTGAGATCTGCCTTTGGCAGGATTCCCCCGGCAGAACAGCAGGGGGCGTTCGGTACGAAAAGAACGCCGAAACGGCTCCACAGTTCCCCTTGGGAAGTGGAGCCGTTTTGCTATCATGAGGTGATATTGTGAAAAAAGAGAACATCATACGCATTGGCTCCTACCTGCTGGTGGCGGTGCTTGCCGCTTTTCTGACGATGGCGGTTTCCCAATCCATGACGGAAACCACCAAGCTGCAGGAATTGCAGGCACTGATCGAAGAAAAGTTTATCGGAGAAGCGGACAGTACAGAACTGGAGGACGCTGCGGCGGAAGCCATGATCAGCGCCACCGGGGATCGGTGGAGCTATTACATCAGCGCGGACGAGTACCAGTCCTACCAGGAGCAGATGGCCAATGCCTACGTGGGCGTAGGCATCACCATCCAGGAAGCGGAGGAACAGCAGGGCTTTGTGGTGCTGTCCGTGACCCCCGGCAGTTCCGCGGAGGAAGCGGGGATCCGGGTTCAGGATCTTCTGATCGCGGTGGATGACCAGGATGTCCGGGGGATGCCCATGGAGGAGGTTCGGAGCCTGGTGCGGGGAGAGGTAGGGAGCTATGTATCCATGACCTTCCTGCGTCAGGGTGAGACCACTACGATCTCTGTGGAGCGCCGGCAGGTGCAGACCCAGGTGGCTTCCTATGAGATGCTGCCGGATCACATCGGCCTGGTGACAATCTTCAATTTTGACTCCCGATGCGCGGAGGAAACCATTGCCGCCGTGGAGGCGCTGCTGGAAGACGGCGCCAGAAAGCTGATCTTCGACGTGCGGAACAACCCCGGCGGATATGCTGAGGAACTGGTGAAGGTGCTGGACTATCTGCTGCCCCAGGGAGAGGTGTTCCGGACTGTAACCTACGACGGCAAGGAAGATGTGGACTATTCCGATGAAGCCTGTGTGGAGCTTCCTATGGCAGTGCTGGTCAATGGCAGCAGCTATTCCGCCGCGGAGTTCTTTGCCGCGGCGATGCAGGAATATGAGGCGGCCATTGTGGTGGGAACCCAGACCAGCGGCAAGGGCTATTTCCAAAATACCTACCGGCTGAATGACGGCTCCGCAGTGGCGCTGTCTGTGGGCAAATACTATACCCCCAAGGGAAAGAACCTGGAGGGGGTGGGGATTACCCCGAGTGTGGAAGTGACGGTTGATGAAGAGACGGAAGCATCCATCTACTATGGACTGCTGACGCCCGAGGAGGATCCCCAGATCCAGGCGGCCGTCGAGGCGCTGAAGGAATAAAGGAACCTCCGGAAGTCTTTCCTGTATGGCGGCGCATGGCGAAAGCGCGTTTTTGAAAAATCGGCTCCCCTGCTTTACAAGCAGGGGAGCCGCGGCGTATCAGGAAAAGTCGGCCATATTCAGCACATCCCCGTCCCGGGTCAGGGGACAGATGCTGCCGTCCCGGACGCACCAGCTCTGACCGAACAGCAGAAGCTGGTGTTCATCCTGGTAAAAGTAGCTGCCGTCGGGCAGCGCGAAAAACACATTGCCCCAGCTGTCGGAGCAGGTAATGTCTTCAAACAGCCTCCGGCCGTCCAGAAAGGCATCCCGGACCTTTTGATAGTGGGGCAGGACGTTTACGCCGGTAAGACCAAGACCGGGCAGGAACCGGGGGAAGGACGGATCCGATTCCCCTTCCTCCTCCGGCTGGGCGTACACGGTATCCGCGCAGTTCATGGTGCCGGCGCTGATGCCCATGACCACCCCGGGGAAGTCTTCCAGCAGCCGCCCCAGGCAGATCTCCCGGAAAAAGGCGTTCTGGGTGGGCACATGGCCTCCGGCCAGCACGATAAAATCGCTGGAAGAAACCAGCTCCGCCGCCTGCTCCGGGTTTTCCCCGTCCAGCACATGGAAGCTGCTGAAGTACATCCCTTCCGAGGAAAAGGCGGAGATCACGTCGGAAGCGAACCGGCAGGTCAGATCCCGGCGGGCAGGGTCGGAGCAGATAAACAGCAGAGAGCCCAGGGGCGGGAACACGGAGCGGATATTGTCCACAAAGCCGTTGGCGTTGCTCAATAGCGGCCGGTCGGCATCTTCCACAAAGGGGCTGCTGGTGAGAAACAGATACATGGGAAACCTCCGAAGATGGTGTAATACGGTTTCTTGATGAAAGGATTTCCCTTTCATCAAGAAGGCATCGCCGTATAAAATCAGCCCAGGACTGTGCCCGGGAAGTATTCCTCCACAAAATCCACCTGCCGGACCTGGAAGGACTGCCCGTTCAGATAGTCCAAAGCTCCGGCGTCGCTGGTGAAGGTGAAGGTCAGCTTATAGGAGTACAGTGCCTGGTAGCTGCGGTCGAACCGCTTGTTCAGCTTGCCGTACTTCCCGTCGCCCAGGAGCGGATACCCCGCATGGGCAAACTGGGCGCGGATCTGATGGGTGCGGCCGGTGATCAGCCGGCATTCCACCAGGCTCAGGCCGCTGCGGCTGGCCAGGGTGCGGTAGTTGGTCTGGCAGGTTTTGGAGCCGGGCTGGGGGCGGTCGGAGACATAGACCCGGTTCTGCTTGGCGTCCTTGAACAGATACCCCTTCAGGCTGCCCTGGGGGGGCTTGGGGACGCCCTCCACAATGGCAAGATACAGCTTGTCCAGCTCCCGATCCCGGCTCTTCTGATTCATCACCCGCAGGGCTTCGGCGGTTTTGGCGGCGATGACAATGCCGCCGGTATTCCGGTCGATGCGGTTGCACAGGGCGGGGGTGAAGGCGTTTTCTTCTCGGGGACGCCACTCCCGCTTCTGGTACAAGTAGGCCTGGATATGGTCAATGAGGGTGCGGCCGTACTCCGCGCCGTCGTGAGGGTGCACTGCCAGCCCCGGGCGCTTGTCCACCAGAAGGATGTGTTCATCTTCGTAAACAATGTTCAGCCTGGGAGCCGCTACGGTGAGAAAGGCGTTGTCCTCCCGGGGCTTGTCAAAAAATTCATCGTTGATATACAGCTGCAAAACGTCCCCGGCTTCCAGCCGGTCGTCCCGCTGGGCGCGCTGGCCGTTTCGCTTGATCCGCTTCAGGCGGATATATTTCTGCGCCAAAGAGGCGGGCAGCAGGGGCACGGCCTTGGCCAGGAAGCGATCCAGCCGCTGCCCGGCGTCGTTGGTTCCGATGGTGAATTCTTTCATGGAAGTTTTCCTTGGGTTTCGATGAAGTGGCGGTTAATCTGCTCCGTAAATTCCACGGCGGCATTATAGCCCATTTTCTTCTGGCGATTGTTCATGGCGGCAACCTCCAGGATTACCGCCAGGTTCCGCCCGGGGGTGATGGGGATGGTGTACATAGGCACTTTGATGCCCAGGATCTCCGTATACTGATCCTCCAGACCCAGCCGGTCGTAGGCCTGCTGGGTGTTCCAGGCAACGATGTTCACCACCAGGTTGATGTCGTTTTCCAGCTTCACAGCGCCCATGCCGTACAGCTGTGCCACGTTGATGATGCCGATGCCCCGCAGCTCGATATAGTTGCGGATCAGAGGCGGTGCGGTGCCCACCAGGGAGCTGGCGGAGACCCGGCGAATCTCCACCGCGTCGTCGGCAATCAGCCGGTGTCCCCGCTTCAGCAGTTCCACAGCGGCCTCGCTTTTGCCGATGCCGCTGTCGCCAGTGAGCAGGATCCCTTCGCCGTAGACCTCCACCAGAACCCCGTGGCGGGTGATCCGGGGAGCCAGGGCGGCCTTTAAGTAGGTGATGATGGTGGAGACAATGGCGCTGGTGGTCTCCCGGGTGCGCAGAAT
>CALXDT010000004.1 GCA_944387125.1 uncultured Oscillospiraceae bacterium | reverse complement strand
ACGCCCCCGGCAGGGTCGGGGAGCACTTAAGCAGGAAAGCAGCCAAACCTTTGCGCCGATTTCCCTTTTGTTTCCCGGCAGTTGGATCCAAATTCGTACCAAGCTGTGTAAACCCGATAAGCGTATATTTCATTTTAAAATCTTTCATCTGAATTGATTAAAGATTTTAAAAGAGAATCAGTATGACATCGGCAGAAAGCAGTTGGACGGCAGCGGATTTTATTCGGTTATAATGAAAGCGCATTTCAGGAACCTCTGAATCAATCGTCTTCGGCTGAGTGGCGGATCTTTTGACCCATCCGCGCAGTTCAAAAAGCAGGAAAGACATACAGGATTCCGCCGCTTTTTGAACTTCGGCTGCGGCAAAATCGCTCGCCATCCGCTCCTGCCGATTTCATCAGAGCTTCCTTAATCTGGGAGGAGAGATCGTCTGTGCAATATCTTGAATTTGTTCTGTTTGGTATTGCTGGAGCCCTGGGCGGCGCACTGTGGGGGCTGATTCCCTATTTTATCGCGCGGCGGCGCAGCCATCCGATTATGGGAGATTGGGCACTGCTCTGGTGCACTGTGTCGGGACTGTTGTCCGGGGGCATTCTGGTGGCGCCGGTTTTGATTGTTTTCATTCTCATAACCGCAATCAGCACCCGGGATTTCAAAAAGCCTCTGCGCCGCGGCAGCACCCCGGTTCCGCAATTCCCCCGGCAGCCATCACAGCCGGTGGTCGTACAAACCGGCCTGCAAATCATATGCCTTGCCGGACCGATGAAGGGGCAGACCTATGCCTTGACTTCTTATGGCCTGATGTTTGGCCGGGATATGGACTGCAATGTGCGGTTTCCGGATGGACAGGCGGGAATCAGCCGGCATCATTGCGCTCTGCGCTGGCAGCAGGGGGTGCCGGTTCTGGTGGATTTGAGCTCCAGCTACGGAACCTTTTTGGGCAACGGAACCCGGCTTCCTCCCAATTATCCCACCACCGTGGCGCCTGGAACCCGTTTCTATCTGGGCAATCCCTCCATTCTGTTTCAAGTAACCGCAATTTGAAAAACATATCAATATTTTGGGGAGGACTACTTATGGAAATCAACAGCAAAATCACCAAATGCCCCCAGTGTGGAAACTTCTATGATGCGGCCCGCTATACGGACTGCCCCAACTGTCAGAACGGCGACTCCGGTGCCGCCGGCTTTTCAGCCACAATGCCCCTGAGCGGCGGTTCCGCCGGTATGGCAGAAGGAACCTTCCGGAAAACGGAGCCTCTGGATTACACCCCCGCTTCTGCGGCCAACAGCCAGTTTCCGCCTACAATGATCGGGGGAGAAACGGTAAGCGGCGGTATCGATCCGGTGGTCGGCTGGCTGATCTGCATCGAAGGACCCGGCCGGGGCAGTGATTACCGCCTGCATGCGGGCTATAACTACATCGGCAGAGAACAGGGCGATGTACGCATCTCCGGCGACCAGCAGATTTCCCGACAGAACCATGCCATGGTGGCCTTTGACGAGGAAACCTGTACCTATTTTGTGGGTCCTTCCGCAGGCCGGAACCTGATTCGTGTCAACGGAAAGCCGGTGCTGAATCCGGTGGAGCTTCAAAATTACGATGTGATTACCATCGGCACCACGAAAATGATGTTTGTCGGCCTGTGCGGGCCGCACTTCTCCTGGAGGAAGGGTTAAGCCATGGGCGGATTTCTTACACTTGCAGCGGCTGTGGAGATGGCCGCCCCGGAGATAACCGTCCTTCCGGAACCGGCGGTGGTTCCGGAATCGACGGCGCCCCAGGATCTGATAGCTGCCTCCGGGCAGCAGAACTGGCTGCTGGATTCCTTTCAGCTTCCCAATTGGAGCATCCTCGCGGCGGCCGGCGTTGTGCTGCTGATTGTTTTGTGTATGATTTACCTTGCAAGACGCAGGGGTAAAGCCGGAAAAACGGTTTTCTTCGGGGAAAACGCCCCGAAAATCGGAAAAATCCACGGACAGGGCAAGCGCGGCAGCCAGCAGGATTCTTTTTCCGTCACCCCCAATCAGCACTATGCTACCCACGGGGTTCTGGCAGTGGTGGCCGACGGCATGGGCGGTCTGGAGGAGGGCGATCAGGTCAGCCAATGCGTTGTAGCGGCCATGACCGGCGCGTTCCCGGAAACGCAGGATTCTTCCGCTGAGGCTGCGCTGTATCAAATGCTTTATGCGGCCAATGGCCATGTGAACAATTTGCTCGGCTATGATCGAATCGGCCAATGCGGCTCCACTGTGGCGGCGGGGCTGGTAAAGGATGGCCAGTTCAGCTTCCTTTCTGTGGGCGACAGCCGGATTTGCCTGTATCGGGAAGGCCGTCTGATGCAGCTCAATCGGGAACACAACTATCGACGGGAGCTGGAACTTCGTGTCATCAACGGCGAGGGCACGCTGGAAGAGGCAAACAACCATCCGAAAAGCAGCGGCTTGACCAGCTATCTTGGCATGGGTCAGCTAAAGTATATTGATTTGCCCAATGCGCCCATTCCCGTGCGTGCGGGGGATTGCTTTGTGCTGATGACGGATGGTGTGTATAACGCACTGACGGACGCGGAAATCTGCACTGCTTTGGCACATCCCGATCCCCAGGCTGCCGCTGACGCCCTGGGCGCAGCCGTGGAGGGAAAGAACTGGCCGGGGCAGGATAACTATACCGCTGTCATACTCCGCTGCTGACGAGGAGGACTACTATGCTATATACCGCAAGCTATACCCATATTGGGGGCAGAGAGGAAAATGAGGACACCGTGCGAATCTCCCGGGCCGGAGAAAACCGGCTTTGCCTGCTGGTAGCGGATGGGCTGGGCGGCCACGGAGGCGGACGGCTGGCCTCCTCCGCGGCGGCAGAGGCTGTGCTGGCCGGCTGGAAGGGGGAGGCGGACGCACAGAAGCTGAAGGATTTGGTGCAGGAGGCCCACCGCAGGGTGCAGTCCATGCAAACGCGCCAGTGCGCCATGAAAAGCACCATTGCCGTTCTGACGCTGGCAGGAAATCGTGCTGCGTGGGCGCATGCGGGCGACAGCCGCATCTATCGCTTTCACCGGGGAAAGCTGGAATTTCAAACCAAGGATCACAGCGCTTCCCAAATCGCGGTGCTTATGGGGGACATAACCCAGGATCAGATTCGCTTTCATCAGGACAGAAATCACATCATTCGGGCACTGGGTCAGGATGGGGAGCTGAAGGTGGATGCCGACGAGCTGCTGCTGGATGACGGGTTCTATGCCTTCCTGCTGTGCAGCGATGGCTTTTGGGAATATGTACTGGAATCCGAAATGGAGGCGGATTTGCGCGCGGCTTCCGATCCTGAGGATTGGCTGGGCAGAATGCGCGCTCGTTTACAGACCCGTATACCGGAGGACAATGACAACAACACTGCCGCTGCAGTATGGATCATTTGAAAGAAAGAGGGTTATACCTATGAAAAGAAGACTGCTTTCCCTCGTGCTGTCGCTGTTTCTGATATGCAGCCAATCCCTGACAGCCTTCGCCGGCTCCGACAATAACCCCGTCGCCCAGGCAATCAACGGAACCGTGGCCATTTACAGCAGCATCCTTCTCTCCGACGGAACGGACGCCTCCTGCTTCGGCTCCGGCTTTGGCGTGGGTGTTAACGGAGAAAATGCCGCATATTTCATTACCAACCGCCATGTCATCACCGCCACGAATGACGATGGATCTCTGACGCAGGCACAGCATGTATACATTATGCTGGGGCAGAATGCCGTCACACAGACCGTTCATATGGTTGAGCTGGAGGGGGAATACATTCCCGTCAGCTATAACTTCGATATGAACAGCAACAAAACGGTGGAATGCGATATTGTGGCCGTCAACGAAGAATATGACATTGCCATCTTAAAGCCAATCACCCCCATTGAAGGGCGCATTGCCCTGGATCTGGCGGAAGGGGTGGATGATTTGTCCGTAGCCGAGACCATTTACGCCCTGGGTTATCCCGGACTCAGTGATGAGATTTCCACCTCCAGCGGTATCCAGTATTCCGGAAATGACTATGCGTATGAATATGAGGGGAATGTGTATTCGCTGCCCATCTATACCTACAGCAAAGCCCGCAATGGAGACATCAGCGATGTAACGGTCACAACAGGCACCGTCTCCCGCTTCACCTCGCTGACCTCTGAGCGTAATGTGGCGGTGATTCAGCACGATGCTACCATTCACGGCGGCAACTCCGGCGGCCCGCTGGTAGATTCCTCCGGCTGTGTGGTGGGCATCAATACCTACGGCACCGACGACAGCGAAAGCATGAACTATGCCATCACGGTGGATTACATACGCGCCTTCTGCGAGGAAAATGGGATTGCGGCAGATGTATCCTCCGGTTCGGATTTTCCCATGGTTCCCGTTGCGGTGGGTGCGGCAGTCCTTGTGCTGGCTGCTGCGGTCTTGCTCCTGATCAAAAGCCGCAAGAAGCCCCGGAATCCTTCTCCGGAGCCGGCTCCTTTCCAGCCCGATCCGCCGATCCAGCCCACTTCGACGCCCATTGCCAATGATTCCGGTTTCCGGATCCAGGGCATCACCGGCCATTTTGCCGGGAAGCGCTATGCCGTCAACGGCGTTGTGAGAATCGGACGGGATACAACCCAGTGTCAAATTGTGTATCCCGAGGGAACGCAGGGCATCAGCCGCGTCCACTGTGAGCTTCTCTGCGTAAACGGAAAGCTCTATCTCAAGGATTTGGGTGCCAGCTATGGGACGTTCCTGAAAGATGGTCAGCGTCTGGCTTCCAATCAGGCAATTGAGCTGCAGCCGGGAGAGCAGTTCTATTTGGCGTCTCCCAAGGAGACCTTTCAAATCGGAAGCAGAGGAGGCGTATGAGGGTGGGCGACCATACCGAAAATCTGTGCCTGTGTCCCGGAACCGGCTTGACAGGAACCCTGAAATCCTATAGCATAAGTCGTGTGCTGGGTCAGGGCGGCTTTGGCATAACCTACGAGGCCACAAGCCAATTGGGAGAACGGGTGGCCATTAAGGAATACTTCCCCCTTACCTGGGTCGTTCGGGTTACTGGCAAACAGGTGGTTCCGAAGACAGACAGGGAAGCGGTCTATCAAAAGGGGCTGCAGTCCTTCAGCAACGAGGCCAGAATGCTGGCGGGAATTGACGATCTGAACACGGTCGTAAAGGTAATGGATTGCTTTCATGAAAACGGAACAGCCTATCTGGTTATGGAATTTCTGGACGGCATGTCCCTGAAAGCAAAGGCGGAAGCCTGCGGCGGCCGCATTCCCGCGGAGGAGCTTTTGCCCAAGCTGCGTCCGGTGATCGCGGATCTGGAGCAGCTTCATCAGCGGGGGATGCTCCACCGGGACATTGCTCCGGATAACCTGATCTGGACCACCGAGGATCGGATCAAGCTGATCGACTTTGGAGCTGCCAGACGGATGGAGGAAAACCGCAAGCTGACGATGCTGGCCAAGCCCGGCTTTGCCCCTATAGAGCAGTACACCTCCGGCGGGCAGGGCACATGGACGGACGTTTATGCCCTGTGCGCAACGATGTACTATCTTCTCACCGGCAGCATGCCAACGCCTGCTCCGGATCGGCTGTATGATGAAAGCAGCAATCTGCCCTCGCCCATTTCCCTGGGCGTGGGGCTTACCCAGGAGGAGGAGGACGCCATCATGCACGGACTGGCTGTTCAGCCCAAGCAGCGCACACAAACCATGGGGCAGCTGCTGGACGCGTTGGGGGATATGATCGACATCGATCCGATTCCGCCGATTCCGCCTGTCCCAAAGCCATCGTTCTGGAAAAAGCTGGCGGCCATCTTCCATAGAAACCGAAATCACTGAAAGGGGCGAATTTATGCCGGTGTATACAAAAGAAAATCCGCAGGCTGGCTTTTGCCCATATTGTATGAGTAAGGTTCAGCCGGGGGAGGCTTGCAAAAACTGCAGTCTCAAGCAGGGGAGCTATATTCCGTCACCCCATCACATCCCGCCCGGAACGATTTTGATGGATCGCTATTTGATCGGGCGTGTGCTGGGAGAGGGCGGCTTCGGTATCACCTATATTGGCTGTGATCTGCGGCTGGAATCCAAGGTAGCCATCAAGGAATATTTCCCTGTGGATCAAGTCTCACGCTATGCCGACAACAGCCTGACGGTAATCACCAGAACAGGAAAAAGTCAGGACAGTTACAGCCAGGGAATCCAGCGTTTTCTGCGAGAGGCCAGAAGCCTGGCCCGTATGGAAAAGCTGTCCACCGTTGTGGCCGCCAAGGATTTCTTTGAGGCCAACAACACGGCCTACATTGTCATGGAGTATATTCAGGGCACAGACCTGAAAACGCTGGTGGCGCAGCGGGGCGGCAAGCTCTCAGCACAGGAACTGTTTCCCATGATCGAACCGCTGTTTTCGGCACTGGACGCGGTGCATCAGGCGGGTCTGATCCATCGGGATATCAGCCCCGACAACATCATGCTGGAGAAGGGCCGGGTGCGGCTGCTGGATTTTGGCTGTGCCAGAGAATCCATCAAAGGCACGGAAACCATGACGGTGGCTCTGAAACAGGGCTATGCGCCTGTGGAGCAGTATCAGCGCAAGGGGCAGGGACCATGGACGGACGTTTACGCGCTGGCGGCGGTCATTTACTTCTGTCTTACCGGCAAGGTGCCGCCGGCCTCGCTGGATCGCATTTTGGAGGATGAATTGGTTCCGCCCCGTCAGCTTGGCGCGAATATCACCAGAGAACAGGAAGCGGCTCTGCTGCGGGCGTTGTCCCTTTCTACCAAGCGCCGCTATCAGTCTGTGGCAACCTTTTACGAAGCATTGTATCATGCGCCGCCTGCCGATGACAATGATGACGAGGATCCGAAGCATATCGATGATGATATCGGTCACACGGATGATATCGACATCCCTGCTCCGAAGCCTGAGAAAAACACCAGAAAGCTGGCCATAGCGGCAGGCGCGGCGGCTGTGGTGCTGCTTGCCATTGGCATCGCTGCAATGGGAGGAAAGGACGACGCCATCCCGCCCACCCCAACGCAAGCTGCGGAAACGGTGCAGGGCAGCCGGCCGCCGGTCAGCGAAGCCGTTGGTGAGGTCAGAGATGTGGAGGTGTCTGATGAGAGCGGTTTTCTGGCGGCGCTGGACGACAACGCCGTTCGCTCGATTACCATTCCCACCGGCAGTTTTGTGGATTTGTTTGCGCAAACAACGGTAAATCTGACCAAACCGCTGTACATTTCCGATGGGGCCTCTGTGAATATGGCCGGTCTGATGACGGTGGGTTCCGGCGGTCAGGTGGAAATTTCCTCCGGTGGATCTCTGGAATTGGAGCCGGGCGTTCTGCGTACATCGGAAGGGGGCGGCGTCACCGTGAAAAGCGGAGGTCATCTGGCGGCGTGGCAATGCCTGGTAGACCAGGAGGGGGATTTGACCTGTGAAGACAGCGCGGATATTGATATCAATGGCGTGGACAGTCTGGATTCGGCGGCAGGTATATTTTATCATGTGCTGCCTTCCGAGGATCTGTTCGCGGACGGCGTCCGGGTTTCCACTT
>CALXDT010000003.1 GCA_944387125.1 uncultured Oscillospiraceae bacterium | reverse complement strand
GGCAAGAAGGGCGTTGCTCAGAAGGTCGTCTATGGTGCTTTCGAAATCGTAGAGAACAAAACTGGCAAGAACGGCCTGGAAGTGTTCCAGCAGGCGATGGAAAACATCATGCCCGCCGTGGAGCTGAAGGCTCGCCGTGTCGGCGGCGCTACCTATCAGGTGCCCATCGAGGTGCGTCCTGACCGCCGTCAGACCCTGGGGCTGCGCTGGATCACCAACTACAGCCGCGCCCGCAGCGAAAACACCATGAAGGAGCGGCTGGCTGCTGAGATCATGGACGCCGCCAACAACACCGGCGCCTCCGTGAAGAAGCGCGAAGACGTTCACAAGATGGCCGAAGCCAACAAGGCTTTCGCCCATTTCCGCTGGTAAAAAAGGAGATAACCAATGCCTAGACAGTATTCTCTGGAGAATACAAGAAACTTCGGCATCATGGCTCACATCGATGCCGGCAAAACCACTACCACTGAGCGTATCCTGTTCTACACCGGCAAGAACTATAAGATCGGCGAGACCCACGACGGTTCCGCCACCATGGACTGGATGGTGCAGGAGCAGGAGCGTGGTATTACCATCACCTCCGCCGCCACCACCTGTTTCTGGAAGGGCTGCCGGCTGAACATCATCGACACCCCGGGTCACGTGGACTTCACTGTGGAAGTGGAGCGTTCCCTGCGTGTTCTGGACGGCGCCGTTACCGTTCTGTGCGCCAAGGGCGGCGTGGAGCCCCAGACCGAAACCGTTTGGCGTCAGGCCGACGAGTACAAGGTTCCCCGGATGATCTACGTCAACAAGATGGACATCATGGGCGCGGACTTCTACCGGGTGCTGGAGATGATCGACGACCGTCTGAAGTGCAACGCGGTGCCCATCCAGCTGCCCATCGGCTCCGAGGCGTTCTTCAAGGGCAACATCGACCTGGTTACTATGAAGGCCAACGTCTTCTATGATGAACTGGGTAAGGATGTCCGTGTGGAAGAGATCCCCGAGGACATGGTGGATCTGGCCAACGAGTACCGTGAAAAGCTGATGGACGCCGTCTCCACCTTTGACGACGACCTGGCTATGATGTACCTGGAAGGCGAACAGATCCCCGTGGAGATGATCAAGGCCGTCATTCGTAAGGCCACCATCGCCAACGAAATGGTTCCCATCGTCTGCGGTACTTCCTACAAGAATAAGGGCGTTCAGGAAGTTCTGGACGCGGTTGTGGACTATATGCCCAGCCCCCTGGACAAGAAGGGCATTCGGGGCATCAACCCCGAGACGGAGGAAGAGGATTTCCGTCCCGCTTCCGATACCGCTCCCTTCTCCGCGCTGGCCTTCAAGATCGCTACCGACCCCTATGTGGGCAAGCTGTGCTACTTCCGGGTATACTCCGGTGTCCTGGAGAAGGGCAGCAGCGTGCTCAACTGCACCAAGGGCACCAAGGAGCGCATGGGCCGTCTGCTGCAGATGCACTCCAACCACCGGGAGGACATTGATACCGTCTACGCCGGCGATATTGCTGCCGTGGTGGGCGTGAAGAACACCACCACCGGCGATACCTTCTGCGACGAGGATCACCCCATCATCCTGGAGTCCATGGTCTTCCCCGAGCCGGTTATCCGGGTTGCCATCGAGCCCAAGACCAAGGCCGGTCAGGAAAAGATGGGCATCGCTTTGGCCAAGCTGGCGGAAGAAGATCCCACCTTTAAGACCTACACCGATCAGGAGACCGGTCAGACCATCATCGCCGGCATGGGCGAGCTGCACCTGGAGATCATTGTTGACCGTCTGCTGCGGGAGTTCAAGGTGGAAGCCAACGTGGGCGCGCCCCAGGTTGCTTACAAAGAGACCATTCGCAAGAGCGTGGAGCAGGACACCAAGTATGCCCGTCAGTCCGGCGGTAAGGGTCAGTACGGTCACGTTAAGATCCGCGTGGAGCCCAACGAGCCCGGCAAGGGTTACGAGTTTATCAATGCTGTGGTCGGCGGCGCGATTCCCAAGGAGTATATCCCCGCTGTTGACGCCGGCATTCAGGGCGCCATGCAGGCCGGTGTGCTTGCGGGCTTCCCCGTTGTGGACGTGAAGGTTACGCTGTTCGACGGCTCTTACCACGAAGTGGACTCCTCCGAAATGGCCTTTAAGATTGCCGGTTCCATGGCGTTCAAGGAAGCCTGCCGGAAGGCCAATCCGGCCATCCTGGAGCCCATCATGAAGGTGGCTGTGGTGGTTCCCGACGACTACATGGGTGTGGTCATCGGCGATATTACCGCCCGCCGGGGCAACATTCTGGGTCAGATCACCCGTACCGGTTCCGTTCAGGTGGACGCCAATGTGCCCCTTGCGGAGATGTTCGGCTACGCCACCGACCTGCGTTCCAAGACCCAGGGCCGCGGCCAGTACTCCATGGAGCCCAGCCACTACTCCGAACTGCCCAAGTCCAAGTCTGAAGAGATCATCAAGGCTCGGGGCAAGGAGTAAAGAAAACCCATTGCGCAAGGGGGGTTATCCCCCTTACGTCACAATAATTTCGCAAGAAATTTAAAAATTTCTCTTGTGTTTCCGCCGGTTGTGTAGTATGATGTATGTGCTGTGCGATGACACAAGAACCTAGTTTGTATTTTTTTAAAATTTACAACGATAACAGGAGGAATATTTCAAATGGCAAAGCAGAAGTTTGAGAGAAATAAGCCCCACGTTAACATCGGCACCATCGGCCACGTTGACCACGGCAAGACCACTCTGACCGCCGCTATCACCAAGTATCTGGCTATGAAGGGTCAGGCTCAGTTCGAGGACTACGCTTCCATCGACAAGGCTCCCGAAGAGAAGGCTCGTGGTATCACGATCAACACCGCCCACGTTGAGTACGAGACCGACAAGCGTCACTACGCCCACGTTGACTGCCCGGGTCACGCCGACTATATCAAGAACATGATCACCGGTGCTGCGCAGATGGACGGCGCCATCCTGGTTATCGCCGCTACCGACGGCCCCATGGCTCAGACCAAGGAGCACCTGCTGCTGGCCCGTCAGGTGGGCGTGCCCTCCATCGTGGTGTTCATGAACAAGGCTGACCTGGTTGACGACGAAGAGCTGCTGGAGCTGGTTGAGATGGAGATCCGTGAGACTCTGTCCTTCTACGAGTTCCCCGGCGACGACATCCCCATCATCAAGGGCTCCGCTCTGAACGCTCTGATCTCCGAGTCCAACGATCCCACCGCTCCCGAGTATGCCTGCATCAAGGAGCTGATGGACGCTGTTGACGACTATATCCCCACTCCCGACCGTAAGGCTGACCAGCCCTTCCTGATGCCCGTGGAAGACGTGTTCACCATCTCCGGCCGTGGCACCGTGGCTACCGGCCGTGTGGAGCGTGGCGTCATCAAGAAGAACGAGCCCGTGGAAATCGTCGGCCTGCGTGAGGACAAGCTGAACACCGTCGTGACCGACATCGAAATGTTCCACAAGCTGCTGGACTACGCCGAAGCCGGCGACAACATCGGCGCTCTGCTGCGTGGTATCGACAAGAAGAACATCGAGCGCGGCCAGGTTCTGTGCAAGCCCAACTCCATCCATCCTCTGACCAAGTTCTCCGGCCAGGTTTACGTCCTGTCCAAGGAAGAAGGCGGCCGTCATACTCCTTTCTTCAACAACTATCGTCCTCAGTTCTACTTCCGTACCACCGACGTGACCGGCATCATCTCCCTGCCCGAAGGCGTTGAGATGTGCATGCCCGGCGACAACGTGGTTATGAACGTTGAGCTGATCACCCCCATCGCGATCGAGAAGGGTCTGCGCTTCGCTATCCGTGAAGGCGGCCGTACCGTCGGTTCCGGTGTTGTCACCGAGATCCTGGACTAATTCTCCAAGCGCATATGCCCCCGGCCATTGGCCGGGGGTTTTTTGTATTCTGAAGCCGCCGGCTGCGAAGCGTTTTCAAAGGGCTGACCAGTGGGCAAACGGGATCCGGCGCCAAATTCCGGGAAGAGCCGGAGCAAACGTCCGGGGAATCCGCCGCCCCGGGGCGGATTTACCTGCCCTCTGCCGCTGTTCCCCAGGGGCAAATCGTGAAAAGAAATGTGAAAAATGTGTAACTTGTCCCTTTTGTGGTTGGCAGGAGGGAACATTTATGTTATAATGTACGCAAATTCTGACTTTGAGAAGGTGATGTTTTGAAGGAACTGCGTGGGAAAATTGCTGAGTCTTTGGTTTCGGCGCTGCCGGTGACGCTGATCGTCTACCTGCTGGCGCTGACACCGCTGGTAAACTTTTCCGGTACGGAAATGATAACCTTTACGGTGGGAGCGGTTTTGTTAATCCTGGGCATTGGCTTGTTTAACATGGGTGCGGATCTGGCTATGACGCCCATGGGATCCCAGGTTGGCTCCGGCCTGTCCAGACAGCGGCGGCTGGGACTGCTTTTGGGCGTGTGCTTTGTCATGGGCCTGCTGATCACCATCGCGGAACCGGATCTGCAGGTTTTGGCCAATCAGGTTGCCGGCGTGATCAACGGGACGGTGCTGATCTACTGTGTTGGCATCGGCGTGGGCGCCTTTTTGATGATTGCCATTTTGAAAATCGTGTTCCAGAAATCCCTGTCTCATATTCTCATGCTGTTCTACATGCTGCTGTTTGCCATGGCGCTGCTGCTGGTGGAAAGCGGAAACGGCGCGCTGCTGCCCATGGCCTTTGATTCCGGCGGCGTGACCACCGGACCCATTACCGTGCCCTTTATCATGGCCTTGGGTGTGGGTATTTCCAGCGTGCTGGGCAATCGGAGAAGCAAGGAAAACTCCTTCGGCCTGGTGGCGCTGTGCTCCGTAGGCCCTGTTTTGGCAGTGTTGATCCTGGGGATCTTTTCCACCAACACGCTGACATATACCGTTCCTGATTACTCTGTCGATGGGGATATTTTGGGCAGCTTTTTACATACCGCGGGGCATACCTGCAAGGAGGTTGCCATCGCCCTGGGGATGATTGTGGTGTTCTTCCTGGTGTGCCAGGTGCTCTTTCTGAAGCTGCCCCGGAAGCGCCTGTACCGGATCGCGGTGGGGGTTGTATTTACGTATCTGGGGCTGGTGCTGTTCCTCACCGGCGTCAACGTGGGGTTCATGCCCGTGGGCTACAAGCTGGGGCTGCAGCTGTCCCAGATCAGTGAGGCGTTCCTGATCGTGTTCGGACTAGTGGTGGGCGTTTTGGTGGTTCTGGCGGAACCTGCCATCCATGTGCTCAACGGCCAGGTGGAGGAAATCACCGGCGGCCTGATCTCCAGACGCTCCATGATTTTCGGCCTGTGCATCGGCGTCGGCTCCGCCATCGCCCTGTCCATGGTGCGCATTGTCTATGACTTTTCCCTGGTCTATTATATTGTTCCCGGTTACTTTATCTCCCTGGCGCTTTCCCTGTTCGTGCCTCCGGTGTACAGCGCCATTGCCTTTGACTCCGGCGGCGTGGCCAGCGGCCCCATGACCTCCGGCTTCATTCTGCCCTTTGCCATTGGCGCCTGTGTGGGGCTTCAGGGGGCGGACGCGGTGCTGCGGGACGCCTTTGGGGTAGTGGCGCTGGTTGCCATGGCGCCGTTGATCACCATTCAGCTGCTGGGCTTCCGGGGAATCGTAGCGGAAAAGGTCAGCGAGCACCGGGCGATGAAGCGGATCCTGGATGCCGACGACCAGCAGATCATCAACTTTATGTAACAGGAGGCGCAATATGAACAATACCATCCATGAAACCGCAATCAAAAAGCTCAAGCTCCTGTTTACCGTGGTGGATCGACCCAAGGGGGAATTCTATCTGGATGTGATCAGCCAGTTTGACGTGAACTGTCAGCTGGTTATGGGCGGCATGGGCACTGCCACCTCCGAGCTGGTGGAGCTGCTGGGGCTGAACAAGCAGAAGGCCGTGGTGCTCAGCGTCATCCGGGAGGATATGACAGACGAGGTGATGAACTGTCTGGAGGACAAGTTTGCCACCATCCGGGGCGGCAAGGGGATTGCCTTTGCCGTGCCTCTGAGCAGCGTCATCGGCGTAAATCTGTACCGTTTTCTCAGCAACAACAGGAGGGAAGTGTGATATGAAGACCAACGACTATGAAGTGATTTTTGCCATCGTCAATTCCGGATACGCCGAGGATGTGATGGATATCGCCCGGGAGCAGGGCGTCCGGGGCGGCACCATTCTCAACGCCCGGGGTGTGCTGCGGGAGGAGGCGGCGGCCTTCTTCGGCATTACCCTCCATCAGGATAAGGAGATTCTGATGACCGTGGTGGAGCGGGAGCTTCGGGACAAGGTGCTCAACGCCATTTACAAGGAAATGGGCATGGCCAAAAAGGCCAAGGGCATTGCCTTCTCCCTGCCTGTGTCCGATGTGGCCGGCCTGGTGCCGGTGCAGCAGCCCCAGGAGGCGGAAGCGGAATAAAATTTACCGGCAGGGGAGAACCCCTGCCGGTTTGCTTACTGTTTGCCCACTGCTTTTTGGAGCCGGCGCCCCAGAGGCGCCAGAAGGTACAGCACCAGGGAAAGAACCAGAGAAGCTGCCGCCAGAAGCAGCGGATACAGCCATGGCTCTTTCGCCCCCAGCAGATTCTGGAGCGTGCTTTGAAAAATCTGCCCATAAAATGTCAGAAGGGGCAGATGCACCAGATAGATCCACATGGACAGCTTGCCCAGAGCGGAGAAGAACCTGTCCGCCCCGGGGGTGGGAATCAGCTTGGGAAACCGGATCATCAGCAACATCAGGCTGAACACAAAGATCAGAATCCCGAAAAGGGGCTGCCCGCTGACGCCGTACCACTGAATCACCGTGACGGCCAGCCCGGCCAGGAGCCAGAGGATCAGTTTCTTCCCGGTCAGCCCGAAGGCTTGGGTCAGCCGCTGCTGATATTGGCGCATAAACAAACCGATGCCGAACATGGATAGTCCCAGAAACCAGCCGTTGTAGCCGGTGAGGCCGCTGCCTTCCGGGGAGGCTACAGGCCCGACCACTTCCACCGCGAAATACACCGCAAAGGCGGAGAGGCTCAAACAATAGAAGGGTTTGTAATTCCGGGATGTCTCCCCCTGGAACCGAACCACAGCGCCGAAGATCCCGTAGCAGGCCAGCATTCCCACCAAGAACCAAAGGTGCCCGGTATAGGGCGGCCGGTGGAGAACCAGCAGCCGGATGATCTCATCCGGCTCCGGGATGTAGGAGATCAGGTAGGCAACGGTGCTGCCCCCCCGAAGCTCAACGGCCGCGCAGGAGAGAATTACCCGGATCAGGGCGCCTGTGAGAAACAGGCGGAAAAGGTGCTTTGCCCGGCGGCGAACCTGCGCATCGGTGGCGCCAAAGTTAAAATACCCGGTGATCATGAAAAACATAGGCACCGCAAACTGCCCCATGGAATACAGAAAGCTGCCGAAGCTGCCCGGGAAGGGGGCGTGGATGAATACGACAAAAAAGGAGGCGATGAATTTCATCAGCTCCATGAACTGGTTTCGCTGGGAAAGAACCCCCAGGGGAGCCTGGGGCGTTGTGGAAAACTGGTGCATTGGATCGATACTCCTTTGTTTTTTTCCATTATAGTATTCGATCCATCCATTAGACTATGACACAAGATGCATTGAATTTTTAATGCACCATACAATATCAAAGCGCCGCCCCTGAGGGCGGCGCGCAGACCGTCGAAAAATCTTCGCAGAATTTGCCGCATTGCGGTAAATAAAATTCAAATCATTTTCTGTCGGGGCGCGTACCTGGCAGAAAATACCTCTCAGGCTGCGCAGTGTGCGAGTTGTACGCCTCGGCGTACAAGGAGTGCATGAAGCAGCCTGCAAAAATCTGTCGGAAAGCCCCGAAGGGGATTTTCGACAGCCTAAAGCGCCGCCCCTGGGGGCGGCGCTTTTGCAACGCAGATCTGTAAGCCGGGTTCTGTTTTGACAGCCATCT
>CALXDT010000002.1 GCA_944387125.1 uncultured Oscillospiraceae bacterium | reverse complement strand
CTGTTCCCCTCCGTCCTGTCCCTGCCGCCGCTGCTGCCCGGGACAATCCCTCCCGTGCTGCTGATTTCCGCCGCGGCCATTCTGACGGAGCGGCTGTGCGCCTGGGGATTGGGACACATCCCCCGGCTGCGGGACGGGCAAGGGGGATATCTGGAATCTCCCTGCTCCTGAGAAAATCCTGAAGCAGCGAGAAAAACGCGGCGGGGTTGCCTCCCGCCGCGTTCAGACCGTCGAAAAATCTTCGCAGAATTTGCCGCATTGCGGCAAATAAAATTCAAATTCATTTTCTGTCGGGGCGCACCCCAGGGTGGCCTCTCTTGCCCCTTCGGGGCAATTCACCTTCTGTACCTGGCAGAAAATACCTCTCAGGCTGCGCAGTGTGCCAGTTGTACGCCAAAGGCGTACAAGGAGTGCGCGCAGCTTACCTGCAAAAATCTGTCGAAAAGCCCCGCAGGGGATTTTCGACAGCTTAAAGCGGGGGAATCCTCGATGGATTCCTCCGCTTTTTGGAATGTACTGGGCTGGCAAGGGCTTCCGCAGCTCCGGGGCATCGGGGGAGAACGCGGACGCGCTGGCGCCGTTCATCAGGTGGTTTTCATAGACGGACAGCACCGCTTTATAAAACCGGTTCTCCGGGGGAGCATCGGAAAGGGAACAGCCGCTGTCCGGGGGGATGGGAACGGTCTTGCCCCCGCCCTTACCGGAGGAAGGCGGTGGTGAGGGTGCAGCTCCAGGATTCGCCGGGAGCCAGAATGGCGGCGGCGGGCTTTTCCTCCCAGCGGGCGCTGCCGTTTTCCGGGCTGGGCAGGCTGTGCCACGGCTCGATGCAGATGAATTTGGGCACCCCGGGCTTGCTCCACAGCAGGGTATAGGGGAACCGGGAAATGTCGCAGACCACCGCCCGGCCGGTATCCCGCTCGTAAATGCCCAGGGTTTTGGAGCGCAGGTTTACCATGCAGTGGCTGTCGTTGGCAAAGAGCGTTTCATCAATGGGGATGGAGCGGATGTTGGCGCCCAGGTGATAAATATCCCCGTGGAGCAGCCCCTTGGGCTGGCAGTTCAGGCAGATGGGGGACTCTGTTTCCGAGAACCGCAGCTCATAGTCCCCGGCCTGGTGGGCTTCGTCAAAGGGAATGGCAAAGGCCGGGTGATAGCCGATGCCGAAGGGCAGCTCCTCATCGTCCTGGTTTTCCACAGTCAGGGTGTGGTGCACCTTGTCCCCCTCCAGGGTGAAGGTGGATTGGAGCCGGAATTCATAGGGGAATTTCTCCAGAGTCTCCCGGCTGGAGCACAGCTCCAGGACGATGGAGGTTTCGTCCATGGCCGCCAGGGAATGCTCCATCAGCCGGGCGAAGCCGTGCTGGGCGGTTTCATAGGCGCGGCCCTTGGCCACGATTTTGTTGTCCACCGTCCGGCCCGCGTGGGGGAACAGGATGGGGGCGTGATAGCCCCATACCGCCGGATCCGCCTGCCAGATGTGCTCCACCCCGTCGCACTTGCGCAGGACGCTTTTGACCTGGGCGCCCCAGGTGGTTACGGTGAGCTTCAGATATTCGTTCTCTACAGTGTATTCCATCATATTTCTCCTTTCATTCAGGGGTTGCACAGGAAATAGATCAGCACCACGGCGCCCAGAACAATCCGGTATACGCCGAAGACCGAGAAGGAATGGCGGCGGACGTATTCCATCAGCCCCTTGATCACCGCCATGCTCACCAGGAAGGATACCACACAGCCGATGATCAGCACCAGAATCTCGGTGCCGGTGGGGGCAATGCCGCTTAACAGGAACTTCAGCATCTTGATGGCGCTGGCGCCCAGCATGGTGGGAATGGCCATGAAGAAGGAAAACTCAGAGCCGGCGCTGCGCCCCACGCCCAGCAAAATGGCGCCCAGGATGGTGGAGCCGGAGCGGGAGGTGCCGGGGATCAGGCTCAGGCACTGGAAGCAGCCGATATACAGGGCGGTTTTGTAATCGATCTGGTGGACGTCCTGGATCCGGGGCTTTCTGCCCCGGTTCATCCGCTCCACCAGGATGAAGGCCACGCCGTAGACGATCAGGGCGATGGAGACCACGATGCCGTTGTGCAGATTCGCGTCCATCCAGTCGTCCAAAGCGATGCCCACGATCCCCGAGGGGATGATGGACACCAGCACCTTGCTCCACAGCTCCCAGGTGTGGCGCTTGGCCGCGGGGCTTTTGGAGGGGGCGAAGGGGTTGAGCTTGTAGAAAAACAGCACCACCACCGCCAGAATGGCGCCCAGCTGGATTACCACGTCAAACATGCTGCCGAATTCCTCGGAAACGTCCAGCCGAACGAATTCGTTCAGCAGGATCAGATGGCCGGTGGAGGAGATGGGCAGCCATTCGGTGACGCCCTCCACAATGCCGAAGAGAACCGCTTTTAAGCATTCCAATAGCATATGCTTTCCTTACCTTTCCAAGATATGTCTCGCCCTTATCATACTCCCAACCACGGGGTTTTGCAAGCAGAACTTACCGCCGAAAAAAACCGCCGTAACTCTTTACAAATTGTTCACCTCAATCCGGTATTTTGCGGTATAATACAATTATACAAGAAGATAACAGGAGGATCCCACTATGGCTGTTTCTGTTCTGATCGTAGAAGACGATCGCAATATTTCGGAGCTTTTGCAAATGTATCTGGAGAAGGAGGGCTACGCCGTGACGGTAGCCGCCGACGGCGGCCAGGGACTGGCCAAGTTCCGCGCCATCAAGCCGGATCTGGTGCTGCTGGATGTGATGATGCCAGTGATGGACGGCTGGGGGGTCTGCAAGGCCATCCGGGCCGAATCCCAGACCCCGGTGATCATGCTCACCGCCAAGGGCGAGACCGACGACAAGGTGGCGGGGCTGAAAACCGGCGCCGACGACTATATTACCAAGCCCTTTGAAATGAAGGAGGTTCTGGCCCGGATTGAGGCGGTGCTCCGCCGCGCCTCCGGGGTCAGCGTGGAGAAGAAGGCGCGCCGGCTGGTCTTCGACAAGCTGGTGATTGACATGGACGCCTTCGAGCTGACGGTGGACGGCCGGAAGGTGGATACGCCCCCCAAGGAGATGGAGCTGCTGTACTATCTGGCCTCCTCGCCCAACCGGGTCTACACCCGCAACCAGCTGCTGGACGAGGTCTGGGGCTTCGACTACTTCGGGGACTCCCGGACGGTGGACGTGCACGTAAAGCGTCTGCGGGAGAAGCTGGAAGGGGTCAGCGACAAGTGGAGCCTGAAAACCGTCTGGGGCGTGGGCTATAAATTCGAGGTGCTGCAGGGATGAAAAGCGCATTCAGCCGGAATTTTACCACGGCTGCCGCGATTTTGCTCCTGGCGCTGACGGTTTTGGGCGCCTCCTTTCAGTCCCAGATCAAAGACTTTCTCACCGACGCCTCCGTTTCCGAGCTGCAGCAGGACGCGGACGTCGTTACCAACCTGGCGGAGTCCTACTGCGTGGAGGGAAATCTGCACAACCGGGATTTCCTGCTGAACCTGGACGTGATCTCCCAGGTGACGGACACGGACATCGTCCTCTGCGACAGCAGCGGGTATGTGGTTTTGTGCTCCGATACCCAGGTTGGGTGTACCCATCGGGGGCTGCAGCTGAACCGGGAATACCTGCAAAAGATCATTGACAACGGGGGGGAAACCGTCACCGGGGTCATCCAGGGACTGTATACCGACGAACGCCATGTGGTGTTCAAGCCCATCATGAACGATGCCGCGGTCAGCGGCATCGTGATTATCTCTACCCCCACCACCTTTGCCAATCAGATCCTCAACCGGATCAACAACATCTTCTTCACCGCGGCGCTGTTCGTGATTCTGATCTCGGTGCTGGCGGTATCCCTCTACGCCCGGCGGGAAAGCCGCCCCCTGCGGGACATGGCCCGGGCGGCTACGGCCTTCGGCCACGGGGATCTGGAGGCCCGGGTGAAGGTGGAGGACGACTATTCCGAGGAAGTGGAGGAGCTGGCGCTGGCCTTTAACAACATGGCCTCCTCCCTGCAGAAAAGCGAGTACAAGCGCCAGGAGTTTGTGGCCAACGTTTCCCATGAGCTGAAGACCCCCATGACCACCATCTCCGGCTATGTGGACGGGATTCTGGACGGCACCATCCCGCCGGAGCGCCGGGAGCACTACCTGCGCATTGTCTCCGAGGAGACCAAGCGGCTCAGCCGCCTGGTGCGCAGCATGCTGGATATCTCCCAGCTGCAGCAGGAGCAGGGGATCCCCGAGGAAAAGAAAATGCACTTTGACCTGGAGGAATCTGTGGGTCAGGTGCTGATCACCTTTGAAAAGAAGATCAATGACAAGGGCATTGAGGTGGATGTGCATATGCCGGAGCACCCGGTGTACACCTTCGCCAACCGGGACTACATCACCCAGGTGATCTACAATCTCATTGACAATGCCGTGAAGTTCTGCCCCTCGGGAGGCACTCTGGGAATCCGGATCCGGGAGGGCGGGAACAAAGCCTACATCGCCATCAGCAACGACGGGGAAACCATCCCTCCGGAGGAGCTGCCCCTGGTGTTTGACCGGTTTCACAAGCTGGACAAATCCCGCTCCCAGAACCGGGACGGCTGGGGACTGGGGCTGTATATCGTCAAAACCATTGTTTGCAGCCACGGGGAAAACATCTCCGTCAGCAGCAAGGACGGAAAAACGGAATTCACCTTTACCATGCCTCTGGTAAACTGATTCCGAATCTTCCACATTGCGAGGTAACATCCTATGGATCATCGAATGGATCGTAATCGATATGAAGCAGGGGGAACCTATGAAACCGGCCCCACCAAGCCCCCCAAAAGCCGCAACGGACTGGTGGCGCTGCTGCTGATCCTGGTGATCTTCCTTTGCGGGATCATCACCCTTTTGGGCATTCTGAACGTGAAGCTCTTCCATCAGATCAAGTTCCGGGAGGAAGGAGATGTGGCCATCTCCTTTTCTGTCAGTCAGACCATTCCTGCCCCGTCGGAGGCCGCGGAGCCTGTCCCGGTGCAGGAGGAGGAGGAAGCCAGCGCCGCTACCCTGGATTTGCAGCAGGCGCCGGCGGCGGTGGAAAACCGCACCCAGGAAGAAGGGCTGTCCCTTCAGGAAATCTACACCAAAAACATTCCCTCGGTAGTGTCCATCTCCACGGCCTATCCCGGCGGCGCCACCACCGGCACCGGGGTGATCTTCGCCAAAAACGGCTACATCGTCACCAACGCCCATGTGGTGGAGAACGCCGCGTCCATCACCGTGCAGCTGACCGACAACCGGGTGCTCTCCGCGGATGTGGTGGGCATGGATACCCTGTCCGATCTGGCGGTGCTGTATGTGGACGCCCAGGATTTGACCCCGGCTCAGTTCGGAGACTCCGCCAACCTGCGGGTGGGAGATCAGGTGACTGCCATCGGCGATCCCCTGGGAATTAAGTTCCGGGGCACCTACACCAACGGCATCATCTCCGCCATCAACCGGAATGTGGACGTGGGCGGGTATACCATGACCCTGATCCAGACCAACGCCGCCCTGAACGCCGGCAACTCCGGCGGCCCTCTGATCAACTGCTACGGCCAGGTAATCGGCATCAACACCATGAAAATCGGCGTGTTTGCCGACTCCGACGGGGTGGAGGGCATCGGCTTCGCCATCCCCAGCGCCACGGTCAAGGAGATCACCGACCAGCTGGTGCGCCAGGGCTATGTGTCCGGCCGACCCACCCTGGGCATCTCCGGGGAAGCTCTGTCGGTTTTTTACCAGCACTATTACAACCTGCCCCAGGGACTGTATATTTCCCAGGTGGACAGAGCCAGCGACGCCTACGGAAAAGGCGTTCGCAGCGGCGATATTCTGGTAAGCATCAACGACACCGCCATTACCACCATGAACGAGCTGACCGCGGCGGTCTACAACTGCCAGGTGGGAGACCGGGTAACGGCCATCATCTACCGCAGCGGCGAATACTATCAGCTGGAGCTGACCTTGTCCGAGGACATCGGCTGATGGGGAATTTGAAACAAATCGAGGTTATGTAAACATGGAACCCATTTTTGAACAGGACTATCGAATCAACGACATGTATGCGGATCGGTATGGCCGGATGAAACCGGCCGCCCTTTTGTTCCTGGCCCAGGAGGTAGCCGGGATGCACTGCAACCAGCTGTCCCTGGACTATGAGACCCTGGCGCGGCAGCGGCTGTTCTGGGCAGTGACCCGGCACCGGGTGCAGATCAAGCGGATGCCTGAGCGCCAGGAGAAAATTCGGGTGCAGACCTGGCCGATGCCTACCACCCGGGTGGCCTATCCCCGGTCTATGGTGGCTTATGACGAAGGGGGGAACGAGTGCTTCCGCTCCATCAGCATCTGGGTGCTGATGGATCTGGACACCCGGCACATGATCCTCCCGGGGAACAGCGGCATTTCCGTGGTGGGCACCCTCCGGGGCGGAGAGCTGCCCAGCCCCAACGGCCTGGTGGCCAGGCCCCTGACCAGCACCCGCAGCCGAAGCGTCTGCTTCACCGACCTGGATCGCAACGGCCACATGAACAACACCCGGTACATGGACTGGATCGACGACCTGCTGCCCAGCGCCTTCCACGCCCAGAAGGTTCTGAAGGACTTCACCGTGTGCTACCTCAGCGAGGCCAAGGAAGGCCAGGAGCTGCAGCTGCGCTGGGATCTGCTGGCGCCGGACTGCCTCCAGGTGGACGCCTGGCGGCAGGAAGATCAGGAGCACCGGATCTTCTCCGCCCAGATGCACTACGAAGCGTAAACCAACGCGCCCTGCAAAAACCAGCAGGGCGCGTTGATTTTTTGGGATGGCGCGTTTTGGGTTTGGCTTTTTGGAAGGACGAACTGCGGCACCCTGCCGGGGGCTTGTTCGGTTTGGGTTCAGCTTCAGCAAAGGTTTCGCTGGTCAGCCCTGCGGGGCGATACTTTCTTGTTTGGGCAAGAAAGTATCCAAAGAAGCCCACTTGGGAAGGCGCTGAGTTCGTTGCTCCCGCAACGAAAGCCGCCCTTCCCAAGACCCATCCCGGCGCGCT
>CALXDT010000001.1 GCA_944387125.1 uncultured Oscillospiraceae bacterium | reverse complement strand
TGTCAAGGCCGCCCCGGCGTTCACTTTAGCCTTGACAGTGACCTGCTCCTGTGCTACCGGATGCAGTCAGATTTTTCACTTGGTTTCGTGAAAAGGATTCTTGCCAATTATTACTTGACACATACTGACCACCCGACCCCGGTGAAAAACCCTTGACATTGATGATAACTTCTCCTAAAATAAGAATTAACGGTGTGATTCTTTATCCACACGCCCATTCCTGGAGAACCTCTGAATAAATCGTCCGCGGCTGCGCATCGGATCTTTTTGCCCTTTCTGTACAGTGTTTGGATTGTGGGAAATCCATACGGGATTCCGCCGCCTTTTGAACGTTCAACTGTGCCAACATCTCAAGCGTCTGCCCCCTGCCGATATCATCAGAGATTCCCTGGGACATTCTTTAATTTGGAAGGTGACGCTATGTATCGAATTCTGGAATTGAATCCGCAGCTCATGCCCTTCGCCGGAGACATTGATCTGCGGATGTTTTTGTACCGGGCAACAAAAAAGCGCCTGCTGAAAGACGATCAAACCCTGAATGACTTTGCCACCGCCTACGATTACTTTGGTTTTCATCATGTGGACGGAGGCTGGTACTACCGGGAGTGGGCACCCAGCGCCTATCAGCTGTATCTGGAAGGCGATTTCAACAGCTGGAATCCCACCAGCCACCCTCTGAAACCCATTGGAAACGGCAACTGGGAAATCTACCTGGAAGGCGACGACGCCCTGTGGGAAGGCTGCAAAGTCAAAACCGTGGTAGACGCCAACATGACCCGCACAGAGCACATTCCCCTCTATGCGCGGCGGGTGGTGCAGGATCCCAAAACCATCACCTTTGCCTGTGAGATCGTGGATGACCGGAAAACCTTCCCCTGGACGGACAAGGACTTTACCGGAGAAGACAGCCTGTACATCTACGAAGCGCATGTGGGCATGGCTCAGGAAGAAGGCAAAATCGGCACCTATCGGGAATTTGCGGATCTGACCCTTCCGCACATCAAGCAGGCCGGTTACAATACCATCCAGCTGATGGCCATTATGGAGCACCCTTATTATGGCTCCTTTGGATACCAAGTATCCAATTTCTTTGCAGCCTCCTCCTGGTTCGGAAAGCCCGAGGATCTGAAGTACCTGGTCAATAAAGCCCACGAAATGGGCATCCGGGTGCTGCTGGACGTGGTGCACTCCCATGCGGTGAAGAACACCACTGAGGGCATCAATATGTTTGACGGCACCACCTGGCAGTTTTTCCATGACGGCGCCAAGGGCAACCATCCCGCGTGGGATACCAAATGCTTCGACTACGGCAAAACCGGCGTCATTCACTTCCTGCTGAGCAATCTGAAATTCTGGATGACGGAGTTCCATTTTGACGGCTTCCGGTTTGACGGCGTTACCTCCATGCTCTACCATGACCACGGACTGGGCACAGACTTCAATACCAACGATAAATACTTCTCCTACAACACCCATACAGAAGCCATCACCTATCTGCAGCTGGCCAACGAGCTGATCCGCCAGGTCAATCCCAAGGCCATCACCATTGCCGAGGATATGTCCGGCATGCCCGGTATGTGCCTGCCCATTGAGGACGGCGGCATCGGTTTTGACTACCGGCTGGGCATGGGACTTCCCGATATGTGGATCCGGACGGTGAAGGAAAAATCCGACGACGATTGGGACATCTTCCAGATGTGGTGCGACATGTGTCTGCGCCGTCCGGGCGAAAAGACCGTCGCCTATGTGGAGTCCCACGACCAGGCATTGGTTGGGGACAAGACCATGATTTTCCGTCTGGCAGACGCCGCCATGTACACCGACATGGACAAGGCGATCCACAATCCGGTGATCGACCGAGCCATTGCCCTGCACAAGATGATCCGTCTGTTCACTCTGGGCGGCGGCGGCGAGGCCTACTTAAACTTCATGGGCAATGAATTCGGCCATCCGGAATGGATTGACTTCCCCCGGGAGGGCAACGGCTGGAGCTTCCACTACTGCCGCCGGCAGTGGAGCCTGAAAAATAACGGTTATCTGAAATACCAGTGGCTGAACGATTTCGACGAAGACATGGTGCACCTGACCAAGGAATGCCGAATCTTTGACCAGCAGATGGCCGATCTTCTGCTGAACAAGCAGCCGGAAAAGGTGCTGGCCTTCTATCGAAACGGCCTTCTGTTCGCCTTTAACTTCAGCCCCACCCATTCCCTGACCAACATTCTGGTTCCGGTATTCAACCCCGGCGAGTATACCGTAGTGCTGTCCACCGACGATGAGAAGTACGGCGGCTGGAACCAGATTCAGCACATCCCCTATCCCACCAAGCTGTTCGACGGCAGGCACTATGTGGAGCTGTACCTCCCTGCCAGAACCGCGGTGGTTCTGAAGGAGCGGATCATCCGTCCGGAGGACATTTCCCCGGCACCCGGAAGCGTCTGATACGATTTCTTGATGAAAGGATTTCACTTTCATCAAGAAGGCATCGCCTTACGGCGCTGCCGCCCGGAGGCGCAGCACCAAAAAGCTGCTGGCACAGAAATAAAAAAATGCAGTCGGCATGAGGCAACCTCATGCCGACTGCGTATTTTTCAGCCGTATCCGCTGTTTTTGATCTCCCAGTGTCCGCCGGTATTCCGACCCAGGTACCACTTCCAGCGGGTATAGGTATCGCCGGGCACCCAGCCACCGTCTTTGGCGTCCTCCCCAACATCGAAGGAGGTATACAGGATGATGGCCTCATCCAGTCCCCAGTCCCGGGCACATGCACCGAAGTCCTCCGGAGTATTGTCCCCAGGGTAGCTGATCTGGGTCAGGGTGCAGCCTTGGTATTCCCTCCGAAAGCAGTCGATCACTACATCCATGGCGTCGGAAATATCCTCGTTGGTGTACAGTTCAGACGCCTCCCAGGCAGCCACTTCCACCTGATCCACCTTTCCGCCGCCGCAGGCCGTCAATATCAGCGCCAACACCGGGAGAAACAGCACATAAAACCGCTTTGCCATAAAGGCGTCACTCCCTTTCCTGGATTTCCAACAGCATACCACGGCGCCGGCAGCGGCGCAATCCTGCGGCGGGAATCTTAATGAAGGTTTAAGGAATGCCGGCAGCTCGCCCCTTGCGGGGCAGCCGATGCGCATTCCCCATGGGCTGAAGCCCTACATAAATGGCGGCGCACTGCGAAAGCGCGTGGGTATTTAATAGAACAGCAGATCCGAGTAGGTGGGATAGGGCCAATAGGCTTTGTCCGTGAGGGCCTCCAAAATGTCCGCCTCCCCCCGAAGATTCTCCATATCCGGCACAATGACGCTGTGGTAGTATTGCGAAGCCGCGCGTGCCTCCTTGGGAACCTTCGTCATATCCTCCTTCAGCCTGGTGATGGCGCTGTACAAAGCATCCGTATGGGAAGACAGATCCCCAATAAGCTGACTTTCCGCCTGACAGGAAGCACCCAGCCCCTTCTTGGCGTTCACCGCGTCACACAGGGAGCGGCTATAATGCAGCGCCGCCGGCAGAATCTGGTGCAGCGCCATGTCCACCATGGTGCGGGCTTCAATGTTGACAATCTTATTGTAGGAATCCAGATGGATGGCATATCTGGCTCGGAACTCGTTTTCCGTGAAAATCCCACGGCGGGTGACAAGATCAATGTTTTTCTGGGAAATGTAGGTGGGAAGCGCCTCGGCTGTGGAGGGCAGATTGCTCAGGCCGCGGCTCACCGCCTCCTTCTTCCACTCCTCACTGTAGCCGTTGCCGTCAAAGATAATCCGGCTGTGGTCTTTCAGAGCCTTGCAGATCAAATCCTGAAGGGCGGTATCAAAGTCATCCGCCTTTTCCAGAACATCCGCGAATTTTCCCAGTTCCTCCGCCATGATGGTATTCAGCGCAATGTTGGGGCCTGCAATCGACTGGGAAGATCCCAGCATTCTGAACTCAAACTTGTTTCCCGTAAAGGCCAGGGGGCTGGTACGGTTCCGGTCGGTGGTGTCCTTGGGAATGGCCGGGAGTACATCCACGCCGATGCGCAGCATGCTTTTTTCCGGCTCAATGTAATTGGCGCCGTCAATAATGGACTTAATGACGGCATTCAGCTCCGAACCCAGGAAAATGGACACAATGGCCGGAGGCGCCTCATTGGCACCCAGCCGGTGATCATTGCTGGCCGTGGCCACCGTGCAGCGGAGGAAATCCTGATACTCATCCACACCGGCAAGGAACGCTGCCAGAAACACCAGGAATTGGGCATTCTGGCTGGGCGTTTTGCCGGGGCTGAACAGATTTTTACCGGAATCCGTTGCCAGAGACCAGTTGTTGTGCTTGCCGGAACCATTGACCCCGGCAAAGGGCTTTTCATGCAGCAAACAAACCAGATTGTGTTTGGCCGCGCACTTTTTCATGGTCGCCATGATGATCTGGTTGTCGTCACAGGCGGTGTTGGCGTTGGTATAAATGGGCGCCAGCTCATGCTGGCAGGGAGCGCCCTCATTGTGTTTGGTTTTGCTCAGGATCCCCAGACGCCACAGCTGTTCATCCAGATCCCGCATAAACTCCGAAACCCGGGTGCGGATGGTTCCGAAATAATGGTCATCCAATTCCTGCCCCTTGGGAGGCTGTGCGCCAAAAAGGGTGCGGCCGGTGAGCCGCAGATCCTCCCGCTGGGCATAAAGATCCTTGGGCAGCAGAAAATACTCCTGCTCGGCACCTACAGAAGCAATGACCCGCTTGGTCTGGAAATCCCCGAACAGCCGCAGAATCCGCACCGCCTCCCGGGAGACCTCGTCCATAGAACGGAGCAGGGGCGTCTTTTTATCCAGGGATTCTCCCGTGTAGGAGAAGAAGCAGGTTGGGATATATAAGCTGCCGTCCTTGACAAAGGCGCAGGCCGTGGGATCCCAGGCGGTATAGCCCCGGGCTTCAAAGGTAGCGCGCAGGCCGCCGGAGGGGAACGAACTGGCGTCCGGCTCCCCCCGCACCAGCTCCTTGCCGCTGAATTCCATGATTACCCGCCCGTCGCCGGTGGGAGAGATGAAACTATCGTGCTTTTCGGCGGTAATGCCGGTCATGGGCTGGAACCAGTGGGTAAAGTGGGTAGCTCCCTTCTCCGTGGCCCAAACCTTCATACCTTCGGCGATACCATCCGCCACTTCCAAAGGAAGCTGCACCCCGGAGGCGATGCAGTTTTTCCATCCCCGGTAAATGTGCTCAGGAAGCCGCTGCTTCATAGTGGCCTCATTGAAAACGTCGCTGCCAAAAATCTCAGGGACATTCAGAACATCATGCATGGCAAAAGTCCTTTCCTGCTAAAAATGAAAGAAGGGATTAACCGATGTGCATTTTTTCGCTTCAGGGAGCCTCTGATGAAACCGGCAAAGGCGGACGGCCGGAGGCTCAAAAAGCGTCCTGTATGGATTTCCCGCTTTGTTCGCTGCACAGAGGGGGCAGCAAGCCTGGCATTCCGCCCCAGGCGATTGATGCAAAGGTTTCCTAAAAAAACGCAATTTACCAAAGCGAACACCGGAATTTTTCGGGATTTCCCGATATTTTCATCAATATCCACTATGATTGTATGCCAGAACCGGATAAAATGCAAGGAGTGAAACTGTTCAAAAAACGCCCAAGGAACAGGCGGCTTTTGTGTAAATCCCCGATTTCTTCAAAATCTCTTGAAAAAATGAAATTTTTGCCTTATGGATATTGCATTTTTTTGCTTTCAGACATATAATAACCCAGTAAAACACAGCCAGATACTTGAAAGGATGATAGATGTGACCCCCTATTCTTGCATGAACCGTGAGCAGTTGGAGCAGGAGTATCAGAATGTACTGACCGCTTACGCGGGCTGTAAAGCCCAGAATCTGAACCTGAATATGGCTCGCGGCAAGCCTTCCGTGGCGCAGCTGGATCTGGTCAGCGGTCTGCTGACGCAATTGCAAAAGCCGGAAGATTGCTTTGACGGCAGCATCGATGCCCGCAATTACGGTGAGCTGTCCGGTCTGCCCTGTGCTCAGGCATATTGGGCAGATGTGCTGGGCTGCAAACCCTCTCAAGTGTTTGTGGGCGGCGCCGCTTCTCTGAATATGATGAGCGACGTAGTCTCCCGAGCCTTTACCCATGGTCTGCTTCACAGCCCCCGTCCCTGGTGCAAAGAGGAGAAGGTCAAGTTCCTCTGCCCCTCCCCCGGCTATGACCGTCATTTCCAGATCGGCGAATTCTACGGAGCGGAGCTGGTGTATGTCCCCATGACTCCCACCGGTCCGGACATGGACGTGGTAGAGGAATTCGTTAAGGATCCCCAGGTAAAAATGATTTGGCTGGTTCCCAAGTACAGCAACCCTGACGGCATTATTTTCAGCGATGAAACCATCCGCCGGTTCGCGAACCTGAAGCCCGCCGCCCCGGACTTTGCCATTATCTGGGACAACGCCTATTGCATCCATGAATTTGTGGGTGACTATATCCCCTTCCCGGATATCATTTCCATGTGTGAAGAAGCCGGCCGTCCTGACATGGTCTATGAGTTTGCCTCCACTTCCAAGATCACCTTTGCCGGCGGCGGCATCTGCTGCATGGCCGCCAGCGAAGCGAACATCAAATATTTCTCCGATATCTTCGGCGTACAGATGATCTCCTATGACAAGGTCAACCAATTGCGGCATGTGCGCTTTCTGAAAGACAAGGCCCACACCCTGGAGATCATGAAGGAGCACGCCGCCATCCTGGCTCCGAAGTTCAAGGTGGTTTCCGATTATCTTAACCGGGAGATCAAGCCTCTCGGATTTGCCAGATGGAACGATCCCAAGGGCGGCTACTTTGTCAGCCTGCACGCCATGCCCGGTACGGCCAAGCGGGTCTGGCAGCTGTGCAAGGAAGCAGGCGTCACCCTGACCGGCGCCGGCGCCACCTATCCCTACCGCCAAGATCCTGAAGACAGCAACCTGCGCATCGCCCCCAGCCTTCCCCCTGTGGAAGAGCTGGAAAAGGCTATGGACGTGCTGTGCACCTGCCTGAAGCTGGCGGCCTTGGAGAAACTGCTGGGTCGATAATTCCTGTGGGTTTTCCGGGGAGCCGCCTCACTGCCAGAGAGCAATTGCCCGAAACAACTGAAATTCAAATACGGCGATGCCTTTCCCGACCGAGCCGGCGGGAAAGGCATCGCTGTTTTTGCGGCATTGAACGTTCCGTGAAGCACTGCCCTTTTTCGTTCATACGGAAGAAAAGCGGCAGTAAATTGACAAAATATTCAAATCCGTCAACGTTCTTTTCCGCTGAATTTACAGTTTATCTACAACCTCGGATGAAATTGTGATAGAATGAGGTGGTAATTGATTATTTGGAGGTCAATCCATGAGAACTGTCTGTAACCTCAACCGTAAGTGGGCCTTCGCCAAGGGAATTCCTCAGCCTCCCGCGGAAGTACCCGCGCTTTGGAACTTCGTCAACCTGCCCCACACCTGGAACGCCATTGACGGTCAGGACGGCGGCGGTGACTACTACCGGGGAACCTGCTGCTATGTAAAGCAGGTGAAGAAAGCCGACCTGCCCCAGGCGGATCGATACTATCTGGAGATCAACGGAGCCAATTCCTCCGGAGATGTTTACTGGAACGGCAGGCATCTGGCGCACCACGACGGCGGTTACTCCACCTGGCGCACCGATGTCACCGAGGCCATGGGGGAAGAGAATCTGGTGGCGATTCTGGTGGACAACTCCCCCAACGATCACGTCTATCCCCAGTTTGCCGACTTCACCTTCTACGGCGGCCTGTATCGGGATGTGAATCTGATCTGTGTCAGCCAATCCCATTTTGATCTGGACTATCACGGCGGGCCCGGCATCCAGGTCACGCCAACCATAGACGGTGCGGATGCCAAAGTGGAGGTTCAGGTATATGTGACCAACCGCAAGCCTGAACAAACGGTTCGCTATCAAATCCTGAACCGGGACAAAAAGGTTATCGGCCAATACGAAGGCGGGCTGAATGCCAACTTCCGCATTCAGAACGTCCATTTGTGGAACGGCAGAAAGGATCCCTACCTGTATTCCTGCACGGCGGAGCTTTTGGAAAACGGTCAGGTTCTGGATCAGGTTTCTGCCCGGTTTGGCTGCCGCAGCTTTGCCATTGACCCGGAGCGGGGCTTCATCCTGAATGGGGAGGAATATCCTCTGCGGGGTGTCAGCCGCCATCAGGATCGCCTGGACATCGGCAACGCGCTGCTTCCGGAACATCACCGGGAGGATATGGATCTGATCTGTGAGGTAGGCGCTACCACCATCCGTCTGGCGCACTACCAGAACGATTCGTATTTCTACGACCTGTGCGACCAGCGGGGCATGATTGTCTGGGCCGAGATCCCCTACATCTCCAACCATATGCCCGGGGGCAGGCAGAACACCGTCAGTCAGATGACGGAGCTGATCATTCAGAATTATAACCATCCCTCCATCGTGGTCTGGGGACTGAGCAATGAAATTACCATGCACGGCGCCGAGGACGCGGATCTGCTGGAAAATCACAGGATCCTCAATGATCTGTGCCACAAGCTGGATAAGACCCGCCTGACCACCCTGGCGGCTTTGAGCAACTGCCCCATTGACAGCACCTATATCCACATCCCCGATGTGGTTTCTTACAACCATTACTTTGGCTGGTACGGGGGCGACACCTCCATGAACGGCGCCTGGTTCGATAAGTTCCACGCCAAGTATCCCAACACCCCCATCGGCATGTCCGAATATGGCTGCGAGGCTTTGAACTGGCACACCTCCGATCCCCAGCAGGGCGATTACACCGAGGAATACCAGGCTTACTACCACGAGGAGCTGATCCGTCAGCTGTTCACCCGGAAGTATATCTGGGCGACCCATGTTTGGAATATGTTTGACTTTGGCTGCGACGCCCGGAACGAAGGCGGTGAGAACGGTCAGAACCACAAAGGTCTTGTAACCATTGACCGCAAATACAAGAAGGACGCCTTCTACGCCTACAAGGCCTGGCTCAGCGACGAGCCCTTTGTGCACATCTGCGGCAAGCGGTATGTGGATCGGGTGGAGGATGTGACGAAGGTTACGGTTTACTCCAACCAGCCCACCGTTGAGCTGTTTGCCAACGGCATCAGCCTGGGTGTGAAAGAAGCGCCGGATCACTTCTTCTATTTCGATGTTCCAAACGCCGGGGAAACTGTTCTGACAGCGGCTGCCGGAGACTGCAAAGACGAGAGCAAGCTGCGGAAAGTCGAACAATTTAACGAATCCTATCGCTTCCGGGAGAGCGGAACTGTGCTGAACTGGTTTGACATTACCGAAGCAGAGGGGCATCTGTCCCTGAACAGCAAGTTCGGAGATGTTTTCGCCACTTTGCAGGGCAAAATGCTGATTATGTCCCTGATCTCCAAGAAGATGCCCAAAGGCGAAAATGCCGGCGGCGGCTTTGACATTTCCAACCTGGGAAATCTCATGGAGATTCTCTCCGGCTTCACATTGATCCGTCTGCTGAATATGCTCAGCACCCGGAACGTGAAGATGACCAAGGAGGAACTGCTGGATCTGAACGCCAAGCTCAACAAAATCAAAGCGCCCAAAAAGTAACCTTTCCGGACGCCGCCCTGGTCTGATCTTTATCGCCGTCTGTAAAGAGGCAAAATATCAGAATTTCCAGCAGAGCTTTTGGTGATTACGCTGGAATTATTCCCACTGTTGTGATTTGCAATTGATTTTTTGTCTGAATTTTTGTATGATAATAAAATCAAACGTAGTGTCGTAACACAGATTTGATACAGTAAGAGTATGGGAGGAATTCACCAATGAACGAACTGCAAAAACGTGTTGGCGAGATCGGTGTTGTGCCGGTCATTAAGCTGACGAATCCCCAGCGGGACGCCGGTCCTCTGTCTGACGCCCTGTGCGCCGGCGGTGTTCCGGTTGCCGAAATCACCTTCCGGGCTGCCGGTGCCGATGAGGCTATGCGGATCATGCTGGAGCGTCATCCTGACATGCTGGTCGGTGCGGGTACCGTCCTGACTACGGAGCAGGTGGACAAGACCATCTCTGCCGGAGGCAAGTTTGTGGTTACTCCTGGCCTCGATCCGGAGATTGTGAAGTACTGCCAGGAAAAGGGCATTACCTGCTTCCCCGGCTGCACCACCCCCACGGACTATCATACCGCTTATAAGCTGGGTCTGGAAGTGCTGAAGTTCTTCCCCGCCGAGCAGTCCGGTGGTCTGGCCAAAATCAAGGCTATGTCTGCCCCCTTCCCCATGTTTAAGGTCATGCCCACCGGCGGCGTCAACCTGAAGAACCTGGCGGAATACGCCGCCTGTCCTGTGATTGTCGCCTGCGGCGGTTCCTACATGTGCCCGGATAAGCTGATTACCGAGGGCAAGTGGGACGAAATCATTGATCTGTGCAAAAAGTCTGTGGAAATTGTCAAGGAGGCTAGAAAGTAATGGCTAAGATTGTAACCTTCGGCGAGCTGATGCTCCGGCTGCAGCCCTATAACTACGAGCGTTTTGTTCAGTGCGACCATGTGGAATTCACCTTCGGCGGCGGCGAAGCCAACGTCGCCGTATCCCTGGCCAACTACGGCATGGATGTGGCCTTTGTCACCAAGCTGCCCGCCCACGCCATCGGTCAGGCGGCGGTCAACTCCCTGCGCCGCTACGGCGTAGACACCACCAAGATCGTCCGGTGCGGCGACCGTGTGGGCATCTACTTCAATGAGAAGGGCGCTTCTCAGCGTGGCTCCATGTGCATCTACGACCGGGCTCACTCCGCCATTCAGACCGCTTCCCCCTCTGACTTCGACTGGGACAAAATTTTCGAGGGCGCCCAGTGGTTCCACTTCACCGGCATCACCCCGGCTCTGGGCCCCAACGTTGTCCAGATGTGCGTGGACGCCTGCAAGGCCGCCAAGGCTCGGGGCGTGAAGATCTCCTGCGACCTGAACTACCGGGGCAAGCTGTGGACCCGCGCCGAGGCCAACAAGGCTATGACCGAGCTGGCTCAGTACATCGACGTGTGCATCTCCAATGAAGAGGACGCCAAGGACGTGTTCGGCATCGAAGCCGAGAACACCGACATTTACGGCGGCTCCCTGAACCACGAGGGCTACAAGTCCGTGGCAAAGCAGCTGGCTGACAAGTTCGGCTTTGAGAAGGTGGCCATCACCCTGCGGGAGA